>NZ_BAAATE010000007.1:0-349951 GCF_039533245.1 Nonomuraea recticatena | reverse complement strand
GGGGCTACGACCACGACAAGTACCGCCGCCTGGTGCGCGAGCTGCAGATCCGCCCGCTGATCGCCCGCCGCGGCACCGAACACGGCTCCGGCCTGGGTAAACACCGCTGGGTCGTGGAGCAGACGTTCGCCTTGCTGCATGCCTTTCGACGCCTGCGCATCCGTTGGGAGGTCCGTGCCGACATCCACGAGGCTTTCCTCAAGCTGGCCTGTGCACTCATCTGCTGGCGACGCCTTACCTCATTGCGTTAGAAGTTCTTAGTGCGCGCCCGCGATGCGGGCTGGCGCGCGCCGCTCGTCCACAGGCCGGCCCCACGCCGCACCCTTGTCCACAGAACGCCGCTCGCCCGAACAATTCCCACCCCCAGCCGGGCACCCTCATGCCCCATGAGCACCGACCTCACCGAGCCCGCCCTCACCCTGTCCACCCCTGCCGACATCCTGGCCGCGGTGCCGTACATCGTCGGCTTCCACCCCACCGACAGCCTGGTCGTGATCGGGCTGGCGGGCCGGGTCGGACAGGGGGAGATGCGGGTCTGCGCGCGCTGGAACCTCCCCCTGCAGCCCGGCACCCTGCGCCCCCTCGCCGCGCTGTTCGCCAGGGAGTCGATCACCCATCTGGTCGCCGTCGGCTACGGCCCTGGCGCCTCCGTCACCCCGGCCGTCGACGAGGTCATGAGCGTCGCCCGCTGGTGCGGCGTCACCCTCTGCGAGGTGCTGCGCGCCCATCAGGGCCGCTACTGGTCGTACGTCTGCGACCTGGCCGACTGCTGCCCTCCTGACGGCACGCCGTACGACACGTCCGTCAGCCAGATCGCGGCCGAGGCCACCGTCCAGGGTCTCGTGGCGCTGCCCGACCGCTCGACCCTCGAGGCCACCATCGCCCCGCTGCCGGGTCCGGTCCGCCTGTCGATGCGCAGGGCCACCGCCGACGCCGTCACCGCCTTCCGGGCCGGGCTGGCCGCCGCCCCCGACGCCGGCCACTTCGCTCAGCGGTTCGTCGCCGACGGCCTGGCCAGGGTCCGTACGGCCATCGCCACGTCGGTGTCAGGGGGCAGGGTCGACGACAGGGAAGCCGCTCGGCTGGGCCTCGACCTGTCTGTGATCCGCGTCCGCGACGAGGCGTGGACACTTCTCGACGACGCAGGCCAGCCCGCTCACCTGGCGCTCTGGAAGGACCTCACCCGACGCCTGGAGCCGCGTTTCGTCCCCCCGGCCGCCTCGCTGCTCGCCATGTCGGCCTGGCGTGGCGGCGACTGCGTCCTGGCCACCATCGCCCTGGAACGAGCCCTTGCCGTCAATCCCGACTACTCGATGGCGAACCTGCTCATGCACGCCCTCCAGCACCTGCTCTCACCGAAGCTGCTACGCGACCGCATGCCGAGCCCCGCCGAACTCGACTCCGCCATGGGCGCGCCTCACGCGGGCTGGCTCCTGCCTCTCATCGGCATCCTCGACGAGAAGGACGAACCCGCCCCCTAGCGCCGCGCACCCCGCACAGAGGGGCTGAGAAGCCTGTCACTCCCGTCGAGGGCCGGGAGCCTCCGCTGGGTGTGCGCCCACGGCGGTCGGATTGGAGGTCGGTCACCCTGAGTGGTGTGAGCGCCAGGCGGAGCGGTGAGGCCGTTCCGCCACGTGAATGAGGTCGCCTCAGAGGTCTTGACCCCGACCGGCCATCCCTCCGGCCAGGATGGCGCGCTGCCCTCCGAACACCACCCGCGCTGCCCTCCGAACGCCACCCTCCACGAACCCCTCGATCGCGCCGGCATCGCCGCCGCGACGGGCCTAGGGTGCAACTTTTCAGACGAGGAGGAAGTATCCGCCCTGGCCCTCGCCTGCGTCGCAGCTCTGGCTCTCGCTTGGGTTGCTGGTCTGGCTCTCGCCTGTGTTGCCGCTCTTGCTCTTGCTTGCGTCGCTGCTCTGGCCTCCGCCTGCGTTGCCGCCCTGGCTCTCGCTCGGGTCGCCGCAGATGGAGGGTGTAGCCCAACCCTGGCGAGGGACGACCCTAGAAGGCACAACTGGGCCCCACGAGGAGGGGCGAGCGCCTTCAGTGGGCGGGTGAGGCTTGGCCCCTTGAGGGTGCGCTCACATCCCGTGGAGCCGACAGCTCTGGCTCCTTGCGTCTGGGGTGCGCTCACATCCCGTGGAGTCCACAGCTCTGGCGCCTTGGCGTCGAGGCAGCCGCCGTGCGAAGCGCTGACAGGGTGGACGGCTCTGGGGCGGTCGAGCACACCTCGAAGTAGCCCCGCAGCCATGGCGTCAGGGGGCTGGTCGAGCGTCGCGCAGAACCGTTCCACGCCGTGAGAGAGGTGATGTCCCGGGTGGACTGGTTCGGCGCGCGAGGCTCGCGTACTGGCCGTGGTGTTCGAGGGTGTGATGCCGATAGCTGAGGGTTGCCGGGGAAAGTGGGGCGGTGCCTGGAGGGCGACGGCGGGGCTGGGGTAGGGCCGAAGGTGAGTTGACTGAGGGTGGGGCCGAAGGTGAGTCGACTGGGGGGTAGGGCCGAAGGTGAGGCGTTTACTGGGGGCCGAAGGCGGGGTGTTGACTGGGGGTGGGGGCGAAGGTAGGGCGTTGCCTGGGGTGGGGCATTGCCTGGGGTGGACTGGGGTGGGGACTGCCTGGGGTGGGGCGTTGTCTGGGGTAGGGGGCGGAGGTGGGGTTTAGTCTTGTTCCTCACGTTTGCGGCGTTCGTTATAAGCGCGCATGCGGGGTGGATAGCCGGTCAACTGGACGTCGTACACAGGAAGCGCGAGGTCACGGGCCACCTTGCGGATCACCTGGGGCGCGCCGACGCGCCGTCGGGTCCACTCGCCGTCGTCTGCCACGGCCACCGCCGTGGTGTCGGTCGCGAAGGTCTCCGGTTCGACGAAGAACTCCACGCCGCGCTTCGACTTGGCGAAGGCGATGAGCGCCTCGATATCGGCGTCGGTGGCCTCACGGTCGAACTTGGCAATCTTGTTCCCGCGCCAGCGCCGCAATCCATAGCGGTCTCGCCATCTCATGCCTCCTTTTTATACCGTTCGCCGCGCCCCCGCGTCGGGGCTGTTATCGGGGTGACATCGGGGTTTCTCCCGATGCCTTCTCATATGTAAGGGAGGAGGATGTGTTCAGATCGCCCGACGAGGAAAGGCATGGCATTCATGGCAGCGCCACACACCCCAGCGCCGGCATCCTATGGGCACGGCCCGGTGCCGCCGATGGAGCTTCGGGTCACCAACCAGGACCGCGAGCATGTGGTCGAGCACGTCAAGGCCGCCTATGCCGAGGGCCGCTTCGACAAGTACGAGTTCGACGAGCGCCTCGAGCGCGCCATGACGGCTCGCACGCACGGCGACCTCATGCCGATCATGACCGAGCTGTACGGCCCGCAGCGCCGCTGGCAGGAGTCGGTGCCCAGGCCGGTGTCCGTCCCGCCCGCCAGTGCTAGAGGGATCCCCGCCGACAGCGGCGAGCGCCTGGGTGGAGCGGCGGCGCACCTGCTGGCCCTGCCAGGTCTGCTCATCATCGGACCGCTGATCATGCTGCTCACCAGTGGCAAGACCTCGCCCTACGTCCGTCGCCACGCGATGGAGGCGCTGAACTTCCACCTCACGGTGGTGGGGGCGACGATCCTGCTGCCTTTCACGATCATCGGCGTGGTGCTGATTCCGGTGATCTGGGTGGCCGCGTTCGTCCTGACGATCGTCGGCGGCGTCTCCGCGCTGGCGGAGAACGACTTCCGCTACCCGCTGACCCTGCGCTTGGTGAAGTAGTCGCGGCTGAGGGAAGTCGCAGGCGCCGGCATCGGGGCATGCGGGGGTAACCGTCGAGCGGCGCCAACGTGGGGAGACGGCTCGGCGGGGGGAGGCGCGGTTGGCTCCTCCCCGGCGACGAAGCCGCTCCCCACCGCGATGAGGGCGATGCGAAGGCGACCATGTGGCGGGCGGCGGGCTCCTCGACCCGTCCGGGGATGGACTGGGCGGGCTCGGTCAGCAGGATGAGCGCGACCGTTCCTGAGTCAGGTCGAGCGGCGGCCAGGCGTCACCAGCGCGGCGGCGACAGCGCCGACCGCTGCCGCGACCGCGGCGACGGTGAACCCACTGGTGAAACCGCTCAACGTGGTCCCCGTCAGGCTCGCGGCTGCGACGCTCGAAACGACGGCGGCTCCGATGGAGGCGCCGAACTCGTGGAAGGTGCTCACGATGCCGGAAGCGATCCCGGCCTCGTGCGGCGCCACCTGGCCGAGTGCCGTGGCCGAGGCGATGACGAACATGGCGCCCGTACCCGCCGCCGCGACGGCCACGCCGGCCACGACGCTGACAGGATTCATCGACACGGCAGGCGCGGCCATGCCGATCGCCGCGACAACCAGACCCGTGACGGCCAGCCCGCGCCCGCCCCACCGGCCGAGCATGCGTCCGGTCAGGTTGGCCCCGAGCATCGTCGCCAGCGCGACCGGCAGGAACAGCAGCCCTGCCTGCAACGCGCCGTATCCAAGAGCGTGCTGGAAGTAGAAAGTCCCCAGGAAGAACACCGCGATCATCAGCGCGGTCGCCATCACGATGAGGAAGGCGCCGATCGCCACAGGCCGGCGGACCAGCAGCCGCACGTCCATCAGGGGCGAGCGCGCCCGCCTCTGCCACAACACGAACAGCACGTAGCCCACGGCGGCCGCCAGCACGAGCCATCCGATGAGCGCGCTCAGCCACCCCTGCTCACCGGCGGCGATGAGCGCGTAGATCAACGACGCGGTGGCGGACGTCACCAGGATCGCGCCGAGAACGTCGAGCCGGGGCCGGTCGGCCGACGCCAGAGGCCGGGCAGGGAGCAGAACCGCGAGCACCGCGGCGATCGCCAGCCCGATGGGCACATTGACATGGAACACCCACGGCCACCCGGGGCCGGCGGTGAGCAGGCCGCCGAGGAGAACGCCGAGGGCGGCGCCCCCGCCGCCGAGCGCAGACCAGACGCCCAGGGCCCTGTTCCGCTCCTCGCCGTCGAACATGGCCACCACCAGCGACAGAGCCGCGGGAGACAACAGCGCGGCCCCGACCCCCTGCGCCACCCGACCGCCCAGCAGCATGCCTGCGGATCCGGCCAGCCCCGCGACCAGGGACGCCGTGGTGAACAGCAGCAGCCCAGCGATCACGACCCGCTTGGCGCCCAGTAAGTCGGTGATGCGCCCGCCGAGCAGCATCAGTCCGCCGAAGGTGAGCGTGTAGGCGCTGACCGTCCAGGTCAGCGCCTCGCGGCTGAGGCTGAGGTCTGTCTCGATGTGGGGCAGTGCGATGGCCACGACGGTGACATCAAGGATCAGCATGAGCTGCGCCACGCCGAGGAAGCCGAGAATGCGCCACCGCGCCGGATGCGGCTCCTGGGCCGCTGTCTGTTGCCCTGCGGGTTGGATCATCGAATCCTCCAGGCCATAACTCGTATGCCGATATACGAGTTCTGCTTCCCACTATAATCCGTACACGCTCATACGGCTTAAGGTGATGGCATGGCTGCCAGTCCTGGGGGCTCCAGACGCCGCGCCGATGCTGAGCGCAACATCGCCCGCATCGTGTCCGCGGCGCGCGAGTTGATGAGCTCGAACCCGAACGCGACCACCGACGACATCGCGCAGGCCGCCGGCGTCGGACGGATGACGCTGTACGGGCACTTCCGCACCCGGGCCGACCTCATCGAGGCCGCGCTCATGGACGCGCTGCGAGCCGGCGAGGAGACCTTGTCGTCCCTCGACCTGGCCGGAGACGCGCGCGATGCCATGACCCGCCTGCTGGCCTCGAGCTGGGGACTCGTAGCCGAGTCAGCGGCCCTGCTGACCGCCGCCGAAGGGGTCCTCCCCGCAGGACGGGTACGAGAACTGCACGCCGAACCCGCCGAGCGCATGGCCGAGCTGATCCGCCGTGGGCAGGAGCAAGGCGTCTTCCGCACTGACCTGCCCACCACCTGGCTGGTCAGCATGACCCACTACATCCTGCATGGCGCAGCGAACGAGGTACGCGCGGGACGCCTGCCCCCGCACGACGCCGCCGACGTGGTGACGAAGTCCATCCACTCGGTACTGACCAGCTAGAGGGCGAGTCCCCGCGGTCAGGAACGCACTGAAGAAGATTCTTCGGTGCGGCCTTCGAAGGGTCTGAGCGCTGACGTCAGCGAAAATCGCGAAGCGGTCGCCGCCCGGTCCAGATCCTCCGCTCCAAACTGCTGCCCCCCGCCCACGGGTGGGGGTGGACGCATCGCCGCCGCGCCGCATGCGAGCACTGGCCCTGTTCGGACGTCGATGCGCGCGGCGGAGTGCGGGCTACTTCGGCTGCCAGCGGCCGATCTTCTTGGAGACGAGGGTGGCGCCGATCCGCGCGTAGAACCGCTGAGCCGCCACATTGGCCTCGGCCACCTCCCAACGGATCACCTTGCCGTCGGCCGCTTCGGCGACGGCCTGCATCAGCTGCTCTCCCACGCCTTCGCCGCGTTCTGCGCCGGTCACGTACAGGTCGTCCAGCGCGAGGTAGTCCTCGCCGGACCAGAAACTGATTCGCTGCAGCCAGGAGACGTAGCCGATGGCCCGGCCGTCCCGCTCGGCAATCAGGTAGGTGATCTCCGGGCGAGCGAGCATCCGCTTCAGGTCGGCGGCGCTCACCGTGATGGCCGAGGCCTGGTCCTGGTGCTTGGCCAGCGCACGGATGAGGTCGTACACGGTGGAGGCGTCATCGGGGGTGGCGCGACGGATCGTTATCACGGTGATCCTTCCAGGTGGGTTCAAGGGATGGGGTGAGGGGCTGCGTGCTCTTCCTAACCGGTTGCCGCCGGCCTGCTGGATGGGGCGAGCCGGATGCGCCCGGCGATCATCAGCCGGAGGCGTCGTCGGTGGGCGGGATGCGGCCCAGCCAGGTGCAGCGCCGCACCGCCGCGCTGGGCGGAGCCGATTTCCGTGGTCGGCATGAAAGGGGTGTCCTTTCATCGGCGGGCTGGGGCCTTCGCCGCGTCCGAGGGTCGGCTGGGGGGGCCGGCAGCCGGAGGACCCACAAGCCAGGTGGAACGGCGCAGGAAACCATACCGGCGTTAGGTATCTACGAGATAGGCGTGTCCGGCGGAAAGAGACCGTCCGAGGGATGGCTCAGCCGTGTTCGGCGTGCTGTCCGTGGTCGGTGACCTGGGCGTCGAACCATGCGTGCAGCGCCTCCACCAGCGACGCGTCGGTGGTGGCGTAGGTGATGCGGGCGCCGGCGGGCAGTTCGGTGTAGCGGATGTCGATGCGGCTGTGGCCTTGTTCGAGGTCGCGCAGGCCCGGCATCTCACCGCCGTGAATGGAGGCCGGGTCGCCGTAGTCGCCGCTGCCGAACCCCGCCGCCTCCTCGGTCAGGTGCTCGCGGATCAGGGTAACCTGCTCGGCGTCGGCAGGGTCGTCGGAGGTGACCGTCTGCATCCCGCCGGTGGCGGACTTGGCGAAGCGGTGCGTGGTGCGCTCCAGGTCGAAGGGCATCACCTGCCGGCTCCTGGCCGCGATCTCGGCCTGCCGGACGGCCAGCGCCTGCTGCTCATCCCGGCTGACGAGCACGTACGCCGTCGCGGCGACGACGATGAGCGCGAGCGCCGTGATGAGCACCTTGGTGCGTCGATCCTTAAGTTTCATCTATGGCCTCCGTGAGGATGGTCAGGGCGCGCAGCACGCCGGCGCGTTCGCCCTCGGGGACACGGTCCAGAACGGCGGAGAACCGCTCGGCTCTGGCCTCGGCCAGCCGGGCTGCGGCTTGCACCCCGTGCGGGGTGAGTTGGACCAGCACGCCGCGCCCGTCGTCGGGCGCCGGGGTGCGGTCGGCCCAGCCGCGGTTGATGAGCTGCGTGACCAGCCGGCTGGTGGTGCTCTTCTCCAGCCGGAGCCGGTGCGCCAGCTCGCTCTGCCGCAACGCGCCGTCCTTGGCCAGCTCGCCCAGCGCGTGAGCCTCCGACACCGGGACGGGCTGCCCGCAAGGGGTCTGGTCCGGCTGGTGAAGGCCGAAGGCCCGCACGAACCGCGCCACGGCCTCCTGGAGTTTGCGATCATCCGCCATGGTTCGACCATACAACTAGATAGTTGTGTTGAGCAACCAGATGGCGGGCTGGGCAGCTGAGCCGTGATCCGAGGCCATCGCATCGGGTCGCTGTGATCCGACGCAATGGAGCGGTGAGTGGCGGCCAGGAACGCGCACGGCCCATCCCTGTCCTTTGCTCCGCTGCTCTGGCCTGGTCGGCTCTCGCCAGGGCGTTGATCCGGGCCGGCGTCTCGGCGTCCAGCCGGGCCGCGATCCGGGCTGATCCGTCAGGAGGCGGGTCTGATGCGTGAGTGCTGCTCCAGGAACCAGTCGGTGGCGATGTCGGTTTCCGTGACGCGTCCGATCAACGCCAAGGCTCTCCATTTCCTCGACGCGACTGTCGAGGACGTCGTCATCGCTGATCCGGAAGCGCCGTTCGTCCATCAGGTGATCGAGCGCGCGCCGGTCGTCGCCGAACCGCTCCTCTGGCCAGGTTGGGTTGAAGGAGACGGCCATGCGCCCGTCACGGGCGTAATCGACGTAGGCGTTGCCGTTGATGTCCATGCCGAGGCCGAGGGCCTGACGGCCGCCTTCGGTGATGGAGCGCACTCCGCTGGCGGGCACGTGACGCGGCAGCACGGCGACCAGAGGCGTCACCTTGGCGGTCTGCTGTTGGGTGGCGCCGCGGGACGGCTGGGCTGGGGCTGCGGAACCTGGGGGTGATGCCGTGGGATGGCCCGTGGGACGTCAGACGGTTTCGCGGGGCGTGGATGGTGAGGTCGCGTGACGGCTTGGATCGGGGTGGCGTGGAAGGCCAGCGTGATGGCTGCGGCTGGGAGAGCCCCGGGGTGAGGTCGCGAAGGCGGTCTGGGGTGGCTGCGACCAGGGCATCATCGTGGGCGGGGCGGGGCGGGGCGGGGCGGGGCGGGACGGGAGGAGGTGTGGTGCGGTCAGCCGGCGAGTACCTGGTATTTGACGGTCATGACGCCCGCGTTGGTGTCGCCGATCGTGGAGAACGCGGCCTCGGACAGGTCGAGGCAGCGTCCGCCGGTGTACGGGCCGCGGTCGTTGATGCGCACGACCACCGCCTTGCCGTTCGACGGGTTGATGACGCGGACCTTGCTGCCCAGCGGCAGTGACTTGTGCGCCGCCGTCAGGGCCGACGGGTTGAATCGCTCGCCGCTGGCGGTCATCTGGGGCTCGTCGTAGAAGGAGGCCCCGCAGCGTCCCGACGAGAGCACGCGGGCCTTCCGCTTCGCGGGCGCGGCGACGGCCTTCGGAGCCTGGGAGGCCTTGGCCTGAGCGCCGTCGGGAGAGGTGTCGGCTCCCTTGGAGCCCCGGGCGCCCTTGGAGCCCGTGACGTCCTTGGAACCGGCGGTGCCCTTCGAGCCTGAGACGCCCTTCGAAGCCGATTCCGGGGAGGTGAAGTTACCGGTGCCGCTGTCCGGCGAGGTGGCCGAGGTGCCGGGGGAGGCCGGCGTCCTCGGAGTCCCGCCGGTCGTGCCTGGAACGGTCCCGGTGGTGCCGGGAGCGGTCGCGCCGGTGGTGGGGGAGACGGTTCCGCCGATGGTGGCGGGAGCGGTGCCGTCCGTGGTCCGGGAGACGGTCCCGGAAGAGGTGCCGGACAAGGTGCCGGACGAGGTGCCGGGGCTCGCGGAAGGGGAGAGGGTGGCGAAGAGGCCCGCGCCCGCCGTGGTCCGCGGGCTGTCGTCGGTCGCGACGGCGGCCCACGCGGTGGTCGAGGCGGCCAGTACGGCGGCGCCCGCGGCGACGGTGGTCCAACGGCGTCTGCCCGGAGCCGTCAGACGGCTCAGCGGGTTGCGGCGCGACGGCTTGCTCGAATGCTGACCCAAGAGAAACACAGTCCTTGATCGGGGGACAGGACACGGAAGGGCCAGACGGGGGAGGGGAAGAGGGGACGCGCGTCGGCCGATTCCCGTGGCGGGGCGTCGAGGCCCCGCAATGCGCTTGAAGATATGCGACAAAGGAGCGGTAAAGGCAAATTAATGCCACATACCGTGACACATCTCACTCAGGTCACGGCGTGGTGAGAAGACCCAGCGTACGCACTGGATCTTTGGGTTTTCGCCGAAGTGCGAAATCAGAACATGAGCGAGCGAACCGTCTCCACGGTGTCGGCCTCGTCGGCGCGCTTGTCGGGCCGGTAGCGCAGCACGCGGGCGAAACGGAGCGCCATGCCGCCCGGATAGCGCGGCGAGCGCTGCACACCGTCGAAAGCGATCTCCACCACCAGCTCGGGCCTGAGCGTGACGGTCCACTCGTCGGTGGGGCCTTCGGCGATCTCGAGGAAGCGCTGGGTCTGCCAGGCGAGCAACTCGTCGGTCAGCCCCTTGAACGTCTTGCCGAGCATCACGAACGAGCCGCTGTCGGGGTCGCGCGCGCCCAGGTGAAGGTTGGACAGCTTGCCCTCGCGCCGCCCGTGCCCCCACTCCGCGGCCAGGACCACGAGGTCGAGCGTGTGGCGCGGCTTCACCTTGATCCAGCCCGCGCCCCTGCGGCCCGCCGCGTAGGGCGAGGTGAGGGACTTGGCGACCAGGCCTTCGTGGCCCCGCCGTACGACCTCGGTGAAGAACGCCTCGGCGGCGGGCAGGTCGGCGGTGACCAGGCGCGGGGTGAGCAGAGCGGGGGGAACGGTGGCGGCGAGGACCTCCTGCCGCTCGCCGTACGGCAGGTCGAGCAGGTCGGTGCCGCCGACCCTGAGGGCGTCGAAGAAGAAGACGCTCAGCGGCGTGGCCTCGCGCAGCTTCGGGACGTCGGTCTTGCTGCTGACCCGGCTGGCGGTCACCTGGAAGGGATGGGGACGGCCGTCCTGCTGCAGCGCGAGGACCTCGCCGTCGAGCACCAGGTCGTCGGAGGGCAGCGCGAGCACCGCCTCGACCAGTTCGGGGACCTGGGGCGTGATGTCGTCGAGGGTGCGGGTGAAGACCCTCACCGTGTCGCCCGAGCGGTGCGCCTGCACGCGGATGCCGTCGAGCTTCCACTCGAGCGCGGCCTCGCCGCCGATCTTCTCCAGGGCGGCGGCGACGTTGGGGGCGCTGCCCGCGAGCATGGGGGCGACAGGGCGGCCCACCTCGAGCTTGAAGGCGCGCAACGCCTCGACGCCGCCCGACAGGGCGGCCGCGCCGACGGCGGGCAGCCAGCCGCGCAGCGTGAGCGCCCGCCGTACGTCGGCCGAAGCGGCGCCGGAGGCCTTGGCGACGGCCTCGATCATCACCCCGTCGAGCGCGCCCTGGCGCAGCTCGCCGGAGAGCAGGCGGAGCAGGAACGACTGCTCCTGGCTGGTGACGGCGGTGAACAGCTCCTCGACCAGCGCCTTGCGGGCGGCCTGGGAGCCGGGGCCCGAGACGGCCTTGATGCGGGTGAGGAGGGCGTCGACGTCGGTGAGGGTGGCGGTGGCGACCAGTTTGGGCGGCGGAGGGTCCTGCAGGGTGCGCCAGCCGACGCCGATCTGGCGCTGGGGGAGCTCGCCCGAGAGGTAGGCGATGGCGATCTCGGCCTCGTCGGCGCCGACCCGGCCCAGGAGCTCGGCCAGATGGCCGATCTTGCCCAGGCGGGCAGAGGTCCTGGACACGGCCTCGGAAACGCGAACGACGTCGATCAGTAGCACAACGCTTATGTTGCCCTACAGGAGCGACAAAAGTCCCGCTTGACCTTTGGATCCAGTGTCTGGGGCCTTTGGGGTCAGCCGTCGTGCGGGGATCGGCGAGGCGGTGGTGGCGGTTCCCCGAAGGCCGCGCGGCCGCCGAGGGCGCGGGTGGTGCCGGGCACGGCGGGCCGTACCCGACACCACGCGAGCGTCAGCGAACGCCGAGCAGGTCGACGACGAAGATGAGCGTCTCGCCCGGCTTGATGGCGCGGCCCGCGCCCTGGTTGCCGTAGCCCAGGTGCGGCGGGATGAC
Organism: Nonomuraea recticatena; assembly: GCF_039533245.1. Lineage (NCBI taxonomy): Bacteria > Bacillati > Actinomycetota > Actinomycetes > Streptosporangiales > Streptosporangiaceae > Nonomuraea > Nonomuraea recticatena. The sequence goes on along the minus strand of NZ_BAAATE010000007.1, from coordinate 338,038 downwards.
CAGCTTGCGCCGTCCGCCGACCTTCATGCCCGCCACGCCGCGGTCCCAGCCGGCGATGACGCGCCCGCCGCCCAGCGGGAACTCGAACGGCGTGCCGCGGTTCCACGACGCGTCGAACTCCTCGCCGCTGGAGAAAGCGACACCGACGTAGTGCACCTGGACGCTCTGTCCAGGCTTGGCCTCGGGGCCGTCCCCCTCGACGATGTCGACGATCTCCAGGTCGGCGGGCGGGTTGCCCTCCGGGAAGTCGATCTCCGGCTTCTCGAGTGCCACGTTGTACTCCTTGGTGGATGTCTTCTGACCTAGAAGACTCTAGGGGGCGCGGCGCTCGTGACGGGTGACGGCCATGCTGTGGTGGCCAGAGCTGTTCCGTGGTGAACTGATCGCATGGCCACCCCGTTGACCGGACGAGTCGCTGTGATCACCGGCGGGTCGAGGGGCGTCGCCGAGACGTTGCGCGCCCAAGGCGCCGTCTGCGCGATCTGCGACCGCGGGAACGCGGCCTCCCACGACCGCGGGAACGCGGCCCCTCCCGCACGCGATCGCAAGAGCCCCCATGACGATCTCGTGATGACGCTGGACCTGCGCGACCCCATGGCCGTGGACGTCTTCGCCACCGCCGTCGAGGAGCGCTACGGCCGCGTCGACATCCTGGTCACCAGCGCGACGGCCACCACCGCGGCCCCCTTCGAGAGCGTGAGCGCGCGAGCCGAGCGCGCGCTCATCGAGGACAACTTCCTCCAGGTCACCGGCCTCATCAGGCGGATGCTGCCGTTGATGGGCGACGGCTCGGCGATCGTCAACCTCGTCCAGGACGAGCGGTGTCACGCTCTCGACGCCGCCGTGAAGGCCGCCGTCGAGAGCCTCAGCGGCTCGCTGGCCGTCGAACTGGCCCCTCGCGGGATCAGCGTCATGGCCGTGACGGTGGAGCAGGCCTACCAGCTCTGGTGGAGCGGCATCCCCTCGGTGTAGCCGGACGAGCTCTGGATGCCGACCACGGCCCGCTCGTGGAACTCCTCCAGCGTCGTGGCCCCCGCGTAGGTGCACGAGGAGCGCAGACCGGCCACGATCGCGTCGATCTGGTCCTCGACGCTGGGCCGCTGCGGGTCGAGGTACATGCGGGAGGTCGAGATGCCCTCCTCGAACAGCGCCTTCCTGGCCCGCTCGAACGGGGTGTCCTCGGCGGTGCGCAGCCGGACGGCCCGCGCGGAGGCCATGCCGAAGTTCTCCTTGTACTTGCGCCCGTCGGCGTCGGTGCGCGCGTCGCCGGGCGACTCGTAGGTGCCCGCGAACCAGGAGCCGATCATCACGTTGGCCGCGCCCGCCGCCAGGGCCAGCGCCACGTCGCGCGGGTGCCGCACGCCGCCGTCCGCCCAGACGTGCCTGCCCAGGCGGCGCGCCTCGGCCGAGCACTCCAGCACCGCGGAGAACTGCGGACGCCCGACTCCGGTCATCATCCTGGTGGTGCACATGGCGCCGGGGCCGACGCCCACCTTGATGATGTCGGCTCCCGCCTCCACCAGGTCGCGCACGCCTTCCGCGGTCACGACGTTGCCCGCGGCGACCGGCACCGAGGGGCCGAGCGCCCGTACGGCACGCAGCGCCGTGATCATCTTCTCCTGGTGGCCGTGCGCGGTGTCGACGACCAGGCAGTCGACGCCCGCGTCGAGCAGCTCCTTCGCCTTGGCCACCACGTCGCCGTTGACGCCGACGGCCGCCGCGATCCTCAGCCTGCCCTGGGCGTCGAGCGCGGGCTGGTAGAGCGTGGCGCGCAGGGCGCCGGTACGGGTCAGGATGCCGACCAGCCTGCCCTCGCCGTCGACGATGGGCGCCAGGCGGTGGCGGCCCTCGTGCAGCATGTCGAAGGCCTCGCGCGGGTCGAGGCCCGCGGGGAGCGTGAGGAGGCTGGCCGACATCACCTGCGACAGCTGGGTGTACATGTCGACGCCGTGGCAGTCGGCCTCGGTGACGACGCCGATCGGGCGGTTCTCCCAGTCGACGACGATGACCGCGCCGTGGGCGCGCTTGGGCAGCAGGTTCAGCGCCTCGCCGACCGTGTCGTGCGGGGTGAGCGTGAGCGGCGTGTCGTGCACCAGGTCGCGCTTCTTGACCCAGTCGACGACGTCGGCGACCACGTCGATCGGGATGTCCTGCGGGATGACCGTGACGCCGCCCCTGCGGGCGACGGTCTCGGCCATGCGGCGGCCGGCGACGGCCGTCATGTTCGCGACCACGATGGGCAGCGTGGTGCCCGTGCCGTCGTTGGTCGACAGGTCGACCGCGAGCCGGGAACCGATCGAGGACCGCGACGGAACCATGAACACGTCGCTGTAGGTCAGGTCGTGGGACGGCTCGAGACCGTTGAGAAACTTCACGTTCGTCCATCATATGTGGTGACTGGTCAGGAGGGGTCATTCCCTCTTTCCGTGGCCATATGATCTGCGGGACAGACCTGGGGGATGGAGGACGCGGTGGACATCGTGGAGCGGTCCGAAGTGCTGGTGGTCGGCCTGGCCGTACGCACCAGCAACGCCGACGAGATGGACCCGTCGCGGGCGAGGCTGCCGATCCTCTGGCAGCGGGCGGGGGCCCCTGGGGCGTTCGCCCATGTGCCGGGGCGGCTGGACGAGAATCTCTACGCGGTCCTGACCGACTACGAGAGCGACCACCACGGGGCGTACACGCAGATCGTCGGTGTGGGGGTGCGCACGGTGCCGAGGCTGCCCGAGGGCATGGTCGCGGTGCGCGTGCCGGCGGGGCGGACGCTGAAGGTCGAGGCCAGGGGGCAGATGCCGCAGGCGATCATCGACGCGTGGCAGCGGGTGTGGAAGCACACCGAGTCCGGCGGCACGCCCGCCAGGTCATTCACCACCGATCTCGAGGTGCACCACCCGGCGGGCGCCGATCTCTACATAGCCGTGTGAGGCTCAGCTGGAACAGCTGGACTGATAGCCGACAGGAGACGAGACCGTCTCGTACGGCGTGCGGACCTCGAGCCTGAACTGCCCGTTGTCGCGCGAGCGCGCCGTGTACGTCTTGGAGACCTCATTGACCCCTGCGGCCGCATTCACCGTGACCCAGTCGCCCTCCCAGGTGCTGAGGGCCGTCCTGCGCGCCCACCGGTAGCTGAGGGAGGCGGGCCGGCTGAGCGTGATCTTGCCGCTCAGCGCCCAGTTCCCGCACGTGTTCGGCACCTTGGTGGCCTTCACGTCGCTGAAGGTGACCTTGTGGCAGGTGACGTCGACAGGGATGGTCTGGCTGCGATATCCCTCGGCGGGCGAGGTGATCCGCAGCTGTGTGTCCACCTTGAGCGTCACGCTGAAGAATCGGTTCATCGTGACGGTCTCGGGCAGGTGGGCCAGAACCCTGTGGTCGGCACGCTCGATCACGGAGCCGCTGTGCGCCTCGACCAGTTCGACGCGCACGTTCTGGTGCTTCGTGGAGTGCAGCTTCGCGGTGAAGACGAACCGCTTGCCCGAGCAGTCGCCGCTCCAGGTGGCGGGGTCGACCTTGGCGTCGGTCAGCCACGCCGAGGGGCACGACAAGGTGTAGTCCTTGCGGGCCGCCGGGCGGTTGTGCTCCTTGGTCTCCAGGGCGACCGTGCCGGTGACGGTCCTGGCGGCCTGCCACTCGTGCGGGCTCACCGCCTGCTCGCCCGCCGAAGCGAACGTCACCGTCCTCCAGTCCGTCGCCTTGCCGTCGACCACCCAGCGGTAGGAGACCGTGCCCTCACGGTTCAGCCCGACGGCGCCGGTGCCCCTGAAGGTGTGCGGCCTCACGCAGTCGGTATGCGTGGTGACCTTCGCCACCTCGGCGTTCACGGTGACCTTGGGCTCGGCCGCGCAGGTGACGGTGTAGGCCGCCTCCTTGGTGGGCGCGTTGTGGTTCTTCACCTCCAGCCGCACGGTGCCGCTGGTGGCCGAGGCCCACGCGTCGGACTCCACGGTGACGCCGGAGCCGCCGGCGACCGTGACCTTCCTGTAGGGGAAGGCCAGCTTGTCGATCACGAACCGGTACTCGATCTCGCCCGGCCGGCTGAGAGAGAGCACGGCGCGGGCCCGGTGGTTGGGCACCCTGGCGCAGTCGCCGGTGTAGGCGGGCGTGGTGATCTCGCCGATGGTGACGACGGGCTTCGGCGTCTCCTCGCACGTGAGGGTGAAGGACTTCGTGGCGGGTGAGCCGCCCGCCGCCCTGAGGGACACGACGTGCTCACCCGCGTCGGCCTTGGTCAGCCGCCACGTCTTGACGACCCGGACGGTGCGCGGCTTGTCGTCGGCGACGAAGCTCGCCTCCTCCACACCGTCCTGGCGGCCGTCGAGCCCCCAGGCGTACTTCACCGTGGTCGCGGGGCCCGCGGGCAGCGCGAGAAGGCCGGTGGCGCGGTAGTCGACCGGCGTGTCGCACGAGCCGATGTGGTCACCGGGGTCGATCTCCACGATCGACGGCACCGCGACCACCGGCGGCGGGCTGGACGGCGGCGGCGACGAGGGCGGCGGTGAGGTGGGCGGCGGCGACGTCGGCGGCGGTGAGGTGGGTGGGGGCGACGTCGGCGGCGTGCTGGAGCACGTCACCGTGTAGAGGGCCCTGCCCGAGTCGTGACCCGCGCGGTCCAGGATCCTGACGGCCTTCCAGCCGCTCGTGCTCGCGCTGACCGTCACGGGCAGCGACACCTGGCGCAGCCTGGGCCCTCCGGCGGGGAAGTCGAGGTACTCGGGACGGCTCTCGCCCCCCGCGCCGTCGATCCACTGGTAGCCGACCCTGGCGGGGGTGCGGGAGACCTGGAGCGTGGCGGTGAACCGTACGGTCGTGGGGCACTGACCCGTGTAGGCGGGCGGGGTGACGTCCACGTCGGCGGCGGCGATCACCGGACGGCCCGCGTGGCTCGCGGGCAGCGGGTGGCCCACGTCGTAGAGCTCGCCCCCGCCCGCGCAGGTCACGCTGAAGTACGCCTTGCGGGACAGGCCCTTGCGGCCCAGCACCTCGACGGCCTGCCAGCCGGTGACCGAGCGCTCGAACGTCTGCCGGTCCCTGACGGTCGCCCTGCGGGCGCCGTCGACGCGGAAGCTCTTCACGGCGCCCTTGCTGCCGTCGCCGCGCACCCAGCGATAGCGCACGACGCCCTTGCCCTTGGCCGCGACCACGGCGGAGAAGCCGACCGTGGTGGGGCAGTCACCCGACTGCCGCGCGGGGCTCGCCTCGGCCTTGGCCACCGACACGGTGACCGGGGCCGCGGCCGTGGGGGCCGCGAGCGCCGCGAGCGCTGGAGGGGCGGCCAGCAGCCCGCCGAGCATCATCGCGCTCAGCAGCAACGCTGTCCTGTTCACATCGTTCCCTTCCTGTACTGAGAAGGGAACACATGATTCTCAGGTGTCCTTGGAGGTCACTTGGATCTCAGAGGGATCATCGTCGTCGGGCGGGGGGTCGGTGAGCCGCCACCCGGTGATGAGGACGGGGATCGTGTAGTGCGTCGCGAACAGCGTCAGCGCGAGCGGTGCCACCAGGGCCATCGGGATGGTCAGCGTGAGCTGGCCGTCGGCGTGGCTCACCACGTTCGTCAGCACGAAGAGCAGGCCGAGCACGACGCTGGTGGCGCGGTGCGCGGAGGTGTAGGCCCTGCGCCGCTCGGCCAGCTGCCGCTCGTCGAGGAAGCGCTCGGGCAGCGAGAGGGCGCCTCGCGCCGCGGCGTTCAGCCATCCCATCACGGGGAAGCCGACCAGCAGGCTGACCGCGAACATCGACAGGTAGACGTTGCGCGCCAGGTCACTCGGCGCGTACCGGACGATCACCACGAGCCCGGCCCAGAGCAGGCAGAGCGCCGCCACACCGACCGCCACGAGACGGCGGCGGGCAGGGCGGGTGGCCCAGAGGCGCTGCGCCGGCATGTTCTCCAGACGCTCGCGCTGTTTCTCCCACCTGTTCATCACGACCCCAACCTGGCGAACGGATGGAGGGAGAAGACGACCTCCACCGGCACCTCGAAATACTCAGCGATCTTCAGGGCCAGGAACAGGGACGGGCTGTACTCGCCCCGCTCGAGATAGCCCACGGTCTGGTAGTGGACCCCGAGCGCCGCGGCCAGGTCCTTGCGGGAGATCCCGCGTTCGGCCCTGAGCATCGGGATCCTGTTGTAGACGACCTCGTTCGACACCGCGAATCCTCACTTGCGAGTGACCCTGCGCAGCAACCACGGTGCCAGCACCATACCGGCGAGCGCCCACGCGCCCATCACGATCGCCGCGGTGCCCAGCTGCCAGACGCCGTGCAGCTCGCCAGCGGGGGAGTCGAAGAACGCCGCCCGCAGCGCGTGGCCCTGCCAGTAGAGCGGGAAGGCCTGCGCGACCCACTGGACCGCCTCCGGCATCATCCGCACGGGCAGCATCACCCCCGAGCAGATCATCAGGAGCATCGTGGGTACGCCGATCACCGCGGCGGCCGTCTTCGCGCTCGGCAGCATCGCGCCGATCGCGGTGCCGAGCGGGACCACCGCGAGCGTGCCGAGCGCCAGCGACCACAGCAGGGTCGGCCAGTGCGCCGGCGCGCCCAGCCCGCCCACGGCGGCCCCGAGCGCCAGCATGATCGCCGAGTGCCCCGCGATGTGCAGCATCAGGGAGACCGCCCTGCCGGTGACGTAGACGCGCAGGCCGCGGGGCAGGGCGCGCAGCCGCAGCAGGGCGCCCTCCTCCCTGTCGGTGGCGATCAGCAGCGGCAGCGACATGGTCCCCGCCGAGAAGACGGTGAAGGCCATGAACCCGACCGCCATGAACGCGCTCATCCCGACCCCGCCGCCCGCGGGGTTGTCGCCGATCCAGAGCATCAGCAGCACGAACATCACCAGGCCCGCGAGCTGGCCGCTCAGCTCCCTGCCGTCCCTCATGATCGAGGCCTGCTCGATCAGGCCGCGCCTGACCCCGAGTGCCAGCGTGCTCATGCCGCGCTCCTTTCCACCAGGTTGAGGTAGCTCTCTTCGAGGGTGGGCCGCCTGATCTCCAGGTCGGGGACCGGCCCTCCGTACTTCTGGTGCAGCTTCCACGCCAGCTCCGAGGGCTGCGCCGTCTGCTCGGAGCCGTCCCTCCAGCGCACCAGGGAGGGCGCCTGTACGGCCCGCGCCAGCTCGTCGGGCGTGCCGAAGACCGCGATGCGCCCTTCGAGGAGGACGGCGATGCGGTCGGCCAGCTTCTCTGCCTCGGCCAGGTCGTGCGTGGTCAGCATGATCGTGGTGTCGAGGTTCGCGATCAGCTCGTGGAACTCCCTGCGAGCCTCGGGATCGAAGCCCGTGGTCGGCTCGTCGAGGAAGAGCAGCTCGGGCCTGCCGACGATGCCGAGCGCGACGTCGAGCCTGCGCCGCTGACCGCCGGACAGCTGGCCGACCTTGCTGGCCGCCTGGCCGCCGAGGCCGAGCGCTCTGAGCAGCTCGCCGGTGTCCCACGGGTCGGGGTAGTGGGCCGCCACGTGGTCGATCAGGGTGGCGACCCGCCACCGGGGGTGGTCGCGCCAGTCCTGCAGGACCACGCCGACCCTGGCCCGCCAGTCTTCGCCGCCTCGGGAGGGGTCCTCGCCCAGCACCTCGACCTCACCGCCCGCGCGGTGCCTGAAGCCCTCGAGGATCTCGACGGTGGTCGTCTTGCCCGCGCCGTTGGGGCCGAGGAGCGCGACGGTCTCGCCGCGCCGTACCTCGAGATCGACGCCGCGCAGGACCTCGCGCTTGCCGTACGACATCCGCAGCCCGCGGACACTCACCACAGTACTCATGCGGTCGAATGTAGTACGTCTACTACATTCGTGACAACTTCTACGACAGGGTGAGAGGGGACACGGACCGGCGGGCGGCTACTGCGCGCTCACGCCAGGACGCCGGCCTGCCTGAGTTTGGCCGCTCGCTCCTCGTCGAGGCCCCACTCCGACAGGTCGAGCAGCCTGGTCGCGGGGGACAGGTCGGGCTCGGGCGCGCCGAGCAGCCGGGGCGCGGGCCTCGGCTGGGTGGAGTCGCCGACCTTCACGAACGTGCCGCGCGCGACGTTGTGCGGGTGCTCGGCGGCCTCGGCCGGGGACAGCACGGGCGAGACGCACGCGTCGGAGCCCTCGAAGACGGCCTCCCACTCGGCCCGCGTCCGCTCCTTGAAGGCCGCCTCCAGCCGTCGGCGCAGCGCGGGCCACTGGGCGCGGTCGTTCCTGTCGGGCAGGTCGGTCAGGCCCATCTTCTCGGTGAGCGCCGCCCAGAACTGCGGCTCGAGCGCGCCGACCGCCATGAACTGCCCGTCGGCGGTCTCGTAGGTGTCGTAGACGGGGGCGCCGGTGTCGAGCAGGTTCGTGCCGCGCGCGCCCCATCCCGAGTTGTAGAACATCGCGAACAGCACGGCCGCGCCGTCCACCATGGCCGCGTCGATCACCCGGCCCCTGCCGGTCCTCTCGCGCTCGAACAGGGCGAGCAGCACGCCGTAGGCCAGCATGAGACCCCCGCCGGCGAAGTCGCCCAGGATGTTGATCGGCGGGGTCGGCTTGTCGCCCTCGCGCCCCAGCATGGACAGCGCCCCTGAGATCGCGATGTAGTCGATGTCGTGGCCCGCGGTGGGCGCGAGCGGCCCGTCCTGGCCCCAGCCGGTCATCCTGCCGTAGACCAGACGCTCGTTGACCGCGTGCAGGTCGTCGGGGCCGATGCCGAGCCGTTCGGCGACGCCCGGCCTGAACACCTCGATCACCACGTCGGCGCCCGCGGCGAGCTCCTTGAAGGCGGCCACGCCCTCCGGCGACTTCAGATCGAGGCCGATCGTGCGCTTGCCCCTGTCCATCACGTCCCTGCGCGGCCGGTCGGAGACGGCCTTGACCCGGTCGACCCGCAGCACCTCGGCACCGTGGTCGGCCAGCATCATCCCGGCGAAAGGGCCGGGCGCGAGCCCGGCCAGCTCCAGCACCTTCACCCCGGCGAGCGGTCCCTGCGTCATGTTCAAGAACTTTATTCGGTACGGCGTCGCCGCGACACCCCCACGAGAGATCCGCCAGTTATGGGAAACTTGCGCCTTATGGCTTCGGAATCCGATCGGATGATCGCCCACCGCTACCGCCTCGCCACAGAGCTGGGCAGGGGCGGCATGGGCGTGGTCTGGGAGGGCCACGACACCCTGCTCAACCGGCCGATAGCGGTCAAGGAGGTCTTACTCCCTCCCGAGCTGTCCGCTCTCGACCGCGAGAGTCACCTGGTGCGCACCGCCCGTGAGGCCCGCACGGCCGCCCAGCTCAACCACCCCAGCGTCGTGGCGATCTACGACGTGGTGGAGGAGGACGGCCGGCCCTGGATCATCATGGAGCTGGTCAGGGCCCCCTCCCTCGAGGAGGTCGTGGCCACCCACGGCGCCCTCCCCGTCCGGGAGGCCGCCGACGTCGGCCGCCAGGTGCTGTCGGCGCTGAAGGCCGCGCACGAGGTCGGGATCCTGCACCGCGACGTCAAGCCGAGCAACGTCCTGCTGTGCGACGACGGCCGCGCGGTCCTGACCGACTTCGGCATCGCCACCGCCGAGGGTGACTCCTCCCTCACCAGGACCGGCATGGTCACGGGCTCGCCGGCCTTCCTCGCCCCCGAACGGGTCCGCGCCCTCGACTTCGGCCCGCCCTCCGACCTCTGGTCGCTCGGCGCCACCCTGTACGCCGCGCTGATCGGGCGCTCGCCCTTCGAGCGGGGCGACCCCATGGCCACGCTGTCGGCGCTGATGCGCGAGGAGCCCGACTACCGCAGGATCCCGCCCGCGCTGCACCCCGTGCTGAAGGGGCTGCTGAAGAAGGAGCCTGACGAGCGGCTGACCGTCGCACAGGCCGACGCGATGTTCGCCGAGCTCGGCACGCCGCAGGAGGCCAGGCGGCACAGGGAGGACGACGACGAGGAGCCGCCGAGCAGGCGCGGCAGCCGTACCACCCTGATGGCGGCCGCGGCCGCGGTGCTGGTCCTGACCGTGGGAGCGGGCGCCTACCTGAAGTTCACCCCCAGTCAGGCGGAGGGCAGCGCGCGCGTGCCGCAGGCCAGGGCCAGCACGCCGGTCTCGGCGCCCGCCACCAGCGCGGCGCCGTCGGCCTCGCCCACGCCGACCCCGGCGACCAGCAGGACCCCTGTCGCGCTCACCCGCCCGTGGACCTCCCCCGACGGCTGGTCCATCCAGCGGCCGACCAGGTGGAAGGGGGCGCGCGCCGAGGCCTACACCCAGTGGACGCGTCCCGACCGCGGCGCGCACCTCGGCGTCGAGCAGCAGTACGCCACGCTCGACCCGCACCAGATCCTGCGCGACGCGGAGGAGAGCATCCAGGCCGCGACCGGCGTGCGCACCGTGCGCCGCGGCTCCGTCGCACAGGGCACGGCGGAGTGGGAGTTCACCTGGACCGCCGCCGCGGGCCACCCGTGGGCGACCGCCGGGCGCCGGTACCGCGAGGTACGGCGGGCGACCGTGGCGGACGCGACGGCCTTCGTGCTCTCCTGGACGGTCGCCGAGGACCAGTGGCGCAGGCAGGGCCGGTTGATGCGTCAGGTCCTGGGAAGCTTCTCCCCGCCGGGGGCGGCGTCCTAAGGTCCAGGCATGACCCCTTGGAACCTGCTGGCTCTCACCCCGCTGCCGCCCGAGGCCCTTCGCGGCCTGCTCGCCCCCCTCGGCGACCGCGTCACGCTGTCCTTCGCGCGCGACAGGGCGGCCATGGAGGCCTACCTGCCGCAGGCGGAGATCGTGCTCGGCGACTGGAGCGCCGGCCTGGCCATGGACGCGGCCGCCGTGGCCGCCGCGCCCCGCCTGGCCTTCGTGCAGCAGCCGTCCGTCGGCGTGGACGGCCACGACCTGGCCGCCCTGTCGGCGGCGGGCGTGCCGCTGGCCAACACCGCGGGGGTCAGCGCCGTCGCGGTGGCCGAGTGGTGCCTGGGCGCCGCCCTCACGCTGAGCCGCCGCCTGGTCGCCGCCGACGCGGCCGTGCGGGCGGGTGGCTGGCCGCAGCTCGACCTCGGCCCCCGCGAGCTGTCGGGCTCCCACGTCGGCGTCGTCGGCTACGGCCCGATCGGACAGGAGTGCGCCAGGCTCTTCGGCGCGCTCGGCTGCCGGGTCTCCCACTGGACGCGCACGCCGCGCGGCGAGGGCTACGCGCCGCTCGAGGAGGTCGTCGCCACCGCCGACGTGCTGGTCGTGGTGATCGCGCTGTCCGACGAGACGCGCGGCCTCGTCGACCCCGCCCGGATGAAGAAGGGCGCCCTGCTCGTCAACGCGGCCCGCGGAGGGGTCGTCGACCAGCGGGCGCTTGCCGCCGCGCTGCGGGAGGGCCACCTGGGCGGCGCGGCGCTCGACGTCTTCGACACCGAGCCGCTGCCCCCGGACGACCCGCTGCGCGACCTCCCGAGCGTACTCCTGTCACCCCACGTGGCGGGCGTCACACCCCAGTCGACGGGCCGTCTGGTCGCCTCGGTGGTCGGCAACCTGACCGCGGCCGTGGAAGAAAAGAAGATCGAAAATGTGGTCAACGACGCGCCCGCCAGGATCCGGAGAAGGGACGGATCGGGAAAGTAGAGTTTCCCCTGCCCGTACATGGGGCGTGACCTGCGCCGTTATGGAGATCTCGGACGTTTCACCACCCCGATCTGTTCTGTCGAGATTTGGGGAGATACGGTCTTACGGACGATCTCGACCGCAGCTTCTGGGGGTGTTTCTGTGACAACGATGTCGGCACACCAGCGGGCCGTCGAACAGATCAGGCAGTCCTACGCCGAGATCCCCGCGGACGCGGCGCCTCGGCTGGCCAAGGCGACCTCGAACCTGTTCAGGTTCCGCGACTCCGGCAAGGCCGCCAAGCTTTCGGCCCGCGACCTCGACCAGGTCATCAGCGTGGACCCGGTCACCATGACCGCCGAGGTCCAGGGCATGACGACCTACGAGCATCTGGTGGACGCCACACTGCCGCACGGGCTCATGCCGTACGTCGTGCCCCAACTCAAGACGATCACCCTCGGGGGAGCGGTGACAGGGCTCGGCATCGAGTCCACCAGTTTCAGGGACGGGCTGCCGCACGAGTCGGTGGAGGAGCTGGAGATCCTCACCGGCGACGGGCGCATCGTGGTGGCCCGCGACGACAACGAGCACCGCGACCTGTTCCGCTCGTTCCCCAACTCCTACGGCACCCTGGGCTACGCGCTCAGGATCCGGATCAAGCTCAAGCCGGTCCAGCCGTACGTCAGACTCACCCATCTGCGCTTCACCGACGCGGCCAAGTGCATGCTCGCCATGCAGGAGATCTGCGAGGCGATGACGCACGACGGCGAGCCCGTGGACTTCGTCGACGGGGTCTTCTTCGACCCCTCGGAGATGTACATCACGCTCGGCCGCTTCGCCGAGCGCGCGCCGTACACCTCCGACTACACCGGGATGCGCATCTACTACCAGTCGATCCAGAAGCGGGGACGCGACTGGCTGTCCGTGCGCGACTACCTCTGGCGCTGGGACACCGACTGGTTCTGGTGCTCGCGCGCCTTCGGCGTCCAGCAGCCGCTGGTGCGCTCGCTGATGCCGCGCAAGTGGATGCGCTCGGACGTCTACCGCAAGCTGGTGGCCCTGGACCGCAGGTACGGGGTCGTGGCCAGGGTCGACAGGTGGCGCGACGCCCCTGTCCAGGAGTCGGTCATCCAGGACGTGGAGACCCCCGTCGAGCGGGGCGCGGACTTCCTCGAGTTCTTCCACTCCAAGGTCGGCATGACGCCGGTCTGGATGTGCCCCCTCCGATCGTCGAGTGAGTGGCCGCTGTACCCGTTGGAGACGGGCAAGCTCTACGTCAACTTCGGCTTCTGGGGCCTGGTCCCGTTGCCGCGTGGGCAGTTCGACGGCTACTACAACAGGCTCATCGAGAACGAGGTGCACGCTCTCGACGGCCACAAGTCGCTCTACTCGACCTCTTTCTACGCCCGTGAGCAGTTCTGGCAGCTGTACAACGGCGATGCTTACTGGCCGGTCAAGCAGGCGTACGACCCGAACGGTCGCCTGCTGGACCTGTATGACAAGTGTGTGCGGGGAAGGTGAGAGATGGGTCTCGCGAGCATCTTTGAGAAGATCGTTGGTCCGAACTCCAACATCGCGTTCATGGCCTACGACGGCAGCAAGGCCGGTCCTGACGGCTCGGACGTGACCATCGAGGTGAAGTCGCCGATCGCCGTGGCCTACCTGGCCCAGGCGCCCGGCGAGCTCGGCCTGGCAAGGGCGTACGTCTCGGGGCACATCGATGTCCATGGCGACATGTACACCCTGCTCGACCGCATGTGGAACATCACCACCAACGACCTGACGCTGGCCGAGAAGCTGGACGCCGTACGGGCGCTCGGCCCGAAGCCACTGCTGATGCGCGTGCCGCCGCCGCCCCAGGAGATGCGCAGGAGCACCCTGGCCAGGCTCGGCTCGCGTCACGCCAAGCAGCGTGACGCGGAGGCGATCCACCACCACTACGACGTGTCCAACCGCTTCTACGAGTGGGTGCTCGGCCCGTCCATGGCCTACACCTGCGCCGTCTTCCCGCGGCAGGACGCGACGCTCGAGGAGGCGCAGTACACCAAGTTCGACCTGGTGGCCCGCAAGCTCGACCTCAAGCCTGGCATGCGCCTGCTCGACGTCGGCTGCGGCTGGGGCGGCATGGTCATGCACGCCGCGCGCGAGTACGGCGTCAAGGCCCTCGGCGTCACCCTGTCCAAGCAGCAGGCGGAGTGGGCGCAGAAGGCCATCGTCGACGCCGGGCTGCAGGACCTGGCCGAGGTGCGCTTCATGGACTACCGCGACGTGCCCGAGGGCGGCTTCGACGCGGTCAGCTCCATCGGCCTCACCGAGCACATCGGCAAGGACCAGCTGCCCGCCTACTTCTCCTCCCTCTACAGGAAGCTCAAGCCGGGCGGGCGGCTGCTCAACCACTGCATCACCCGTCCGACGAGCACCGAGAAGACGATCAACAAGGGCGGCTTCATCAACCGCTACGTCTTCCCCGACGGTGAGCTCGAGTCGGTCGGCCACCTCACCACGCAGATGGAGAACTCCGGCTTCGAGGTCCGTCACGAGGAGAACCTGCGCGAGCACTACGCCCGCACGCTGAAGTTCTGGTGCGAGAACCTGGACGACAACTGGGAGGACGCCCTCCAGGAGGTCGGCCACGGGACGGCCAGGGTGTGGCGGCTGTACATGGCCGGCTGCATCGTGGGCTTCGAGCGGAACAAGGTGCAGCTGCACCAGGTGCTCGGCGTGAAGCTGGACGACGAGGGCGCCGCCCACTTCCCCCTCCGTCCCTCGATCGACTGGCCCTGACCGGCCGGCCCCTCCCGGGGAGACGACGACCCCAACCCCCGCGAGGGGCTCCGGCCCCTCGCGCCCCTGGCTTCGGCGCAGGAGACCCGCAGGGGAGGGGTGCGCTCGGACGGGATGCGATGTCCGGCCCGCACGGAACGACCGCACGTCCGGACCCGGCGCCGCGCCTCGGTGCTCGCCGAATGCGGGGCCTCAGAGATGGCGCAGGAAGTCCAGGCTGCGCCGCCAGGTGAGGTCGGCCGCCGCCCGGTCGTGATCGGGCAGGCTCGCGTCCGTGTAGAAGTGCCCGACACCCGGATAGGTGAAAACCCGCAGATCGACGCCCGTGCCCGCCGCGGCCTTCTCCAACGCGGCGACGGCGGCGGGAGGCGCGAACACGTCAGGGTCGGCGACGTGCACCTGCACGGGCAGACCGGCCCGCGCCGTCGTGGGCAGCTCCGCGATCGCGTGCAGGAACAGGACACCGGCCGTATCGGGCCGGTCGGCCAGCAGGTCCCCGACAACCCCCGTGCCCATCGAGACGCCGGCGAGAACGGTGTCCGCGGGCATCGTGCGGACCGCCTCACGCGCGCGTTCCACGATGACCTCCCACCCGATCCGCTCCACCAGGACGAAGCCGTGGTCGATCGTCGTGGCGGTCTCACCCGCGTACAGGTCGGGCGTGACCACCTCGTGCCCGGCGGCGCGGAAGCGGTCTGCGGCGACCCGTTCAACGGAGCGCAGTCCGTACACGGAATGGAACAACGCGAGGTGAGCCATCCCGCCATCCTCTCCGACCGGCGTCGATCCTCGCCAGAGATGAACGGCGGTGGCCGCCGGCTCCCTCGGGTCAGGACCTCCTGCCGGGGAAGCCGTGGGTGCGGGCGGCGAGCACCACGACCAGCACCGGAGCGAGGAGCGCGAGGACGCTCCAGGGGAAGGACGTGGCGCCGAGCAGCCCCAGCAGGACGCCGCCGACGACCCCGCCGCCCGCCATGGCCGCGTTCCACAGCGTGACGAGCATGGCCTGCGCGGCGTCGGCGGCCTCGCCTGCCGCGTCGCCCACGGCGGTCTGCAGGAGCGTGGGCGCGCCTCCCCACCCGAGCCCCCACAGCGTCACCGCCACGTAGACCAGCGCGGGACTGCCTGCCAGTACGGCCAGGACGGCGGCCGCCGCGGCGACCAGCACGGTGCTGGCGATGGTGAGAGCGCGCAGCCTGCGGTTGATGTGCGCGGCCACGATCCAGATGCTCACCAGGGAGGCGGCGCCGAAGACCAGCAGGACGAGGTCGGTGGAGCCGCCCATGCCGAGCCGGCCGAGGAAGGTGGCGATGTAGGTGTAGAGGATGGTGTGCGCCAGGACGAAGACCAGGGTGACGAACAGGACGGGCGCCACACCCGGGACGCGCAGGGTGCGCAGCATCGGGGTACGGCCGCCGCGCGGCTGCCCCGGGTAGTCGGGGACCGCCGCGGTGATCCACAGGAGCAGGACGACGGTCAGCACGGTCATGATCAGGAAGGCCACCTGCCAGCCGAGCGCCTGACCGAGGAAGGTGCCCGCGGGCACACCCAGCGACAGGGCGACGGGAATGCCGGACATGGCGATCGCTATCGCCTTGCCCTGCAGGTGAACCGGGGCCATGCGGCGGGCGTACCCGGCGAGCAACGCCCAGGCCAGACCGGCGGCCACACCTGCGACGAACCTGGCCACCATGGTCACGGGGAAGTTCGCCGAGACGGCGGTGACCGTGTTGGCGACGGCGAAGGCCGCCATGGCCGTCAGCAGCAGGCGCTTGCGCCGCCATCCCGCAGTGGCCGCGGTCAGCGGGATCGCCGTGAGGGCGGTGCCGATCGCGTAGATCGTCACGGACTGGCCCATCGCCGACTCGCTGACGCCGAGGTCGGCGCTCATCGCGGGCAGGACGCCGGCCGGCAGCGTCTCGGTGAGGCTGGTGACGAAGACGGCGGTGGCGAGCGCCAGCAGCGCCGCCATGGGAAGCTTGCCCTGTTCGGAGCCGGTGGGGGAAGCGGCAAGAGGGGTGGCGTCGTTTCTCATGTTCCGTATGCTTGAACCATCACACCGATGTGAAGGTCAACGTGGCGGGATATGAGGTGGGTCACATGCTCATCGGAGAGCTGGCGGAGCGCACCGGCACCCCCAGGCGGCTGCTGCGCTACTACGAGGAGCAGGGGCTCATCAACCCCAGCCGCTCACCGAACGGCTACCGCGACTACGACGAGTCGCTCGTGGACAGGGTCGCCCAGATCAGGGGCCTGCTCGACGCGGGACTGCCGACCAGGATCATCAAGCAGATCCTGCCCTGCCTGAACAAGCCCAGGGTCATCCACTTCCCCGACGCGACGCCCGAGATGATCGCCACACTGGAGCACGAACGCGATCGCATGAGCGAGCGCGTCGCGTGCCTGACCCGCAACAGGGACGCCATCGCCGACTACCTCGAGGCCGTGCGCGCAGGCGATCACGCGGGCCAGCCATGAGCCTCTCGCCGCCTCACTCGATGGGCCTGCCATAGGTCACCGCGTCGAGCACGGACCGGCTGCTGGCCATAGTCATCTGGGCGCGACCGTGCGGGCCCGCCGGGGGAAGGAGCGTTGCGACGGGGTCAGTTCGTGGGGTTCAGGGAGGCCAGGGCGCGCCTGCTGTAGGCGAGGGAGCCGGACAGCAGCGTCACGCCCGACGCCACGCCGCTCACGATCGGCACCCAGGCGATGGCCGAGGTGAACGTCATGACCAGGCCGACCACGCCGAGCACCGTGAGCACCACCCCCGGGATGAGGATGCTGGGCTCCTTCCAGACCGGCGCGAGGGCGACGAAGTGGAGGCCGACGACGAGCGCGATCCACGCGACGTTGGTCTCCTCGGGCCTGCCCAGCGCTCGCAGCACCGCGATGCCGCCGAAGAGCAGGATCGCCTCGGCGGCCACGATCAACAGGTAGCCGCGGCCGTAGAAGCTTCCTCCGGGCTCTCGGGCGGGGGCGGCGGCGCCGGTCCTGAGCCGCTTGCCCGCGGTGAACCACATGAAGACGATGAAGGCCAGGGCCACGGAGGCGGCCACCTGAAGGACGGTGGCGAGCACCGTGTTCAGCGGGCTCGAGGCGTTCACGAAGACGAAGACGGCGCCGAAGACGGCGCCGATCAACATACCGGTCAGGCGATTTTGCACGACCGCAAACCCTACACGGTCGTCCGAATCACCGCTTGCGCCGGAAGTAGGCGTTCGCCGAAGGGCTGAACATCAGCATCATGGCGCCCAGCACCGCCGCCAGGTGCAGGATCCTGCTCACGGTGAACGTCAGGGTCATGGCGTCGGCCGTGGTGAGGAACGTCGTGACGGAGTTGCCCGCCAGCAGCCACTGGATCGGCTCGATCACCAGCGAGACGGTGCCGAAGACGCCCAGCGACACCGCCAGCGCGATTCGGGCCCAGCCGCGTCCCTGGCGCAGCATGACGGCCAGGAAGACGGCGGCCGCGAAGATCGCCAGCCGTACGGCCAGGCCGCCCGCGAGCTCGGAGAAGGGCGTTCCCGCCGACAGCGCCTGGCCGACGGCCAGGGCCGCCTCGAAGGCGCCGGCTCCTACGGCGGCGAACCAGAGGGCGGAGGCGGCCTTGACGGGGTCGGGGACGGCCGTGGCGGTCGTGGGGGTCGTGGTGGTCATGGTGGTGGTCATCGGGGGTCCTCCTGAGCAGGTGGTGGCGTGCCTCCAGTCTTCAGCCGGGCCCCTGTCCGGATCATCCCTGCGCGCACCCATGTCGGGGGTAGGGCCCGCCCTACCCCGCGCGTCGCCTTCTCTGGGAACGGGCGACGTTAGGGTGTCCGGATGCCGGATCCGTACTGGAATCACAACGTCCACTACCACCCGCTGGTGCTCGGCGCGGTCCCCGACGGGTGCCGCGCGGCGGTGGACGTGGGCTGCGGCGACGGCCTGCTGGTCCGCAAGCTGGCGGGGCGGGCGCGGACCGTCACGGGGGTGGACCGCTTCCCCGAGGCGATCAGGCAGGCCAGGCGGCAGAGCGCGCAGGTCGCCAACGCCGACTTCGTGGAGGCCGACTTCCTCGACGACCCGCTGCCCGAAGGCGCGTACGACTTCGTCAGCGCCGTCGCCGTCGTGCACCACGTGGACTTCTCCAAGGCGCTGAGCGCGATGGCCAGGCTGCTGGCGCCCGGCGGGCGGCTGGTCGTCGTCGGGCTGGCCGGCAACCGCACCCCGCTCGACTGGATCATCAGCGGGGCGGGCCTGCCCGCCGCGCGGTTCCTGGCGTGGCGACACGGCGGCAAGGGCGGTCCCGCCGTGCCGATCGAGCCGCCCGACCTGTCGTGGGCGCAGGTACGGCAGGCGTCGCGGACCCTGTTGCCCGGCTCCCGCTTCCGCCGTCACCTGCTGTGGCGCTACTCCCTGATCTGGGAGCGGCGCGACTGAGCGGCCGGGGCCCCGAGAGCGGCCCCGGCGCCCGCGGCTAGCGCAGCTCGCGCTTGAGGATCTTGCCGGTGGCGGTCATCGGGAGGGAGTCGCGGAACTCGATGACGCGCGGGTACTTGTAGGCGGCCATGTTCTCCCTGCACCAGTCCACGAGCTCCGCCTCGGTGATCGAGGCCCCCGCGGTCAGGATGACGTACGCCTTGACCTCCTCGCCGTGCGACTCGTGCGCGACCCCGACCACGGCCGCGAGGGACACGGCGGGGTGGGTCATCAGGACCTCTTCCAGCTCCCGCGGGTAGACGTTGAAGCCGCCGCGGATGATCATGTCCTTGGCCCTGTCGATGATCGCGTAGTAGCCGTCCGCGTCGCGGGTGGCGATGTCGCCGGTGCGGAACCAGCCGTCGTTCATGACCTCGTCGGTCGCCTCGGGCCTGCCGTAGTAGCCCTTCATGACGTTGTGGCCGCGGATGGCGATCTCGCCGGGGCCCTCGCCCTCGATCGTCTTCCAGTCGCTGTCGATCAGCTTCATCTCCACCCCCCAGATCGGGGTGCCGATGGTGCCGGGCTTGGTGGGACGGCCCAGCTGGTTGAAGCTGGCCACCGGCGAGGTCTCCGACAGGCCGTAGCCCTCCAGGATGCCCACGCCGAAGGTCTGCTGGAAGTCGCGCAGCACCTCGACGGGCGAGGAGGCGCCGCCCGCGACGGCCAGCCTGAGCGCGGAGGGCACGGGGGCGCCCTCGGCGTGGATCTTGGTGAGCATCGCCCAGAACATCGTGGGCACGCCCGCGAGGAACGTGACGTTCTCCTTGGCCATGAGCGCCAGCGCCTCGCCCGGCTCGAAGCGCGGCATGAGCACGATCGTGCCCCTGCGGCGGAAGCCGGTGTTCATCACGACGGTCTGGCCGAAGGAGTGGAAGAGGGGCAGCACGGCCAGGTAGGTGTCGCCGCCCGGCGTGCGGGGGAACATCTCGTCGCTGACCATGGCGTTCATGAGCATGTTCTGGTGGCTGAGCTCGGCGCCCTTGGGCTGGCCGGTGGTGCCGGAGGTGTAGAGGATGACCGCGGTGTCCTCGGGGGCGGTCTGCACGGTCTGGAACTCACCCGCCATGCCGTTCAGCGCGGCCCAGATCGACTCGCCGTACGCCGACTCGGTCGCCAGGGCCGTGGCGGGCAGCACGAAGAAGTGCTCGCAGCCCTCGGCGGCCTCGAACCCGGCCTTGCCGCGCTCGCCGAGCGGCAGCTCGGGGCTGCCCTCGAAGCAGAAGAGCGCCTTGGCGTCGCTGTCGTCGAGGTGGTAGGCGATCTCCCTCGACTGCAGGAGCACGTTCAGCGGCACGACGGTCGCGCCCGCCTTGAGGATGCCGAAGTAGACGAAGGGGAAGTACGGCAGGTTCGGACAGGCCAGCGCGACCTTGTCGCCCTTGCCGATGCCGCGGGCCACGAGCAGGTTCGCCACCTGGTTGGCGATCGTGTCCACCATCGAGTACGGCAGGCGCAGATCGCCGAAGACGACCGCGGTGTCGTCGGGCGCGGTGCGGGCGCTGTCCTCGAGAACGATCGACAGGTTGAGCATGGCAGGCCTTCCTCCCTCGCGCGTATCACTACGCGCGACATCTTCGCAGTCACCGCATACCAACCGGTAGGTAACAAAGGTTACAGATGGATATGGACGGCGGCGGCCAGGTGAAGTAAGCACTGTCTGTGGAGTATGACTTCGTGATCGTCGGTGCGGGCTCGGCGGGCTGCGTGCTCGCCAACAGACTCTCCAGTGACCCTTCGGTGACAGTAGCGCTGGTCGAGGCGGGTGGGCAGGACGACAAGCTGGAGATCCGCATGCCTGTCGCCTTCGCCAAGCTCTTCAGGACCGACTACGACTGGAACTACTCCACCGCCAAGCAGCAGGAGCTGGCGGGGCGCGAGCTCTACTGGCCGCGCGGCAGGGTGGTCGGCGGTTCCTCCTCGCTCAACGCCCAGATGTGGGTGCGCGGCCACCGGCGCGACTACGACCAATGGGAGATCCCCGGCTGGTCCTACGACGAGGTCCTGCCCTTCTTCCAGCGGGCCGAGCGCCGCACGGGCGGCAACGCGGGCGGCGTGTACGGCGAGGCGGGCCCGATCCACATCTCCGAACTGCGCAGCCCCAACCCCGTCACGCACGCCTTCCTGCGCGCCTGCGAGGAGCTCGGCCTGCACAGGCTCCCCGAGCTGAACGGCCCCTCCAACGAGGGCTACAGCCCGACCCCCGTCACCCAGCGGCGTGGCCGCAGGTGGAGCGCGGCCGACGCCTACCTGCGTCCCGCGCTCAAGCGCCCCAACCTCACGCTCATCACCGGCGCAACGGTCGAGCGGGTGGTGTTCGAGGGCAGGAGGGCCGTCGGCGTCGAGCACGACGGCGGCGCCCAGGTCAGAGCCAGGCGCGAGGTCATCCTGTCGGCGGGCGCGATCGGCTCGCCGTACCTGCTGATGCGCTCGGGCGTCGGTGACGCCGACGAGCTGCGTCAGTCGAGCGTGCCCGTCATCCACGAGCTGCCGGGCGTCGGCAGGAACCTGCAGGACCACCTCGCCTCCGCCGTCTACATGAGCTGCCCCCGCCCGATCACGCTCACCAAGCAGGCCGAGACGATCGGCAACCTCCTGCGCTACCTGGTGCTGGGCAAGGGCATGCTGACCACGAACGTGGGGGAGGCGGTCGCCTTCATCAGGACCGCCGAGCAGGAGCCCGCGCCCGACATCGAGCTGGTCTTCGCGCCGGGGTTCTTCTTCGAGCACGGGCTCACCGCTCCCACCGAGCACGGGCTGACGATCGGCGCGGTGCTGCTGCAGCCGGAGAGCAGGGGCAGGATCGGGCTGCACGGGCGTGACGTGGTCATCGACCCCGGCTACCTGACGGCCGAGGCCGACCTGCGCAGGCTGGTGGCGGGGCTGCGGATGGCCAGGCGGCTGTTCGCGACGACGGCGCTCGGGCCGTACGCCACGGCTCCGATGGCCCCCTACCAGGGGCAGGAGAGCGAGGACGAGCTGGCGCAGTGGGTGCGCGAGCGCGCCGAGACCCTCTACCACCCGGTGGGCACCTGCAGGATGGGCCTCGACGAGGAGTCCGTGGTGGACCCCGAGCTGAGGGTGCGCGGCCTGGAGGGGCTACGGGTGGCCGATGTCTCGATCATGCCGACGGTCAACAGGGGGCACACCCACGCGCCCGCCGTCATGATCGGCGAGAAGGCCGCCTCGATGCTCGTCTGACCACGGCGTGGACCCTTGACGTAAGTAATCACTTGCGTCAAGCATGGAGCCATGAGCGTCGATCTGTCGCAGATCCCGTTCTGGGGGCTCCCGCAGGCCGAGCGGATGGACGCGTTCAGACGCCTGCGCGAGCTCGACAGACCGGTGTTCGTCAAGGAGAACGTCGTGCCCTTCATCGGCGCGGGCGAGGGCTACTACGCCCTGGTCAGGCACGCCGACGTCACCGAGGCCAGCCGCAACGCCGCGCTGTTCAGCAGCGAGCCGTGCTCCAACAGCATCCCCGACATGCCGCGATGGCTGGCGGTCTACTTCGGCTCGATGATCAACATGGACGATCCCAGGCACGCGCGCCTGCGCAGGATCGTCTCCAGGGCGTTCACGCCGCGCATCCTGGCCAAGATGGAGGACGACCTGGCCGTCGCGGCGGCCGAGATCGTGGACCAGGCGATCAAGGAGGGGCCGGGCGACTTCGTCGAGCAGATCGCCGCCAGGCTTCCCGTCCGGGTCATCTGCGACATGATGGGCGTTCCGCCGAAATTTCATGACATGGTGCTGCGCCGTACCAACGTGATCCTCGGCAACGCCGACCCCGAGTACACCGGCATCAGGCCCGACCTCAACCGGTGGAACGTCGCCAAGGGCCTGGGCAAGCTGCTGCACGCGGGGCACTCGCTCAACAGGCTGGCCGCCAACCTCGGCGACGAGCGGCGCAAGCGTCCCACGGGCGACCTGGTCAGCCTGCTGGTCAACGGCGAGGAGCGGCTGTCGTCCCAGGAGCTCGGCTCGTTCTTCATCCTGCTGGTCGTGGCGGGCAGCGAGACCACCCGCAACGCGATCGCCTACGGGCTCAAGCTCTTCACCGACCACCCCGAGCAGCGCGAGCACCTCATGGCCGACTTCGACGGGCGCATCGTCAAGGCGTGCGACGAGATCGTGCGCTACTCCACCCCGGTGATCCAGTTCCGCAGGACGGTCACCCAGGACCACGGGATGTACCGCAAGGGCGACAAGGTGCTGCTCTTCTACAACTCCGCCAACAGGGACGAGGCGGTCTTCACCGATCCCGACGCCTTCGACATCACCCGCGACCCGAACCCGCACGTCGGCTTCGGCGGACCGGGACCGCACTACTGTCTGGGCGCCCACCTGGCGCGCAGGGAGATGACGGTGATGTTCCGCGAGCTGTTCACCAGGTTGCCGGAGATCCGGTCGGTGGGTGAGCCCGACTTCCTGCTGTCGAACTTCATCAACGGCGTCAAGCACCTGCGCTACGCGCACTGAGGCGGTGGCAGACTTGTCCGCCATGGAGATCAGGACCATCCACGCCAACGGGGTCGAGTTCACCTATCTGGCGTTGGGCGACGGCCCCCTCGCCCTGTGCCTGCACGGCTTCCCCGACACCGCGCACACCTGGCGCCACCTGATGCCCGAACTGGCCGAGCGCGGCTACCGCGCGGTCGCGCCGTTCCTTCGCGGCTACGCGCCCACCGAGGTGCCAGCCGACGGCGCCTACGAGGGCGCGGCGCTGGTCGCCGACGTCGTCGCCCTGCACGAGGAGCTCGGCGGCGACGAGAACGCGGTGCTCGTCGGCCACGACTGGGGCGCCTTCCCCGTCTACGGCACGACCGAGCGCTTCCGCAGGTCGGTGGCCATGGCGGTGCCTCCCGTCGGCGCCCTGCTGGCCGGGTTCATGAAGTACGAGCAGCTCAAGCGCTCCTTCTACATCTTCCTGTTCCAGACCGGGCTGGCCGAGCAGGCCGCGGCGGCCGACGGCTTCCTCGAAGGACTGTGGCGCGACTGGTCGCCGGGCTACGACGCCACCCAGGACCTCGAGTTCGTCAGGCGCAGCCTCGGCGCTCCCGCCAACCTCGCCGCCGCCATCGGCTACTACCGCGCCATGCTCGGCGCCACCCCGCCCAGCGGCAGGTACCCCAAGCCCTCGGAGCCGACCAGGCCCGTCCTCTACCTGCACGGTGCCCAGGACGGCTGCCTCGGCGAGCACCTGACCAAGGACGCGCTCGCCCACCTGCCCGAAGGCTCGAAGGCCGAGCGCGTCGAAGGCGCGGGTCACTTCCTCCATCTCGAGCAGCCCCGCAGGGTCAACGACCTCGTCCTCGACTGGCTGCGAGACTGAGCACCGCGATCACGGCGTGCCGTCCCATGAGGCTCACCGCGATCGCGTCCCTCACCTCGAAGCCCGGAGGATCCGCGGGGCCGGGCAGCAGCGCCACCACCCGTCCCCGCTCGGCCAGGACCCGCCGCAGCTCCCGCCAGAACCCGCCGAACGAACCGCCCGAGGCGACCTGGCGCTCCCACGGCGGGTTGACCAGGACTCTGTCGACACTGCCTGACGGCAGCGGCAGCCGCCCTGCGTCGGCGACGGCCCAGCCGATGCCGCCCCCGCCCGCGTTCCCCACGGCGGCCGCGACCGCCGAGGGGCTGAGGTCCACGCCCAGACAGCGGACCACGGGCGCATACGCGCGGGCCTCGATGAGCGTGGTGCCCGCCCCGCAGCACGGATCGAGCACCGTGCGCGCCCCCTCGAGCCCCGCCAGCCTGGCCATCGCCGCGGCCACCGGAGGGTGCAGCGTGCCCGGCACCGTCCTCGTCTTGTACGGCCTGCGGTGCAGCGGCCTGTCGGCGATGCGCAGCCCGATCGCCGCCTCGTCGCCCTCCACACTGACCCGCCACGACAGCGTGCCGGGCGGCGGCGGACCGTGCCTTCTCGAGTGGTACGGCACGCCCAGCCGGGCGGCGAGCGCGCCGCCCACCGCGTCCTCCATGTCGTAGCGGTTGTAGGCACGGCGGCCGAGGAAGGAGGCGGACACGTCCACCCCCTTGACCAGCGGCGAGCCGCCGAAGGCCGTCTTCAGCTCGACCATGGCCGCGGCGTCCACACCGGCCGCGAGCGCCCTCAGCCGGTCGAGAGCCGTCTTGGCCCGTCCCACCCCGCCCGCGACGGCCGCCGGCAGCAGCACGTCGTCGGCCGTCCTCAGCTCGAGGACACCGGGATCGGGGCTCTGCCGTTCGAACCACACCTCGCGATGCCTTCGCCGTACGGTGTGGCCGACCTCCTCGGCCACCAGCGGCTCCAGGCCGCGCACGGTCCTGGCCACCAGGAGCGTATGCACTTGTCTTCTCCCACGACGCGACCCGGGACGGCGGACAGCCGTCCCGCATCGCCGGCGGTGGGCGCGAGCCTCAGGCCTGCCTCGGGCCCGCCGGCGGTGGTCAGCGCAGTCGGAAGAAGAACGTCACGCGGCGAACCTAACGGGCGCCGCCTGACGGGTTCAACGCATTTGTCGCAGGAGGTGGATCAGCTGCGGCGCCAGCGCCTCGGCCGCCGTGTCGTGGCCCCGGCCTCTGATCGTCACGTGACGGCCGTCAGTGGCTCAGGACGAGAGTGACGTTGTGCCCGCCGAACCCGAAAGCGTTGACGATCACCGCCCCTTCGGGCAGTGGGCGCGGCGAGCCCGTGACGACGTCGAGCTCGATCGCCGGGTCCTGGGAGTCGAGGTTGAGGGTGGCGGGGATGCGGCCGTCCATGAGCGAGCGCACCGCCGCGACCGCCGCCACGCCGCCCGCCGCCCCGCACAGGTGGCCGAGCATCGACTTGATCGCGGTGACCGGCGGGTGCGCGCCGATCGACTTGACGATCGCCCGGGCCTCGACCACGTCCCCTTCGGGAGTGGAGGTGGCGTGCGCGCTGACGTGGCCGACGTCCTCGGGGGAGATGTCCGCCTCACGCAGCGCGATCGCGACCGCGCGGGACTGGCCGTCCAGGCCGGAGGCGGTGATGTGGACGGCGTTGGAGGTGATCCCCGCCCCCGCCAGCCGCGCCAGCACCCTGGCCCCGCGCGCGGCGGCGAACTCGGCCCGCTCCAGCACCACCAGGCCCGCGCCCTCGGCCATGACGAACCCGTCACGGGCCACGTCGAACGGCCTGGAGGCGCGCTCAGGCTCGTCGTTGCGTCTGGACAGCGCCCTGGCCTGCGAGAAGCCGGCCAGCGTCAGAGGGTGGACGCACGCCTCCGCGCCCCCCGCCACCACCACGTCCGCCCTGCCCAGCCTGATCAGGTCGAGCCCGAGCGCGATGGCCTCGGAGCCCGAGGCGCACGCGCTGACGGGGGCGTGCGCGCCGCCCTCCGCACCCAGCTCGATGCTCACCCAGGCGGCGGGGCCGTTGGCCATCAGCATCGGCACCGTGTGGGGCGAGACCCTGCGCACGCCGTCCCTCTCCAGGATGTCGTCCTGGCCGAGCATGGACAGCGCACCGCCGGTGCCGGTGCCGATCACCACCGCCAGCCGTACGGGATCGACCTCGGGTGCGCCGGCGTCGGCCCACGCCTCCCTCGCGGCCACCAGCGCCACCTGCTCGCAGCGGTCGAGACGGCGGGCCAGCGGCCTGCCGAGGATCTCCGCGGGGTCGTCGGTCAGCAGCGCGGCCATCCGCACGGGCAGGTCCCATTCCGTGGTCCGCACCCCCGACCGGCCCGCGAGGAGCCCCTCCCACGTTCGGGCCACGTCCCCGCCCAGAGGTGTGGTCGCGCCCAGTCCGGTGATCACCACGTCAGATCTCATGCCTCCACGCTGCATCGTGATGATCGCCGGGGCGGATGCCGGGAGCCACGAACGTTGAGGCCGATCATTGTCGAACCCCGACACAATCTTGACGTAAGTACTTACTTCCGCCAACCATGGAGCTCATGACGCTCGTGGACTTCGACCTGTCGGATCAGGCTTTCTGGGCGCTGCCCATGACCGAGCGCGAGGCCGCGTTCGCCAGGCTGCGCGCCCTCGACGCGCCCGTCTTCTTCGAGGAGATGGACGTCTCCTTCGCGCCGAAGGGGCCGGGGTACCACGCGCTGGTGCGGCACGCCGACATCCTGGAGGCCAGCCGCAACCCCTCCGTCTTCAGCTCGGGACAGGGCGGCGCGACCAACATCCCCGACATGCCCGCCGAGTTCACCGAGTACTTCGGCTCGATGATCAACATGGACGACCCCCGCCACGCCAGGCTCCGCAGGATCGTCTCCAGGGCCTTCACCCCCAAGATGATCAAGCAGTTCGAGGCCGACGTGGAGTCGGCCGCCGCCCGCATCGTCGACGACCTGCTGGCCAAGGGGTCCGGCTGCGACTTCGTCACCGAGGTGGCGGCCAGGCTGCCCCTGAAGATCATCTGCGACATGATGGGCATCCCCGAGAAGGACTACCGGTTCGTCTTCGACCGCTCGAACTTCATCCTCGGCGGCTTCGACCCCGAATACACCGGCGGCGACGTCAGCGACATCGCAGGACGCCTGCTCAACGCGGGCCTCGAACTGCAGCAGCTCGTCCAGGACCTGGCCGCCTACCGCGCCGAGCACCCCACGGCCGACCTGACCTCCTCGCTCGTCAACGCCAACCTCGACGGCGAGCGGCTCACCATGCAGGAGCTCGGCTCCTTCTTCATCCTGCTCGTCGTGGCGGGCAACGAGACCACCCGCAACGCCATCTCCTACGGCCTGCGCCTGCTCACCAAGAATCCCTCCCAGCGGGCGCTGCTGCTGTCGGACCCCGACGCGCACCTGCCAGGAGCGGTGGAGGAGATCGTCCGGCTGGCCTCTCCTGTCAACTTCATGCGCCGCAAGGTCACCCGCGACTTCGAGATGAACGGCCATCTCTACCGCGAGGGCGAGAAGGCGGTGCTCTTCTACTGGTCGGCCAACAGGGACGCCGCCGTCTTCGACGACCCCGACACCTTCGACATCACCCGCGACCCCAACCCGCACGTCGGCTACGGCGGGCCCGGCCCGCACTTCTGCCTCGGCGCGCACCTGGCCCGCAGGGAGATCACGGTGATGTTC
This sequence comes from Nonomuraea recticatena, assembly GCF_039533245.1. Classification (NCBI taxonomy): domain Bacteria; kingdom Bacillati; phylum Actinomycetota; class Actinomycetes; order Streptosporangiales; family Streptosporangiaceae; genus Nonomuraea; species Nonomuraea recticatena. The sequence continues at coordinate 310,245 of NZ_BAAATE010000007.1, read as the reverse complement.
CGCGAGCTGCTGCGCCGCGTGCCCGGCATCGAGGGCGGAAAGCCCGACCGGCTGCACTCCAGCTTCATCAACGGGATCAAGCACATGGAGTGCACCTTCTGACCCCCTGAGCGCGGGGTCAGGAGGCGGCGGTGACCTTGATCTGCTTGAAGACGCTGTTGACGTCGGGCAGCAGCTCCTTGTGCTCCGACGGCACCGACATGTAGACGATCGCCGGCACGTCCGCGCCGGTGACGATCGCCGCGGCGACGACCGTCGTCCTGACCCCGTCCACGGTCACCTCGTAGGCGTTCAGCTGCCCGGGCAGGCCGCCCACCTTGAGCGTCTGGGTGGCGGTCTTCTTCGCCGTGTTCGGCGTGGAGAAGTACAGCTTGCGGGCCGAGACCACGACCGCCTTGATCACCGGCTCCAGGCTCTCGGGCGAGCTGAAGGAGCCGGCCAGCTTGGCGGGCAGCGGGCCCGTCATGACCTGGGCGAAGACCTGCTTGCCCGCCGAGTCGGTGCCGATGACGGCGAACTGGCGGGTGCTGTAGCCGTAGGTGGACTTCATGGTGGAGCGCACGTCGGCCCTCCACGGGCCGCCCAGGCGGGGGACGGAGATGCCCGCGTCGGGGTCGGCCAGGGCGCCCGTGACGGGGGAGGCCTCGCCGGGGAACCTGGGCAGCCGGCCCACCGTGGACTTCCTGGCCGTGGGCTTGCCCGCGGGGGCCGTGGTGGACGGCTCGCTGGAGGGCGTCGCCTCGGGCTCGGAGGCCAGCGGCCCGGCCAGGAAGGCCCACAGCAGGGCGGCGACCAGCGCGATCGCGACCGAGCCTGCCAGGGCGTAGAGCCACACGGGCTTGCCCGGCTCGTCGTCGGAGCCGTCGTCGCCCATGGACTCGTAGCCCTCGCCGAAGACGGTGTCCCAGAGCTCCTGCTGACGCTCGGGGGGAGGCGTGCGTGAGCCGCTGATCTGGCCCGCGGTGACGAAGCGGTGGTCGGGGTCGGAGGGGTCGCGGCTCAGGTTCGAGCCGGGCCGCGCCTCGCCCTGGGCCTCGCGCGGGTGGGTCTCCTGAGGGTGGCTGTCCTGCGGCTGGGGCGGCGCGGCGTGGGCGCCCACGACGACGGTGCGGTCGGCGGGGCCGCCGAGGGGGTCCTGCCTGCCGGGGGCCGCCAGGGGGTCGAGGCCCTGCGTCCCTGCGAGGGGGTCGGCGTTGCGCGGGGCGGAGGAGGCGCCGGTGAGGGGGTCGAAGCCCGGCTGGGCGCTCGGGGGGCCCGCGAGAGGAGCGAGCCCGGGGTGGGTGCTCGGAGGGCCGGTGAGGGGGTCGAGCCCGGGGTGGGCGCCCGTGTGGGCTCCCGTGTGCGTGGCCGCGTGGGCGCCGCTCGCGGCGGTGCCGTAGGAGGAGGAGAGCGGGTCGTTCTCCGGGCCGGACGGGCCGGAGGGGCCGGACAGGGGGTCCTGCCGGGGCGGCGGCCACGGTGCGGGACTGGACAGGTTGGACCAGGCGGGCAGCGGGTCGCGGACGGGCGGAGGCTCGGATCTGTTCGGCGCGGCGCCGCTCGCGCGGGGGGCCTCGGGCCACGACCCCGAGGCGGGCTCGATGCGCGGGGCCTCGGGCCAGGACGTGGGCACCGGCTCGTTGCGAGGAGCCTCTGGCCACGACGTCGGCACTTCGGGCCAGGACGGCGGCAAGGGTGACGCTCCGGAATTCTCCGTTGCCATTGCTGCCGTACCTCCCGATGTTATGTCCGGATTGGACGCACCCGGCATGATCTCATGCGATGCCGGTGGTTCCGCAGCCAAACGTGAGAAGCCGGTGGGATCGGTCGGCGGATCCTGCATGGGCAGGTCGTCGGGCTCCCACCCGGGCTCAGCGGAGCGCGCCACAGTGACGAGAGTAGACTAAAGGGACATACGGGGGCACGTAGCTCGAAGGTTCTCGGGGTGAGACGACCGGAAAAGGTTGCATACACCACCCTCGGTCCGACGGGAGCAGAAGGGTCCATTGTGCCCGCACGTCTCCTGCCTGGCATGGCTTTCCCTGAAGACGAGGGGTTGCGGGCTGCGCTAGTCTTGACGTATGCGTTCCGCGACCCAGCTCCTTAGCGGGCCGCGACGGCCGTCGAGCTGAACCTCCCGTCGTCGCGGCAGCCCCTCGTTGCGTGAACGAGGGGTTTTCTTATGGGTCAGAGTCAACCGAAGGACATCGCCGTGAGTGAGTACGATCCGCAGGCGCTGCAGGCCAAGTGGCAGCAGCGATGGGAGGAGCACGACCCCTTCCGGGCGAGCGAGGACGCCGCCGACCCCCGGGAGCGGCGCTACATGCTCGACATGTTCCCCTACCCCTCCGGTGACCTGCACATGGGGCACGGCGAGGTGTTCGCCATCGGCGACGTCGTCGCGCGCTACTGGTTCCAGAAGGGCTACAACGTCCTGCACCCGATCGGCTGGGACTCCTTCGGCCTGCCGGCCGAGAACGCCGCGATCAAGCGGAACGCCCACCCCGCCGAGTGGACCTACGCCAACATCGAGACGCAGGCCAACTCCTTCAGGCGCTACGGCATCTCCTTCGACTGGTCGCGCCGCCTGCACACCAGCGACCCCGAGTACTACCGCTGGAACCAGTGGCTGTTCATCCGCTTCTTCGAGCGCGGCCTGGCCTACCGCAAGGGCGGCCTGGTCAACTGGTGCCCCAACGACCAGACCGTGCTGGCCAACGAGCAGGTCGTCGCGGGCAAGTGCGAGCGCTGCGGCGCCGACGTCGTGCGCCGCGAGCTGACCCAGTGGTACTTCAAGATCACTGACTACGCCGACAGGCTGCTGGACGACATGGCGGGCCTGGAGGGCGGCTGGCCCGAGCGCGTGCTGACCATGCAGCGCAACTGGATCGGCCGCTCCACGGGCGCGGACGTGAAGTTCGAGATCGAGGGGCGCGAGGAGCCCGTCACGGTCTACACCACCCGCCCCGACACCCTGTACGGCGCCACCTTCTTCGTCGTCGCGGTCGACGCGGCGCTGGCCGAGGAGATCGTCACCGACGAGCAGCGGCCCGCCTTCGAGGCCTACCGCGCCGAGGTCGCCAAGCTGAGCGACATCGAGCGGCTGTCGACCGAGAAGGAGAAGACCGGCGTCTTCCTGGGCCGCTACGCGATCAACCCGGTCAACGGCCAGCGCATCCAGGTCTGGGCGGCCGACTACGTGCTGTCCGACTACGGCCACGGCGCGATCATGGCCGTGCCCGCGCACGACCAGCGCGACCTCGACTTCGCCCGCACCTTCGACCTGCCGGTCAAGGTGGTCGTCCACACCGGCCTGGCCGACCCGGGCGAGACCGGCGTCGCCACCCCCGGCGAGGGCAAGCTGGTCAACTCGGGGCCGCTGGACGGCCTGAGCAAGGCCGAGGCGATCGAGAAGATCATCGAGGTGCTGGAGGAGCGCGGCACGGGCGTCGCGACCGTCAACTTCCGCCTGCGCGACTGGCTGCTGTCCCGCCAGCGCTTCTGGGGCACGCCGATCCCGATCATCCACTGCCCCGACTGCGGCGAGGTGCCCGTCCCCGACGAGCAGCTGCCCGTCACGCTGCCCGACCTGCGTGGCGAGGCGCTGTCGCCCAAGGGCGTCTCCCCGCTGGCCAGCGCCACCGACTGGGTGAACGTCGAGTGCCCCAAGTGCGGCGGCGCGGCAAGGCGCGACACCGACACCATGGACACCTTCGTCGACAGCTCCTGGTACTACCTGCGCTACACCGACCCCGGCTACACCGACGGCCCGTTCGACGTGGAGAAGGTCCGCGAGTGGGGCCCGATCGACCAGTACGTCGGCGGCGTCGAGCACGCGGTGCTGCACCTGCTGTACTCCAGGTTCTTCACCAAGGTGCTGCACGACATGGGCATGGTCGACTTCACCGAGCCGTTCCTGCGCCTGCTGAACCAGGGTCAGGTCATCAACGGCGGCAAGGCGATGTCGAAGTCGCTGGGCAACGGCGTCGACCTGGGCCAGCAGATCGACTCCTTCGGCGTCGACGCGGTCAGGCTGACGATGGTCTTCGCCGGTCCTCCCGAGGACGACATCGACTGGGCCGACGTCTCGCCTGCCGCCTCGCAGAAGTTCCTGGCCAGGGTGTTCCGCGTGTTCAACGAGGTGGCCAGCGAGCCGGGCGTCTCCTTCGCCGACGGCGACCTGGAGCTGCGCAAATTCACGCACAAGACCATCGACGAGGTCACCAAGCTGGTCGAGTCCTACCGCTTCAACGTGGCGGTGGCCCGCATGATGGAGCTGACCTCGGCGATCCGCAAGGCCATCGACTCGGGCCCAGGCGCGGCCGACCCGGCCGTGCGCGAGGGCGCCGAGGCGCTGGCGGTCATGCTGTCGCTGGTCGCGCCGTACACCACGGAGGAGGGCTGGGAGCGGCTGGGCCGCACGGGGTCGGTCGCCCACGCGGGCTGGCCTGTCGCCGAGCCCGAGCTGCTGGTGCAGGACTCCGTGACCTGCGTGGTGCAGGTGGCGGGCAAGGTGCGCGACAGGCTGGAGGTCTCGCCCGGCATCTCCGAGGACGACCTGCGCACGCTGGCGCTGGCCTCGGACAAGGTGCGCGCGCACCTGAGCGGTGAGCCGCGCAAGGTGATCGTCCGCGCGCCGAAGCTGGTCAACATCGTTCCTTAGTCCGATCGCGGGCGTTCCTCAGGAACCTCCCGTACGGCAGGGCAGGCCGACGGCCACCGGGGTCACCCGGTGGCCGTCCGTCTTTCACGCCCCTCCGGCCGACGTCGGCGCTCGCCGGAACGTCGCCTCCGTTCGCCGGATACCTGACAGCGGCCGGCAGGTTCGCGGCGTAGCGTTCGGGACATGCGATACGTGGCGCTCCTGCGGGGGATCAACGTCAACCCCGGCACCAAGGTCGACATGGCCGACCTGCGCGACCTGCTCCAAGGGCTCGGCTACACCGACGTCCGCACCCACCTGCGCAGCGGCAACGCCGTGTTCACCGCCGAGCCGCAGCCGACGGAGGCGATCGAGCGCGCCATCGGCGAGCGCCTGGCGCGGCCCGTCGCGGTCATGGTGCGCACCGCCGACGAGTGGCGGGCCGTGGTCGAGCGCAACCCGCTGGAGGTGCGCGAACCGGCCAAGTTCGCGGTGGTGTTCCTGGCCGCGCCGCCCGACCGCGAGGCGCTGGAGGGCATCGACCCCGGCAGCTACGCGCCCGAGGTCATGCGGATCGGCGAGCGCGAGCTGTACATCGACTTCCCCAACGGCCTCGCCAGGCCGAAGCTCCCGCCGCTGCTGGAGAAGCGGACGAAGAACGCCGGCACGATGCGCAACTGGAACACCGTGACGAAGCTACTTGAGCTAGTCGATACCGCCTGAGCGGCGGGGATTCCAGGCAAGAAAATCTTCAACCGCCGACGAGGTCGCGCATTAGTGTGCATCTGTGACAAATGGCGCTTACCTGAGGTACCCACACCTGCACGGAGACCTGATCACCTTCGTGGCCGACGACGACGTCTGGCTGGCCCCCGTGGACGGGGGCAGGGCATGGCGGTTCACCGCCGACCGCACCCCCGTCTCCTTCCCCCGCTTCTCCCCCGACGGCGCCCGGCTGGCGTGGACCAGCACCAGAGAGGGCGCTCCCGAGGCCTTCGCCGCCGAGATCGACGGACCCGAGGGCGAAAGACTCACCCACTGGGGCAACGCCGTCACGGGCGTGCGCGGCTGGACGACCGACGGCAGGGTCCTGGCGATCAGCCCCGCGGGGCAGCCCTCCCGCGACAGGATGTGGGCCTACGCCGTGCCGCTGGACGGCGGCCAGGCCGAGCGCCTGCCGTACGGGTGGGTCAGCGAGGCGGCGGTCAACGAGGGCGGCGGCGTCGTGACGGTGTCGGCCATCTGGCGCGAGCCCTCGCAGTGGAAGCGCTACAGGGGCGGCACCGCGGCCAAGATCTGGATCGACGCCGACGGGTCGGGGGAGTTCACCAGGCTGTTCGCCGACAGCACCGCGCAGTACTGGTCGGCCATGTGGGTCGGCGACAGGATCGCCTTCCTGGCCGACCACGAGGGCACCGGCAACCTCTACTCCGCCCTGCCCGACGGCTCCGACCTGCGCAGGCACACCTCACACGACGGCTTCTACGCCAGGCACGCCGCCACCGACGGCGCCCGGGTGATCTACAGCCATGCGGGCGCGCTCTGGATGCTCGACTCGCTGGACGGCGAGCCGTACGAGCTGGAGGTCAGGCTCGGCGGCCCTCGCCCCGCACGAGCCAGGCGCCCCGCGCCGGCCAAGGTGGCCGACTTCTCGCCCGACGCCACCGGCAGGGCCAGCGCGGTCGAGATCCGCGGCACCGCCCACTGGGTCACCCACCGCGACGGACCCTCCGGCGTGCTGAGGGCCGAGCCGGGCGTCAGGGTGCGGCTGCCGCGCGTGCTCGGCGAGGACGGCCTGGCCGTCTGGGTGAGCGACGCCTCAGGCGAGGACGCCCTGGAGGTCGGCAGGCCCGGCGGAGAGATCCGCACGCTCGCCGCCGGCCAGATCGGACGGGTCCTCGACCTGGCCGCCGCCCCCGACGGCAAGCACGTCGCACTCGCCACGCACGACGGACGCCTGCTCGCCGTCGACACCTCCGCGGGCTCGGTGAGGGAGCTCGACAGAACCGTCAACGGCGACATCAACGGCATCACCTTCTCGCCCGACTCGGCCTGGCTGGCCTGGTCGCACCCGCACCACGAGCCGCTGCGGCAGATCAAGATGGGGCGCGTCGACGGCACCTCCACCATCGACGTGACCTCGCAGCGCTTCAGCGACTACGCCCCCGTTTTCACCAAGGACGGCAAGCATCTGGCGTTCCTGTCGATCAGGACGTTCGACCCCGTCTACGACGCGCACGTGTTCGACCTGTCCTTCCCCGCGGGCGCCAAGCCGTACATCGTGCCGTTGCAGGCCACCACGTCCTCACCGTTCGCGCCCTCGCTGGAGGGCCGCGGCTTCAACGGCGCGGACGACTCCGGCGAGGAGGGCAAGGACAAGAAGAAGGACGTCAAGCCGGTCACCGAGGTGGACGCCGAGGGACTGCCCGCCCGTGTCGTCGCCGTCCCCGTCCCCGCCGGCCGTTACAGCAACCTGCGCACCGGCAAGGACGCGCTGCTCTGGCTGCGACACCCCCTCGCGGGCGAGCTCGGCGACGGCAACGAGCGCGAGGAGGTCGTGCTGGAGCGCTACGACCTCAAGAAGCGCGGCAAGTGCGAGCTGGCCAGGGACGTGCGCAGGTTCGAGGTCAGCGGCGACGGCACCCGCCTGGTCGTCACGGGCAAGGACGGCCTGCAGACCCGCGCGGCGGGCGAGAGCGAAGAGGTCATCACCATCGACCTCGGCAGGGTCCCTGTCACCATCGACCCCGTCGCCGAGTGGCGGCAGGCCTACCACGAGGCGGGCCGGCTCATGCGCGACCACTTCTGGCGCGAGGACATGAACGGCGTCGACTGGGCGGGCACGCTCGAGCGCTACGCGCCGCTGGTCGAACGGATCGGCAGCTACTCCGAGCTGATCGACCTGCTGTGGGAGGTGCAGGGCGAGCTGGCCACCTCGCACGCCTACGCCAGACCCAACGGCCAGCCGGTCGACCCCAGACGCCGCCAGGGCCTGCTCGGCGCCGACCTGGCGCTCCAGGAAGGCTCCTGGGTGGTCACCCGCATCCTGCCCGGCGAGTCCTCCGACCACGCCGCCCGCTCGCCGCTGCTCGCGCCGGGCGTGGCCGTCCGCGAGGGCGACGCCATCGTCGCCGTCGGCGGCCGTCCCGTGGACCCGGTGCGCGGCCCGTCCCCCCTGCTCGCGGGCACGGCCGACCACCCCGTCGAGCTGACGATCAGGCCGGCCGCCGGCGGCGACACCCGCCGCGTGGTCGTGACGCCGCTGGCCGACGACACCGCGCTGCGCTACCACGACTGGGTGGAGGACCGTCGCGCCTACGTCAGGCAGGCGTCGGGCGGCAGGCTCGGCTACCTGCACGTGCCCGACATGGTCGCCAACGGCTGGGCGCAGTTCCACCGTGACCTGCGCACCGAGATGCCGCAGGAGGGGCTGATCGTGGACGTCAGGGGCAACGGCGGCGGCCACCTGTCCGAGCTGGTGCTGGAGAAGCTGTCGCGCAAGGTGACGGGGTGGGCGATCTCGCGAGGATACGAGCCCATGCGCTACCCGGAGGACTCGCCGCGCGGGCCGATCGTCGCGCTCACCGACGAGTTCGCCGGCTCCGACGGCGACATCGTCAGCGCGGGGATCAAGAACCGCGGCATCGGTCCGCTCGTCGGGACCCGCACGTGGGGCGGCGTGATCGGCATCGACGGGCGCTACCAGCTGGTCGACGGCACCATCGTCACGCAGCCCCGCTACTCCTTCTGGCTGGAGGGACAGGGGTGGGGCGTCGAGAACTACGGCGTCGACCCTGACATCGAGGTGGTCATCACGCCGCAGGACAGGGTGGCGGGACGCGACCCGCAGCTGGAGAAGGCGGTGGAACTGGCGATGGCGGCCCTGAACGAGCATCCGGCCGTCACTCCGCCGGCGCTTCCCCCCGTGCCGTGACGACCCGGTCGCCCGTGACCGTCACCGGTGACGGGCGACCCCCTCATGGCGCGGTCAGCGCAGGAGACCGGCGGAGCGGGCTCGGTCCAGGCGGTCCAGCACCTCGGTGAGGATGGCCTCCGAGGTGGCGAAGTTGAGCCGGACGAAGCTCTCGCCTCCGGGCCCGAAGGCGGCGCCGTCGCTCACCATGATCTTCGCCTCGCGTTCCAGCACCTCCGCCATGCCCGGCCGCCCCAAGTCCAGCCATGCCAGGTAGGCGGCTTCGGGCGGCACGTATCCGGGCAGGCGCTCGGCGATCAGGCGCCGGTTGCGGTCGAGGACGGTCATGGTGTCACGTAGCCATCCGTCGGCGTGCCGCCAGGCGGCGACCGTGGCCTCGACGCCGAAGACGTTGGCTCCGCCGTACAGGAAGGAGGGTTGCGCCCTGAGCGCCTCGCGCACCTGCGGAGGGCCCATGTGGGCCAGTGCGCAGCGGACGCCGCCCAGGTTGAAGGCCTTGGTGGCCGAGGTCAGCGTGATGGTGCGCTCGGGGAGGATCGAGGCGAAGGGGGTGTGTCGCCCAGGCGCGTAGACGAGGTCGGCGTGCACCTCGTCGGCGATGACGACCAGGTCGTGCCGCTCGGCCTGCTCGGCGAGCGCGACGAGCTCCGGCCTGCTGAAGACCTTGCCCGTGGGGTTGTGCGGGTTGACCAGGACGAGCGCGCGGCATCCGCTCAGGTCGGACACGTCGGTGCGCAGGCGGCGGCCCATCTCCGCGATCGTGCCGAGGAACGGCGGGTAGGCGGGGGCGTGCATGGCGACGGTGTCGCCGGGTCCGGTGGTGAGGTGGAGCATCACCTGGAGCGCCTGGTTGAGGTCGGAGAACGAGCGCACCCATGACGGCTCCGCGTCCCAGCCGTACGTCGCCAGCATCCGCTCGGCGAACGCCTCGGCCAGGGGACCGGACTGGGGCTCGGCGGCCCAAGCGGGGTAGCCGAGATCGCCGCGCGCACGCCGCTGAAGGGCTTCGACGATCTCGGGGGCGGTGGGGAAGTCCATGTCGGCGATCCAGCAGGCGATGACGTCCGGCCCGGCGCCGGCCCACTTCAGACCGTCCTTGGGGGGCCTACGGATGGTTTCGTCCACCTGATCAGTGTCACCCATGACGCACGAATTGTCCGTTCCGGCTTGCCCTGGCGTCACGGTCGAGGAGATGATCAGGTCCTTCTCACGCTCGACGGTCATCCGTGCGGGTGAAGCAGCTCGGGTTCGGGCATCGAGCCGGGGTGGCATGATCGGCTGGCTGATCTCGATGGTGGTGCTCTTCCTGGTCATCTACGGGGCGATCCGGCTGGCGCTCAAGCACGACAGGCGGAGCCGGATCCCCTCTCCTCGCGAGGTCGAGGACCGGCAGCTCAGGGAACGTGTCGCGGCCGAACGGGCGCGGCACAAGCGAGAAGCAGAGCAGCGGGCTGCTCGAGGTCGCGACGATGGCCTTGGCGGTTCCGCGGCCCATTCGACCAGGCCAGGCCGTTGACTCGTCGGCTGAAGAACCGGGTTCTCGTCGTCCGCATCAGTGTGGTCTGACGGGTTCCGAACCGGATGGAGGAGGATGGCCCGACCCGCTCTCGCGCGGGCCGGGCGCTCACGCGTTGGTCAGGTGCCGTCGATCAGGCGGATGGCGATGGCCGGGCTGAACTGGCCGGCGGGGATGTTCGGCGCGATGCCGCAGTTGCCGTCGGAGTCGCCGGGAATCTTCACCCACAGCAGCATCTCGGCTCCGCCGTCACCGCCGAGCTGGGTGGGGGTCCCGAGCTTGCGGCCCGCGGGGTTGCACCACTCCCCGTTGGAGCCGTTGCCGTTGCGGCTGGTGTCGATCACGAACGTGGCGGTGCCGCCGAGCGACGCGTTGACCGAGCTCGCGTAGGTGGCCGACTGGGCGGTGGTGTAGTAGTTGGAGACGTTCACCGAGAAGCCGCGGATGTTGCCGACGCCCGCGTTCTTCAGGCGGGTCGCCATCGTCCCCGCCGCGACCCAGCCGGCGTTGCCGCCGTCGAGGTAGGCCCACGCGTTGGGGGCCTTGTCGCGGAACTGCTGGGTGGCGTACACCAGCATGCGGTTACGGGCCTGGATGGCGGTGTCGGTCATGCAGCCGAAGTCGCCGAGGGAGTCGGGCTCGATGACGACGATCGCCGGGCGGTTGCCGATCCCGGAAGCGAACGCGGAGATCCACGTCTTGTACGCCGACTCACTGCCCGCGCCGCCGCCCGAGTGGCCGCCACAGGCGTCACGACCGGGGATGTTGTAGGCCACCAGGACCGGGAGCTTGTTCGCGGCGTCCGCGGCGGCCACGTGGCGGGAGACCGCCGCGCCGACGTCGCCGCTCCAGTTGCCGAACCAGCGCGCCATCGGCTTGTCCGAGATCGACGACTTGATGCGCGCCGCCCTGGAGTCGCCCGCGTTGGCGCGCACCCAGATCGCCGGATTGGACTGCGGATCGACATAGAAGCCGTCGGTCATGGCGACCGGCCCTGAGCCCGGCTCCTCCGGCTTCGGCGTCGTCGTAGGAGACGTCGTGGGTGTCGTCGTGGGGGAGGGAGTAGGCGACGGTGATGTCGATGACGTCTCGGTCAGCGAGACGTTGTCCACGTAGAAGCTGAAGCCCGCGTTCTTGCCGAGCTGGAACGACACCTGGCCGCCCGACGTGCTCAGGCTTGAGGTGAACGGGAAGCTGAAGCGCTTGCTCGTCGTGGTGAGCGAGATCGTCTTGGTCAGAGTGTTGGTGTACGGGGGGTTCGCGAGCTGGACGGTGGTGACCGCGGTGACCGGAGCGGACGCCGAGGCGTCGAACGACAGCTTGTAGGCCTTGCCGCTGGTCAGCTTGATGTCGTTATGGCCGATCATGGCGTCCCACGGGTTGGCGGTGCCGCCCGGGACGTTGACGCGCAGACGCTCCGCGTCCAGGGCCATCGTGGTGTTGGCGGACTTCCACCAGGGAGCGGTGCCGCTGCCGAAGGTGCCGTTGACCACGAGTTCGGGAACCGCGGCGGCGGAGACGGCGGCTGTCACCGACAGCACGGTCACCGTCGAGGCGGTGACCGCCATCAGGCGGGTTAACAATCGCACGAAAGGCGTCCCTTCTGGATTCCAACATCATGTCGGTGATCCAATATCACAGGATTTAACCGCTTCCGTGACCTTTTGTGGAATGCAGTGGTCCGCCAAGGGCTCGCGCAGCTCGCTTGAGGAGTGGGCGTGTCGCCACCGTGCGCCGCGCCGTACGGGGGCACCGCCAGACTGCTCAGCCGAGGGAGCGCAGGTCCGGCCGTCTTCGCAGGACGGCAGGGCGCAGCAGCCGAGCCCGGAGGCGCTCCTGGGCGCGGCTTCAGGGGGCGTGCCATTCAATTCGCTTAGGGTGGCTGGTTCACTTCTGGTGTCAGTACGGCCAGGTCGTCTCCACGCCCCTTCCCCAGTTCCTCTCGCTAGAGACGTGCCCTTCCGGCGAGCCCCGGAGGAATCGTAGGGGTCGCTGCCGCCTCGAGAGTCCACTGAGATGGGCCGCTCGATCGGACGCCCCCGCCGGAGGACCGATCGAGCGACCCAAGACTGCGCTCCGATGCTGCAAGCGATGAGGGGAGGGGTGCCATGCGCTCACCCCGTCAGGCCGCGAGGTGAGACACGCGCCACGGCCTCGCGACCAGGCGAGGGTGGACGACGTCTCGTTCGTCGTCGACGAGGGCGAGATCTTCGGCGACCTCTCGGCTCGTGCCGTACCCGATGACTGACTGTGAAACGGCCCATGCCAGCCATTGACCGACCGCGACGTGGACTCTCCTGCCAGCCCATTGACCGACCGCGAGGTGGACTCTCATGTCAGCCATGGGTTGACCGCGAGGCCGACAGGCATGCCAGGCTGCAAGATCCTGCGTGAGCCTCAACCTCACCGACGCCCAACCCGCCGTCTCAGGGGCGGCATCATCCGGCGTTCCGCGTGCACGCTGCCGAGGCATGTGCCCGACGCCGTTCGAACAGCCCCAGATGCAACACTTAGGCACGGTTCGCGCAGGCCACGATCATTGCCTCACGCGCCGTTGGATCCGACCGCGTTCGCACGACACCTCAGACACTGGTCGATCAGCCCGAGCTGTTGAGCGCCCAGGCACCGTTCGAACAGATCGCGCTCGCTACCTCATATGCCACCCGACAGCCCGCGTTCGCGTGATGCCACAGGCACTGGCGAACCGTCGCGCCTGTAGGGCGCTCAGGCATCGTCCGAGCAGGCCGCGCTTGCTGTCTCATGCGTCGTTCAATCAAACCGCGGTCGCACGACGCTCAGACGTGGGCGAGATACGCGACATGAATAGGAAGCCGTGCGATCGGCCGTCGGACCGGCGTGGCGATCTAGCAACCTGAGCTCGCACGATACTCGAGCAATCGCGATACTCGATTACGGGGCTCGCGCGAAATTCGGACGATGGGAAGCCGCACGTCAAGCGCCCGAGCCCGGGCAGCCAGCCAACCTGGCCCGGCGATCGGACTGTAGAAAGTTCACGACCTCTCGCGGTCGAGGAACCGTGTGGCACCCGCGCCTCACGGCCTTCTCGAAGGGCTGAAGGTCGCGGGCTTGGAGAGCTGTGCGGCATGCACCACGGGCCGCTCGATCGGCCGTCTCCCAGTAGAGGCCGATCGAGCGGTGGAGAGCCCCGCGGCTAGAGGCGGCGGAGAACCGCGACGACCTTGCCCAGGACGCTGGCCTCGTCGCCGGGGATCGGGTCGTAGTTGGAGTTGTGCGGGACCAGCCAGACATGGCCGTCCTTGCGCTTGAACGTCTTCACCGTCGCCTCGCCATCGATCATGGCCGCCACGATGTCGCCGCTCTCGGCAACCGGCTGCTGCCGTACGACCACCCAGTCCCCGTCGGCGATGGCCGCCTCGATCATCGAGTCACCGGTGACCTGGAGGAGGAAGAGGGTGCCCTCGCCGACCAGCTGCTTGGGTAGCGCGAAGACGTCCTCGACGCTCTCCTCGGCCAAGATCGGACCACCGGCGGCGATGCGCCCGACCAGCGGAACATACGCCGCGGTCGGCCTGTTCACCGGGGCTTCGTCGACGCCGCCGTCGGGGTCGACCCACAGCACCGGCTCGCCGGGCAGCCTGACCTCAAGAGCGCGGGGCCGGTGTGGATCACGCCTCAGATAGCCCTTGCGCTGCAACGCCGTCAGCTGGTGCGAGACGCTGGACGTGCTCGTCAGCTGCACAGCCTCGCCGATCTCGCGCATGGACGGCGGGTAGCCCCGCTGCTGCACCGAGTCGCGGATCACCTCAAGGATCTTGCGTTGCCTGGGCGTCAGGCCCAGGGAGTCGCGACGGCGAACCGCAAGGTCGCTGACGCCGTTGTCGTCACTCCGCTCGCTCATGCTCTCCTCCTCGCCCGGCGGCCCGCTTCATCGGCGCGCCTTCCGGTCCGTGGTCTTCATGTCGCACACAGCGACCGTACCGCCGATTGAGATCAACTTCAAACAATTGTTCGAGTCTTCCTCGAAATCGTCGGCGACGTGGTGTACAACATCGTACGGGAGTTCGATCGACACCGTGTTCGATTCGCTGATCTTTATTCGACCTTTTCCGTGGGTCGACGGTGGCGGGAGGTCATCAGTGCGGGCGACCACAAGCACAGATTCAACCAGCCAAGACAGCCAACTCACCCTGATCGCCGACATCACGAGAGAGGAGCGCCGGCGCGCCCCCGAGGGCGCGCGCCGCCTCCGTCTGGTGCCGCCACCCCGCTCATTCGCCGGTACGGCCTGCGACCCCCCAATGGAGCACGACCGTCAGGCGGGTTCCAGAGGCCGAGGTCGCGCCGACCCCGCCCCCGCTGCCGCTGAGACACCCAGTGCGCCTGGTGGCGTGGGTCCGGAGCCGGATGGGCTAAGGAGCGCAGAAGCCGCAGAACGGTACGGCGAAGGCTCCAGGTCGAGGCAGAGCGCGCCGTCGCAAGGGGGTGGCCATCGGGTGCGGGGCGAAACCGGGGCGTACGGGAAAGCCCGCCGGGCATGGCAGGAGGCCGACCCGGACGGTGAAGGCTGCAGAGAGAGTGCCACGGCGGAGCGTGTTGACGGGGGTCGCGGGGCGAGGGGCGCGGCGGTACGGGATGGCGGGGGTCGTGCAGGACGGGGTGGGGCGGATCGGGATGGCGGGGGTCGCGGGGCGAGGGATGCGACGGTGCGTGACGGCGGCGGTCGTGCAGGGGGTGGGCGCAACCGCGTTGACGGAGGCCGTGCAGGACGGGGTGAGGTGGAACGTGTTGACGGGGGTCGCGGGGCGAGGAGTGCCACGGTGCGTGACGGCGGCGGTCGTGCAGGACGGGGTGAGTGGAAGCTCGATAACGAAGATCGTGCAGGACGAGGCGCGGCGGTAGGGGATGGCGGCGGTCGCGCAGGCCAGGGCCGGCGGGAGCGCGTTGACGGAGGCCATGAAGGACGGGGTGAGGGGGAGCGGGATGGCGGGGGTCACGGAGCGCGGGGTGCGGGGGAGCGGGGTGGCGGAGGCCATTGGGAGAGGGGGGATATGGCGTCGGACGGGGGAGGCCGCGGGGCAAGAGAGGAGACGGGGCGGGATGGCGAAGGTGGCAAAGCGAGGGGCAGGGTCGGGGCTGACCGCGGAGGCCGAGGGGCGCGGGAAGCGGGAAGGCCGTATGGGACAGATCGCAGCACGGTGGCCGGGTCGTACGGCAGAGAACGCAGCACGGTGGGGGAGGCCGGGCCGTACGGGGGAGGTCGCAGCACGGTGAGGGAGGCCGGGCCGTACGAGAAGCGTCGTAGCACGGTGGACGAGGTCGAGTCGGAGCGGCGGGGGCGCCGTGCGGGGGCTCGGCGGGGTGGCGGGGGGCGAGGTGAGGAGCGTCCTGTGACGGGGGCAGGCCGGTCGGGGGACAGGCGGTTGCGGGTACTGCAAGGCGGCGCGAGCCAGGAGCCGGTGCGGCCGCGACGCGAACCCGGCACGGGAGGCAGAACGGAACGGCTGGGGGCGGTGACGAGTGGGCCCAGGGGAATCGCTGAGGTGCGGGACGGCGGATCGACGCGCCCGCCGGGCGACGCGGAGGTCAGAGGAGACCGGTGGATCCGTTCCCGGTCTCGCGGTGACGCAGGCACAGGTCGGCCCAGCCGCCGGCCGGTCGGCGATGAGGTGAAGTCGGGCTGGTGGGCGCGTCTGCGAGCCGGCGCGGGAGCCGTTCGGCAAGCCCGCCCGCCCGCCAATGCTGAGGGGAAGGTTTTTTCGCGTGTGGGTGACGATTCGCGAGCTGTCCGATCCACCGGCCTGCCGGTCGGTGGTGAGGCGCGGGGTCTCCGGCTGGCCTACTCGGACGTGGGCGCGGAGAAGCGAGGCGGGCGCTCCGAACGCCCGCAGGTGAGAGAGCAGCGGCGCTCGGAGGAAGGGCAGCGGCGCCCGGTGGGGAAGGGGCGCCGGGCGGGACGGGGCCGTGCGGAGGCCCAGGTGCGAGGCGACAGGCAGGGGCGAGGGGAGAGGCAGGGGCGAGGCGGCAGGCAGGGGCGAGTCGACAGGCCGCGCGACGGGGTCGGTCGACCGCAGAGCAGGAATCGCGGTGCTGTGCGCGGGCTGGATGGTCTGCGGGGTCCGCGGCTGGCCGTGCTTCGGGTCCGGCGGGCGCTCGGCAGGCGAAGGGCGGGAGATCGTGCTCGAGGGTGGCCCGACCCGCGCGTACGGCTGGCGGAGGCAGGCCCGCGAGGTGAGGCGGTTCGGCGAGCTCCGATGAGGTTGACCAGGCGGGGTCGGATCGTGCTCGTGGGGCTGTTCGCGGCGTTGACGCTGGGCGGGTTCGTGCTCGGCGCCAAGGCGACCAGCTGGGCGATCGCGCAGGAGTCGAGGGGCATGGGACGCGAAGGGCTGCCGTGGGTGGTCGTGGAGAAGGGCGACACGTTGTGGACCATCGCCGCCGCGGTGTCACCTGGCGACGACACGGCCGCGACGGCGGGGGAGATCATGCGGCTCAACGGCCTGAGCAGCTCACTGATCCGTCCCGGCGGCCGACTGTACCTCCCGGACCGCACGCCCTGACGACGGTGTCTTGGGTCCGTGCGTCTTGACGACGGTGTCTTGGGTCCGGGCGTCTCGACGACCGTGTCTCGAGTCCGTGGGTCTTGACGATGGCGTCTCAGGTCAGTACGCCGACGGAGTCGTACATCTGCTGGGAGTCGCTGACGACGAAGATGTTGGTCAGCCCCTTGCCTGACCGGTCAGGCTCGGCGGGATCGTGGAGCTGACCACGATGCCGCCGGTCTCGCCGCCGGAGGCCCGGTAGAGGCTGGGCGATGGGCTTCCCGGACCGCACAGCCTGACGACGCCGCCTCTCGGGGAGCGGCCTCCTGGATGGTGTGAGAGCCCGCCGCAGCGTTGGCTGAGCCCTCGCCCCGAGTTTCCAACGGGTTGCTCTGCCCTCCGGGGTCGTCGTTCTGTGCTTCGGGCTGCGCTTCCCGCTGGGTTGCGCTTTCCGCTGGGTCGCTCTCCCCTCTGTCGCCCTTCGGGTCGGGTCGCCCTTCGGGTCGGGTCGCCCTTCGGGTCGGGTCGCCCTTCGGGTCGGGTCGCCCTTCCTCTGGATCATTCGGCCCTCTGGGGCGCCCCTCGGGTCGCTCTCTGGGGCGCCAGTTTTGCGTGCTGCTCCGTGTTGCGGGTTGCCGCGTGCTGCCTCATGCTTGCGGGTTTGCCGCGTGCTGCTCCGTGTTCCGGGCTGCCCCGTGTTGCCTCATGCTTTCGGGTTGCCGCGTGTTGCCGGTTTCGTGCTTCGGGTCGATTCGCTCCCTGAAGCGTAGGGCGTGCTCTGGCGGGTCTGACGGCGGGCGCGAGGGGTCGTGGCCGGGGGAATCCAGGAGGGTGACCCGTTGCTCCATCTACGTGAACCCAAGCGGTCACGCCTCCGTACTGGACACTCCGGCATGCCGCCTCACATCACCCCCATCCAAGGGTGATTCGGCCATCGGCGACACCCGTCACGCAACCCCATCCCCGTCCCACCAGTGCGACACGCCGACGTTCCAGGGCTCCAGCGCGGCTGATCAGCGACTTCGGTTGGATGGGCCGGGCCAACTTGCGTTCATGGTCGCGCGCTTCTACGGTTGGACCACAACATCTAGTAGTTACACCGATGTAGTTCACCACAACTTGTGTTTCCGTGACCGCTCCATGGCAGCCCGTGGCGCGGGCGCGAGCGTCTGCCGACGAGCATTTTACGAGTGGTGAGCCCATGTCGCGGCCGAGGAGGCGAAGGGTGCACTGTCCGTTCTGTCGTCACCCGGACACCAGGGTCATCGACAGCCGCTCCACGGACGACGGAGGCGCCATCAGGCGTCGCCGTACCTGCCCTGAATGCGGGCGCAGGTTCACCACGCAGGAGACGGTCCTGCTGATGGTGAGCAAGCGCAGCGGAGTGACCGAGCCGTTCTCGAGGGACAAGGTGGTCGCCGGCGTCCGCAGGGCGTGTCAGGGCAGGCCCGTCACCGAGGACTCGCTCGCGCAACTCGGGCAGCGCGTGGAAGAGGCCATCAGGGCCAGAGGAGCGGCCGAGATCCCCTCCAACGAGGTCGGTCTGGCGATTCTCGGGCCGCTGCGGGACCTGGACGAGGTGGCGTATCTGCGGTTCGCATCGGTATATCGCGGTTTCGAGAGCCTGGCGGACTTCGAAGCCGAGATCAAGCAACTGAAAGCCGAGAAGGGGGAGTCATGACGGAGACGGTCAGCGGTTCAGTGACGCGTGGGGGCAAGCGCAAGGGGTTGAAGATGAAGCGGATCTTCACCAAGCCCGGAGTGCATCCCTATGACGAGATCACGTGGGAGCGCCGTGACGTCGTCATGACCAACTGGCGGGACGGCTCGATCAACTTCGAGCAGCGTGGTGTGGAGTTCCCCGAGTTCTGGTCGGTCAACGCGGCCAACATCGTGACGACGAAGTACTTCCGCGGCGCCGTGGGCACGCCGCAGCGCGAGTGGAGCCTGAAGCAGCTGGTCGACCGCGTGGTCGGGATGTACACCAGGACCGCGGTGGAGAACGGCTACTTCGCCTCCGACGAGGACGTGGAGATCTTCGACCACGAGCTGAAGCACGCGCTGGTCCACCAGATTTTCGCGTTCAACTCGCCGGTGTGGTTCAACGTGGGCACGCAGAGCCCGCAGCAGGTCAGCGCCTGTTTCATCTTGGCCGTGGACGACACCATGGAGTCGATCCTCGACTGGTACAAGGAAGAGGGCGTGATCTTCAAGGGTGGTTCGGGTTCGGGGGTGAACCTCTCCCGCATCCGCTCCTCCAAGGAGCTCCTGTCCAGCGGCGGTACGGCCAGCGGCCCTGTCAGCTTCATGCGCGGCGCCGACGCCTCCGCGGGCACGATCAAGTCGGGCGGCGCGACCCGCAGGGCCGCCAAGATGGTCGTCCTCGACGTCGACCACCCCGACATCGAGGAGTTCATCGAGACGAAGGCGCGCGAGGAGGACAAGGTCCGCGCGCTGCGCGACGCCGGGTTCGACATGGACCTCGGTGGCAAGGACATCGTCAGCGTCCAGTACCAGAACGCCAACAACTCGGTGCGCGTCTCCGACGAGTTCATGCGCGCGGTGGACAAGGGTGAGCAGTTCGGCCTGCGCGCCCGCCTGACCGGCGAGGTCATCGAGCAGGTCGACGCCAAGGACCTCTTCCGCAAGATGGCCAAGGCCGCGTGGGAGTGCGCTGACCCCGGCGTGCAGTACGACGACACGATCAACGACTGGCACACCAGCCCGGAGACCGGCCGCATCACCGCGTCCAACCCGTGCTCGGAGTACCTGCACCTGGACAACTCCTCGTGCAACCTGGCCAGCATCAACCTGATGAAGTTCCTGAGGGACGACAACAGCTTCGACGTGGCGAGCTTCGTCAAGCTCACCGAGCTGATCATCACGGCGATGGACGTGTCGATCACCTTCGCCGACTTCCCGACCGAGAAGATCGGTGAGACCACCCGCGCCTACCGTCAGCTGGGCATCGGCTACGCCAACCTGGGCGCGCTGCTCATGGCGACCGGTCACGCCTACGACTCCGACGGCGGTCGTGCGGTCGCGGGGGCGATCACCTCGCTGATGACGGGCGTGTCCTACCGGCGCAGCGCCGAGCTGGCCGCGGTCGTCGGGCCGTACGAGGGTTATGCCAGGAACGCCGACGCCCACAAGCGCGTCATACGCAAGCACGCGGGCGCCAACGACGGCCTGCGCACCCTCGGCACGATGGACGGCAAGATCCACGCCGAGGCGTCCAAGCAGTGGTCGGAGTGCCTCAAGCTGGGCGAGAAGAACGGCTACCGCAACGCCCAGGCGTCGCTGCTCGCGCCGACCGGCACCATCGGCCTGATGATGGACTGCGACACCACGGGCATCGAGCCCGACCTGGCGCTGGTGAAGTTCAAGAAGCTCGTCGGCGGCGGCTCGATGCAGATCGTCAACCAGACGATCCCGAGGGCGCTCAAGCAGCTCGGCTACCAGCAGGAGTCGATCGAGGCCATCGTCGAGTACATCGGCGAGCACGGCCACGTCGTCGACGCCCCCGGCCTCAAGCGTGAGCACTACGAGGTCTTCGACTGCGCGATGGGCGAGCGGGCGATCGCGCCCATGGGCCACGTGCGCATGATGGCCGCCGCGCAGCCGTTCCTGTCCGGCGCGATCTCCAAGACCGTCAACCTGCCCGAGTCGGCGACGATCGAGGACATCGAGCAGGTCTACATGGAGGGCTGGCGTCTCGGCCTCAAGGCCCTGGCCGTCTACCGCGACAACTGCAAGGTCGGCCAGCCGCTGTCAGCGGGCAACGGCGCCAAGAAGGACGAGACCAAGGCCGCGGCCGAGCCCGAGGTCAAGGTCATCGAGGTCAACCGCCCGACCCGGCGCAGGATGCCGAACTCCAGGCCGAGCGTCACCACCCGCTTCACCGTGGGCGGCGCCAAGGGTTACATGACCGCTTCGTCCTACCCCGACGACGGGCTCGGCGAGGTCTTCCTCAAGATGTCCAAGCAGGGTTCGACGCTGGCGGGCGTCATGGACGCCTTCTCCGTGGCGATGTCCATAGGCCTGCAGTACGGCGTGCCGCTGGAGACCTACGTCAGCAAGTTCGTCAACATGCGCTTCGAGCCCGCCGGGATGACCGACGACCCGGACGTGCGGATGGCGACCTCGGTGATGGACTACATCTTCCGCCGTCTGGCGCTCGACCACCTGCCCTACGACGAGCGGGCCGCGCTCGGCATCTTCTCCGCCGCCGAGCGCACCGCGCAGCAGCGCGGCGAGGACCCCGCGGTCGACAAGGAGGCGCTGGCGCAGTCGGCTCCGATCGAGGCCAAGGCGGTGCAGCCGGCCGCTCCCGAGCCGGTGCGCGAGGTGAAGGAGCTGACGCTGGAGAGCCACCAGCGCTTCACCGCGGACGCTCCGCTGTGCATGACGTGCGGCACCAAGATGCGTCCGGCCGGCAGCTGCTACGTCTGCGAGGGCTGCGGCTCCACCAGCGGCTGCAGCTGAGGTCGCTGACAGGTAGATAGCAGGTCCGTCAGGGGAGTCGACCATGGGTCGGCTCCCCTTTCGGCGTCGTCACCGTTGATTCCGTCGAGGGGGAGCCGGGCCGCTGCCCGACTCCCTCTTCGTTTAAGCAACCTGTGTTGCTAAGGGGCCATTAGTCAACTAAGGTTGCTTGCATGGCCGCTGCCGGCGTCGACCCGGCCGGCCTGATGGCGCGCACCCTGCCGGGCCCTTTCGCGCGAGGGCCGGCGGCGAACAGAGGCGGCTGAAGCCGTCCCCTTTGTTCCAGACCCTCTGCCGAGACGAGGCACGATGAATAACCCTCTATCCAGATCGTTAATACCGACCACCGGCACGGTCGTGCTCGACGTGGACGGCCTGCGCATGCGTTACGGCTCGACCGACGTCCTGCACGACGTGACCTTCCAGGCGCGTCAGGGAGAGGTGCTGACCCTGCTCGGCCCGAACGGCGCGGGCAAGACCACCACGATCGAGATCTTGGAAGGGTTCCGGATGCGGTCGGCGGGACGCGTCCAGGTGCTCGGCACGGATCCCGCGCGCGGCGACGAGGAGTGGCGGGCCAGGCTGGGCGTCGTGCTGCAGTCGTGGCGCGACCACGGCAAATGGCGGATCGG
The DNA here is from genome assembly GCF_039533245.1 of Nonomuraea recticatena. Lineage (NCBI taxonomy): Bacteria > Bacillati > Actinomycetota > Actinomycetes > Streptosporangiales > Streptosporangiaceae > Nonomuraea > Nonomuraea recticatena. Next base: position 288,536 of record NZ_BAAATE010000007.1, on the reverse strand, counting down.
CGAACTCCTCACGCATCTCGGCGCCTACTACGCCTGCTACTCCACCCCTCGCGTCCGCAGGCCGTGGGACACCGACGAACTCATCCAGGCGGTCGGCCTGACCGCGCACGCCGACAAGAAGATCAGAATGCTGTCCGGCGGGCAGCGGCGCAGGCTCGACGTGGCGATCGGCATCGTCGGCCGTCCCGAACTGCTCTTCCTGGATGAGCCCACCGCAGGGCTCGACCCGCAGGCGCGCAGGGAGTTCCACGACCTCGTGCACAACCTGGCCGGCGAGCAGCAGACCACGATCCTGCTCACCACGCACGACCTCGACGAGGCCGAGCACCTGGCCGACCGCATCGTCATCCTCTCCGGAGGGCGCGTCATCGCCGACGGCTCGGCCGAGGAACTCGCGCGGCAGATCGCGGGCCAGGACCAGGTGCGCTGGACCCTCGACGGGCAGCACAGGACGCACTCCACCACCGACTCCACCCGGTTCGTTCACGAGCTCTTCAAGCAGCACGGCGACGCCGTCGGCGAACTCGAGGTTCGCAGGGCCTCACTGGAGGAGACCTACCTGACCCTGGTCAGCCAGGCCGAGTCCGGCCGTGGCGCAGCGGCGGCGCGCGCGTCGAAGGAGGCGGCACGATGAACCCGACCACCACGGCGGTGCGGGCAGGGTGGGCCAGAGGCCTGATCGAACTACGGCAGTCTTTCACCAACGGACATGATCTGTTCAGCCACCTGTTCTGGCCCACCCTGATGCTGGTCGTCATGTACTTCACGCGGGACGTGACGCTCGGGGCCGGCGGGCTCGTGCTCGGGACCCTCATGCTGCCGAGCGTCCTGGGGATGAACGCGGCGATGGGCATGGTCACCATGAGCCAGCTGCTCACCGCCGAACGCGAGGACGGGACACTCCTGCGCGCCAAGGCGACGCCGAACGGCATGCTGGGCTACCTCGTCGGCAAGGTCGTCACGGTCTCCGGCGGCCTGCTCGCCGACCTGACGATCCTGCTGGTTCCAGGGCTGATCATCATCGGCGGCCTGGCCGTCGCCGGCCCTGGTTCGTGGCTGACCCTGGCATGGGTGCTCGTGCTGGGCATGGTGGCGACCCTGCCCATCGGCGCGGTCCTGGGCTCGGTGTTCACCAGCGCCCGCGGTCAGGGCCTGATCCAGCTGCCGATCCTGGGCCTGATCGCGATCTCCGGCATCTTCTATCCGATCACGGCGCTGCCCGAGTGGCTGCAGTGGATCGCCCAGGCGTTCCCGATCTACTGGCTCGGCCTGGGCATGCGTTCGGCCCTGCTGCCGGACGGCGCGGTCGGCGTCGAGATCGGTGAGTCGTGGCGGCACGTGGAGACCGTCGGGGTGCTGGGCGCCTGGGCCGTGCTCGGCCTGGTCCTGGCGCCGATCGTGCTGCGCAGGATGGCGCGCAGGGAGTCGGGATCGAGCGTGGCCGAACGCCGCGAGCAAGCCCTGCGGCGTGTCGGATGACCGCCACAGCCCCCCGGAAGGATCAGGCGTGACCACCGCCCTCTCCGCCGCTGCGCCCACGAGCGTGAGCGCCCGGTCCCTGGCGCCGGACCTGGCTCGCGGCTTCATGCTGCTGGCCATCGCCCTGGCGCACGCGCCCGTGTTCGTCAGCGACCCCGCCCACGGGCCTGCCGCGCTCAACACGGCCGCGCAGTTCGTCAAATCGCTCTTCACCGACAACCAGGCGCGCGCCATGTTCGTGTTCCTGTTCGGCTACGGGCTCGGGCAGCTGGCCCAGCGCCAGCACGCCAGGGGCAGCGACTGGATCTCCCTGAGAACGCTGCTGCGACGCAGGAGTCTCTGGCTGACCGTCATCGGCTTCGCGCACGCCGCGTTCATGCCGATGGACATCATCGGCGTCTACGGGCTGACGCTGCTCGCGCTCACCCCGCTCGTGCGAGCCAGGGACTCCACGCTGTGGTGGACGAGCGCGCTGACGCTCCTGCCCGCGACCCTCCTGATCTCCTGGCAGGGCATGGTGGCGCGGGAGGCCGCCGCCGCCGGCAGGCCGTTCATGCTGGCCGACACCATGGCGGAGACGTTCGGCGCGCACCTGGCCGACGGCATCGCGTCGTGGCCGATCGAGACGCCGATCGCCACCGTCGTCGTGGTGCCCGGCATGCTGCTGGGCATCTGGGCAGCCAGACGCCGGATCCTCGACGAGCCCGAGCGGCACCTGCCGTTGCTGCGCAGGGTCACCGCGCTCTTCCTCGGGGTGTCCGTCCTCGGCAGGCTGCCCGCGGCCCTGCTGGCGACCGGCGCGTGGACGACCACCTCCCACCCCCTCGCCTGGACGGTCACCACCGCGCACACCCTCACCGGATACGCGGGCGGCATCGGCATGGCAGCCGCCGTCGGCCTGGTCGCGGCCAGGATCGGACGCGACCGCGGACGGCTCACCGTCGCCCTCGCGGCGCTGGGACAGCGGTCGATGACCTTCTACCTGTTCCAGTCGGTGGTGTGGGTGGCGCTGTTCTATCCCTTCACCCTGGGCCTGAGGGACCACATGGGCTCCGCCGCCACGTTCGCCGTCGCCGTCGGCGTCTGGACCGTCTCGATCCTGCTGGCGGAGTGGATGCGTCGCGCGGGACACCGCGGCCCCGCTGAGGTCCTGCTACGCAGGCTGTCCTACCGTGAAGGCCGCTCGAACTCCAGGAACCGGGCGGGAGTGACGTCGTGAGAGTGGACGATCACGTCGAACCACGCGGCGGGCGAGCCGTCCGACAACTGGTGGTCGGCGTCGCTCTCGGTGGTGTAGCCGGGGCCGATCACGCGCGTGGCGGACGGCGCGCCGAGCCAGGCCCTGACCGGTTCAGGGGCGTCGGCCCGCAGGTCGAGGAGGTAGGTCTGCGGCATGGCGGCGCTCAGGGCGGACTCGGCGTAGTGGGCGGGAGGGAAGGGGACGGGCTCGGGCAGCGAGCCGTGGTGGAAGGTCAGCCCGAGTGAGAGGTAGCCGGAGCCGTAGCGCTCCCTCAGGTGGGCTCCCGCCGTGCGATGGGGCAGGCCCGCGGCCACGGTGTGCGCGATGCCTCCCCAGTAGACGATCCTGTCCCCGGTGTGCTCGTGCCACCGGATCGTGTGCTCGGCGAGCGAGCGCTCCATGGACTCGAGGCTGTCGAGCCGTACGGCCTGGGGCGTGCCGTCCGGGGTCCCCGCGAACCTGACGGGATCGCCGGGATGGCGCTCGTTGTGGGCGCGCATCCATCGGACCACGTCGAGGATCTCCTCGGTCTGCCAGAAGGAGCGAGCGCCGGCCAGCAGCGCCCGGGGCTCGCCCCTGCCGGTGCGGACGTACTCCGCCAGCCCCACGCGCTCGGGGTCGTCGCCCTCCAGCGCGAGCGAGCGAAAGCCCCGCTCCTCGACGAGGAGCCGCAGCATCCGGTGGGCGAGAGCGGCGGGTTCGCGGGCCTGGCGGGTGGCGGCGCCGAGGGCGACGATCCGGGCCTCGCCCACCATGTCGAGCAACGGACGCAGGTCGGTCAGCGGGGCGAGGGGATCGTGCGTGCCGAGCGGGTGGGCCTGGTTCCTGATCCACTGGGACAGTGAGGCGTTTGTCATGCGCTCAGGCTCGTACTTAAACCAAGGTTGAAGTCAACTAGGGTGAGAAGGTGATAGCCAAGGAACTCACCATCGGAGAGCTCTCCGAGCGCAGTGGCGTGCCCTCTTCCGCGCTGCGCTTCTACGAGCGCCAGGGCCTCATCACCAGCCGCCGCACCGCCGGCAACCAGCGCCGCTACCACCGCACCACGCTGCGCAGGGTGGCCTTCATCCGCGCCTCTCAGAGCGTGGGCATGCCTCTGTCGGTGATCGGCGGGGTGCTGGGCTTCCTCCCCGAGGACACCCCGCCGACGCGGGAGTTCTGGCTGCGGGCGTCCGCGTGCTGGAGCGAGGAGATCAACGCGCGCATCGAGAAGATGGAGCGGATGCGCGACAGGTTCACCGAGTGCATCGGCTGCGGCTGCCTGTCCTTCGAGCAGTGCGCGCTGGTCAATCCCGGCGACGCGCTCGCCGAGCACGGCCCGGGGCCGCGCCGTCTCATCGAGCCGTGATCCGCGCGCCCTGTCCATCCGGCACGCCGTCGGGCCGGGTGGACGGGGCTACGGTCAGCCGCAGTTGGTGAAGCGGCCGTTCCCGCCCCGAGCGAACTGCGCCTTGGTCGGGCGGTTGGCGATAGCGCCGGAGAACCGCACGCACATGCCCTTGCCCTGGAGCTTCACCGGGCCGGCGTAGAACTTGTAGCGGTTGGAGTCCTCAGCCTTCTCGGTGTACGGCGGGGTGTTGTTGGCGAAGGGGCGCGCCACCTCGAGCACCACCGAGGTGCGGGTGCTGACGCCCGTGTGCTTCGACTTGATGGTGACCGCGCAGTTGAGCCCGTTCCTGCGGTTGTACAGGAGGTAGACCGTGCCCCACGAGCCGACGGGAGCCCTGTTGACGACGGCGAACCCCTTCCCGCAGATGCCCTCGGGGGTGTAGCCCGCGGCGTTCGCGGCCGCGGGAGCCACCAGGATCCCGCCCAGGGCCAGCGTCGCCGCCAGAACCGACTTGATCACGCTCAGCTTCCTTTCGTCAGATCAAAGGGATCATCATGCCGGACATCTCCTGACAGCGGAGGAGATACGCGGAAAAAGGGGTGGTCAATTCCGCTAGGTTTTCTCCATGAACATCGCGATTACCAGCGGATACGTCGTGCCCGTCGACGGCGATCCCATTGACGGCGGCACTGTGCTCATCCAGGACGGCAAGATCGTGGCCGTCGGGCGGGACGTCGAGATCCCCGACGGGGTCCAGGTCGTCGATGCGCAGGGCCGCTGGGTGCTGCCCGGATTCGTCGAGGCCCACGGCCACCTCGGCGTCCACGAGGAGGCCGACGGCTGGGCCGGCCAGGACACCAACGAGATGACCGACCCCAACGGTGCCAGGTTGCGCGCCCTGGACGCGATCAACCCGGGTGACCTCGGCTTCGCCGACGCGCTGTCGGGCGGCGTCACGACGGCGGTCATCAAGCCGGGCTCGGGCAACCCGATCGGCGGCCAGACGGTGGCGGTGAAGTGCTGGGGCAGGACCGTTGAGGAGATGCTGGTCCGCGAGCCCGTCAGCGTGAAGAGCGCGCTGGGGGAGAACCCCAAGCGTGTGTACGGTGACCAGAAGAAACTGCCGTCCACCAGGCAGGGTGTGGCCGCGGTGATCCGTGACGCCTTCCGCAAGGCCCAGGACTACCAGGCCAGGCGCGACCATGCCGCCGGCGAGGGCAAGCCGTTCGACCGTGACGGCACGCTGGAGATCCTCGGCAGGGTCCTGGACGGCGAGCTGCCCTGGTGCCAGCACACGCACAGGGCCGACGACATCGCCACGGCGCTGCGCCTGGCCGACGAGTTCGGCTACCGGTTGATCATCAACCACGGCACCGAGGGACATCTGATCGCCGACGTGCTGGCCGAGCGGCAGATCCCGGTGATCATCGGCCCGCTGTTCACCAGCAGGTCGAAGGTGGAGCTGCGCAACCGCTCGCTGCGCAACCCCGGCATCCTGGCCAGGGCGGGCGTGGAGCTGGCGATCACCACCGACCATCCCGTGGTGCCGATCCACTTCCTGGTGTACCAGGCGACGCTGGCGGTGAAGGAGGGCCTCGACCGCGACACCGCGCTGCGCTCGATCACCGTCAACCCCGCGAAGATCATGGGCCTGGACGACAGGGTCGGCTCACTCAGGCCTGGCCTGGACGGCGACGTCGTGATCTGGTCCGGTGACCCGCTGGACATCATGAGCAGGGCGCTGCGCGTGTTCGTCGACGGGCGCGAGGTCTACGTGTTCTCCGACGAGCGCGGCGAGGGCGTCGTCGCCGACCCGTACTACCGCGAGTCCTGACCTCGCCTCCAGGCCGGAGGGCCCCCACCCCTCCGGCGCCCCTGCCCCTCGCCGGAGGTCAGGGGAGGGGGGTGAGCATGCGGTGCGGCTCGCGCAGGGCCACGCTGACCGCGTCGTCCCTCGAGCTCTCCAGCCCCGGGCCAGGCCGTACCTCGAGGTCCTCCAGCGGAGGCCGCGTGCCGCACGCCGGGCAGTACGCGGTGGGGTCGAGCCTGGTCCCGCACGTCAGGTGGAAGAACAGCCGCCGCGGCCCCGTGCCGCTGAGATGGCGCTCACCCCAGTGGGCCAGCGCCTGCACCGGCGGCCACAGCTCCCTGCCCACGTCGGTCAGCACGTACTCCTCCCTGGGCGGATGGTCCTGATAACGCCGCTTGTCGAGGATGCCCGCCTCCACCAGCGCGCCCAGTCGCTGTGACAGCACCGCGCGCGGGATGTCTAGGTGCGCGAGGAAGTCGCCGTAGCGCCGCACGCCGTACATCGCGTCTCTGATCACCAGCAGGGTCCAGCGCTCCCCGATCAGTTCCAGGGCCTTGGCCAGCGAGCAGTCCTGCCCCTCGTAGTTCTTTCCCAGCGCCATGCCCCCCACTTTAGTTCATTGATTGAACCGTGCTAGGTTCGTTCAATGAACCAACTGAACGCGGTGCCGTTCCTCGTGCTCGCCACCTACACGCTGCCGATGGTCACGCTGGCCGACACCGCGCGCGACCTCGGCGCGGGGCCCACGGGCCCGGTGTGGATCCTCAGCTCGATCGCGCTCGGACTGTCGGCGTTGTTGCTGGTCGCGGGCGGGCTGGCCGACGACTACGGACGCAAGAGGACGCTCGTCATCGGCACCGGCGTGCTCGCGGTGGCAGGCGTGGTGGCGGCGCTGGCGACCAGCGTGCCGGTGTTCGCCGGCGCGCGGCTGGTGCAGGGCGGGGCCGGCGCGGCGATGCTTGCCGCCAGCCTCGGCATCGTCGGCCACACTCATCCCGCGGGCGGGCCGCGGCTCAGGGCCACCGCCGCCTACGGCGCGATGATGGGCCTGGGCACCACGGTGGGGCCGCTGCTGTCGGGGATGCTGACGCTGGCATGGAGCTGGCGGACGGTCTACTGGCTGACGTCCGCGCTGGCACTGGCGCTGGCGATCGTTTCGGCCCTGACGCTGAAGGAGTCGCGATCCGCCGAGCCGCGCAGGCTCGACCTGCCCGGCGTGGTCCTGCTGACTCTGGGCGTGGCGGCGCTGGTCACGGGCGTGACCGAGGGGCGTCAGGGCTGGACGCGTCCGGTCGCGGCCGTCGCCTTCGTCGCCGCCGCGCTGCTGCTGGTCGCCTTCGTCGCGGCCGAACGCCGCCGCCATGAGCCGCTGCTCGACCTGGACCTGTTCAGGCGCCCCTCGTTCCTGGTCTCCACGGGCGGCGCGATGATCGTCGGCGTGACCGTGGTCGGCGTGCTCGGCTTCCTGCCGAGCGTGCTGCAGGCGGCGCACGGCATGACCCCGATGGGCAGCGCCTTGCTGCTCGCCATCTGGTCCGGCCTGTCGTTCCTGACCCCTCTGCTGGCAGGCAGGGTACGGCTCGGCGCCGGCTCGCGCCTCTCCCTCGGCCTGCTGCTGAGCGCCGCCGGATACGCGGGACTGCTCGGCGTGGCGGGCCACCTCTCGCTCCCGTTGACCGTCGCGGGCCTGCTCGTCAGCGGCGTGGGGAGCGGACTGATCAACTCCTCGCTGGCGCACCTGGCCATCGAGAGCGTGCCGCGGCATCGCGTCAGCATGGGGTCGGGCGCGAGCAACACCGCCCGCTACGTCGGCTCCTCCCTCGGTGCGGCGGCCATGGCCACCCTCGTCGGCACGCTGGGCCTGCAGATGGGGGTGCTCGTGACGCTGATCGCGTCCATCGTGCTAAAGCTCGCCGCGGCGGGCGCGGTGCAGGCGCACCTTCTCGCGGTTCCCGCACCGCTTCATCGAGCACCACTGCCTGGACCCCGCGTTTGACCGGTCGGCGAAGCGCAGCCCGCACGTGGGGGAGGCGCACACCCGCACCTGCCGCAGGTCAGGGCCGCCGATCAACTCGATCGCGTCGCAGGCGATCTCGGCCAGGGCCGCGACGACAGGGTCGCGCGGCGGGAGCCGTACGACCGAGAGGTCGGACGAGAGCCGCACCAGGGACGGCTGCCGCCGGGCGGCCCACCGGTTGATCGGCTCGGGGAAGCCGCGCTCGCCCGCCATCGCCGCGTCGAGGCAGCGGCAGATGGCCTCCCGCAACTGCCTGGCCTCCACCAGCAACGCACCGGCACCGCCTTCACCCGCTTCGCCGGCTACACCCCCGACGGAGTCGTCCCGGCCGTTCCCGTGTGCCTCGCTCGTCCCCGCCAAGGGTCCGGTCGCGGCGGGTCCCTCCCCTGGGGATGAGCGCGGGGCGCTTTCCGGCGGGGTGGGGGCGGCTGTGCCGGTGTCCAGGGGGAGGTCCTCGGGCAGGCCGAGCCAGGCCAGGAGGTCCGCGGGTTCGCGCAGCAGCTCCCGGCCTTCGCCCTTACGGTCTCGGTAGGTGTTGACGAAATCAAGCGAAGGTCGCCCGCCATCCCAGACCCAGTCTCGCGCTCGCATACCCCTAACCCTATGATGAGGTTAACCATGTAACCACACGATGGAGTTACACCATGGCGGAATCACGGATGGCCGACGTCGGCGGCCTGCGCATGCACTACCTGATCGAGGGCGAAGGACCGCTGGTGATGCTGGTGCACGGATGGCCGCAGACCAGTCATTGCTGGAGGCACCTCATCGGCCCGCTGGCCGAGCACTTCACGGTGGTGGCGCCTGACCTCAGGGGCTACGGCCGCACCGACAAACCGCTCACGGGCTTCGACAAGCGCACCATGGCCTCCGACGTACGGGAGCTGGCCAGGCAGCTCGGCCACGAGCGCCTCACGCTGGTCGGCCACGACAGAGGAGCGCGCGTCGCCCACCGCTACGCCCTCGACCACCCGGACGAGGTCGAGCGGCTGGTCGTCATGGACATCATCCCCACCAGGGAGATGTGGCGCCGCTTCGACATGAACTCAGGCATCGCGCTCGGCACCTGGCACTGGACCTTCCACCTGCAGCCCGACCTGCCCGAACGGCTGGCGGGCGCGGACGTGCGCGGCTACCTCGGCTACTTCTTCGAGAAGTGGACCGTGCAGCGGGCCGCGCTCGACGCCGAGGAGTACTACCGCGCCTTCTCCCAGCCCGGCGCGCTGAGGGCGGGCTTCGACGACTACCGCGCGTCCTTCCCCGACGACGCGGCGCACGACGACGCCGACTACGACGCTGGGAGGCGACTGGAGATGCCGGTGCTGGCGCTGTGGGGTGATGCGGGGCTTCCCGCGAGGGTGGGGGTGGAGGAGGTGTGGCGCGACTACGCCCATGACGTGCGGGGTGCGGAGATCCCCGACTGCGGCCACTTCCTGGCCGAGGAGCGCCCCGACCTGGTGCTCGATCACCTGCGCGACTTCCTCAAGCTCTGACCGGGGCCGGGCCGGCTGCGCGCGGGTCGGTGCGGAGGGCCGCCGGGGGGCCGCTGACGAGCGCTGCTACCAGCGTCTGGAGGCGCCCATCACGTGGAGCAGCGCCTCCCTCTGCGTCGTGAACTCCTCGGCGGGCATGGCCTCCCGCTCCGCCCGCAGGTGCAGCATGGCCAGTTCGGTGGCCGCCTGCTGGTAGTCGGCCATCGGCTTCGCGAGCCCGTGCCCCTTCGCCCACCGGCGGGCGTCCCTCCTCGCCCCGAGCGAGCTGAGCATGCCGACATCCTGAGGAGAGAGCACCCCCGTGGGCAGGTACGCGGGCAGGATGCCGCCGATCTTGGCGAGCACCGCCTTGCGCTCCCGTACGGTCACCACGACCAGCGCGATGATCACGCACAGGTCGAGCAGGTAGACCACGCCCAGCGCAGGGAGCGAGCCCAGGGTCGCCGCGCCGTTCCACAGTCCGTGCAGCACCACCGCGCCCAGGTAGCCGAGCGGGATGGCCAGGAACCTGACCGGGGTGCGGCGGGTGGCGGCGTAGGCCACACCGATGCCGATCATCGAGGTGTAGACAGGGTGGCCGAGCGGGGCGATCAGGCCGCGGAAGACGAACAGCCCCACCGCGCCGTCGGTCCCGTTCTCGGTGTAGGCGCTGAGGTAGTAGCCGACGTTCTCCACGGCGGCGAAGCCCAGCCCCGCCATGGCGGCGTAGATGATGCCGTCGGTCAGCCCGTCGATCTCCCTGCGCCTGCGCAGGAGCAGCAGCAGCGCCGCGCCTTTCAGGCCCTCCTCGATCACCGGCGCGAGGATGACGGTGCCGAAGTCGTCGGCCACCGTCTTGCCGTACCCCGCGCTCAGCACCAGCGCCTCGCCCGCCAGGCTGAGGGCGATTGCCACCACCACGGCCACGCCCGCACCCCACACGAAGGCGAACGACAGGTGGAGCCTGGGCTCGGGCTCCAGCCTGTCGAGCGCCAGCACCGCGGCCAGCAGCACAGGAAGCGGGGCCACGGCCATCACCGCCGACAGGCCGAAGCCCTTGGGATCGCTGGAGACCAGCATGAGGGCCAGCATGAGCAGGGCGCAGGCGCTCGAGATCACCAGGCCGATGATGAGCGCCTTGCTCGGCCGTGGCGAGAGCACAGGGGGGCGGGTCACCGCAGTCACATTGCCACACTGCGCCACCGCGATGGAAAGACGGTTGACGGCTGGTTGCCGCTCCGAGCGCGCGACCGCCTGCTCGGCCGCGCACCCTCGAATCCCTGTCACACCCGCGAGGGGCGCAGCATCGTGTGGATCCCTGCCGCCATCGCCAGCGTGATCAGAGCCACCGCCCAGAGCACGAGGTGGAAGGCGCCGGTGAACTGCTCAGGCGCGGCGCTCGTGCCCGCGGCGATCCTGTCGGCCAGCTCAGGGTCGCCCACGTCCGCCTGGACCAGGCTGACCAGCGCCGAGCCGTACACCGCGATGACGATCGCCTCGCTGCCGATCCGCATCGTGTTGACCAAGCCCGCGGCCATCCCCGCCCGCTCGGGCGCCACCATGCTCATCGCCAGTCCGTCGCCGACGCCGAAGGCCAGGCCCGCGCCCGCCCCTGCCAGCAGCATCGGCACGGCCGGCAGGGCCGCGTCCGTCGTCGCCAGCCAGGCATTGCCCGCGCCGAGCATCACCACCGCCGCGGTGACCAGTGTTCTCGGGGACACGCCGCGGTTCAGCAGCCAGCCGCCCGCGGGAGGGGTGAGCAGCACGGGCGCGGTGAGCACCAGCATCCACAGGCCCGCCTGCTGCGGCGTCGCGCCGTGGACGCCGACGAAGTAGGTGGGCAGGTAGGTTAGCAGCGTCACCATGCCGAAGGTGGTCGCGACCGGCAGGAGGCTGAGCGCGAGGAAGCGGCGGTCGCGTACCAGGGTGAGGTCGAGCACGGGATGGGGGCTGCGCCGCTCCGTCACCACGAACGCGCCGAGCAGCACGGCCGCCGCTCCTGCCAGTGCGAGCACGCCGGGGCTCGTCCAGCCCGACTGCGGTCCCTGCACCACCGCGATCGTCAGGACGGCCAGCCCGGTGACGAAGGTCAGCGCGCCTCGGACGTCCACCTTCTGCCGACGGGGCGCCCGTGACTCGCCCACGAAGGGCAGGCCGAGCAGGGAGACCACCAGAACCAGCGCGTGCGACACGAAGATCGCCCGCCAGCCCAGGCCGCCGACCAGCCAGCCCGAGATCGTCGGGCCGAGCGCGAGGCCGACCCCCGCGACGGTGCCGAGCAGGGCGAAGGCCCTGGTTCTGGCCTGGCCGTCGAAGGTCGTGGCGAGGATGGCCGCGCCGCTTGCCATCACGCCCGCCGCGCCCACGCCGGACAGGGCCCTGGCGGCGTCCAGAAGCCAGATCTCTCCCGCGAAGGCGGCGGCGACCGAGCCTGCCGCGAAGATCGCGGCGCCCGCGGCGAACACCCTGCGGCGGCCGGCGAGGTCGGCCAGCGAGCCCGCGACCAGGGTGAAGGAGGCGAAGGTGAGGTTGTAGGCGTTCATGACCCACTGCAGCGGCGCGCCGGCCGTGTGCAGGTCGGCGCCGATTCCCGGTAGCGCCACGGCGGCGCCCGAGATGGACATGGGGACGACGAGGAAGCCGAGCAGCACCACCGTGAGGGTGAGCGCGGAGCTCCGGGTCCGTAGTTGGATTGCCACTCGGCCGAAAATGCCACTTAGTGGCGTTAGCTGTCAAACGGCGATTGCGGATAGAGTGGGCCCATGGATCTGCGCGAGCTGCCGCTCAGGGAGCGAAAGAAGGCCCGCACCAGGCAGGCCCTGACGGAGACGGCGTTGCGGCTGTTCACCGAGAAGGGGTTCGACCAGACCACGCTCGACGAGCTCGTCGACGCCGTGGAGGTGTCCAAGCGCACCTTCTTCCGCAACTTCCCCTCCAAGGAGGACGTCGCGCTCGCCGCCGACACCGAGCTGTGGTCGACCTTCCTTTCCGAGGTCGACACGATGCAGGTGCGGGGCCTGGTGCTCGACGCCTTCCTGACGGCGCTGCGGGCGAGCCTGGAGCGGATGGACGACGGGTGGGACGCCCGCTTTCTCGCCACCAGGGCGCTGTGCGGGCTCACCCCCGCGGTGGAGGCGCACAGCCTGCGCTACTGCAACGAGACCACACAGGCCGCCTTCGCCAGGATGGGCGCCAGGCTCGGCGTCGACCCGGGCGACGTGCGGTTGAAGCTGGTCATCGAGGTCGCCGTGGCGGCCTGGCGGCACGCCGCCCTGAGCTGGGCGGCCGCGGGAGGACAACAAGGGCGGGCAGGGCTGCGCAGGCGGCTTGACGAGGCCTTCGCCGCCGTCCCCGAGAGCATCGCCCTCTCCTCGGGCGGCTGAGCGCGACCCCCGATGCCGGTGATGACCGTCCGATGGTCAAAGATGGGCAAGGCCGGACGAACTGCAGAGGGGATCGCATGGACTGGGCGGAGATCAAGTCCGAGGAAGAGCTGCGCGAGCTGCTCGGCGAGGTGATGCCGCGCGCCGTCACCAAGGAGCGGGCGGTCCTGCACGAGCGCGACAGGGAATGGCTGGCCAACTCGCCGTTCTGTCTCATCGCCACCGCCGACGCGAGCGGCGCGTGCGACGTCTCACCCAAGGGCGACCCCGCGGGCTTCACCCATGTCATCGACGACACCACGATCGCCATCCCCGACAGGCCGGGCAACCGCAGGGCCGACGGCTTCCACAACATCCTGCAGAATCCGTACGTCGGCCTGCTCTACCTCGTCCCCGGCAGGGGCGAGACGCTGCGGATCAACGGCAGGGCCAGGCTCGTCAGGGAGGCGCCGTTCTTCGACGAGCTGATCGTGAAGGGCAACCGTCCCAAGCTCGCGATCGTCGTGGAGATCGAGCAGATCTTCTTCCACTGCGCCAAGGCTTTTCTGCGCTCGAACCTCTGGAAGCCCGAGACCTGGAACCCCGACGCGCTGCCTTCGCACGCCGCCATCGTCAAGAGCGTGCAGAAGACGGAGGAGTCCCTCGAGGAGCTCGAGCGCTACTACGGGGACTCCTACGCCGAGAAGCTCTACAAGGTCTAGGCGGCGGGGGTGGGGCCCGAAGGCAGGCGGATCACGTTCCGGCCGCTGTAGGCCCCCAGGTCGACCACCTTCGGATCGGCCTTGCCGCTCTCGCGGCGGGCCGATCCGATGTCGCGCACCTTGTGCCGGGCCACATGCGCCGGCACCACCACCAGCCTCGTCATCAGAGCGCCCCCCAGCGTGATGTTTTCGTGACATCACATTACATATCGGGCACCGCGTAAAACCCTCGTAAAGATCACATCAGTAGGGAAGTTGCCGCCCCGACGGGGACCGCAGGTCAAGGTCCGGTGTGCGGGTCAGCCGCCGTCTGGCCGCCGTCCTGGCTCTCCTGATGCGTCGCATGGTCTGCCCCCCTTCCGCGTGCTCCCACTCTCTGCCCCGCCGCTTGACAGGAGCTTGGCGAATGGTTGCGAACCGCCATGCGCGCCAACCTACGGGGCCGCTCGCCCCCGTTCAATGCATTTTGACCGCTCGGCCATGACCTGACGCAGGAGCCGAGTGGCGGATGTAGTAGCAAAGGCGCATATATCAGCCAGGTTGGCCCCCTGCCGGCGGCCTGAGTTCAACCCGGCGGCTGCTGCCCGGCCACGCATCGAGGCCGCGGCGGGGCCCGTCGCGGCGACGAGATGGACGGCGCTCCTCCGACGTGGCGCTGATTCTCCTCGTGATCTGCCTCGTCTCCTTCCTCAGGGCAACTTCACCTCGGCGCGCGGCATCTAAATCCTCGTGGGGGATCCTGAGCGCATCGGTGACTACTGGCTGGCCGGACGACTGGGCGAGGGCGGCCAGGGGGTCGTCTACGAGGCCTACGACGGCGAGGGCCGCAGGGTCGCGGTGAAGGTGCTGCACGCCGCGGGGGCGGGACGGCTGGCCAAGGAGGCGAGCGCGGCCGAGCGGGTCGCCCCCTTCTGCACCGCCCGCGTCCTGCACGTCGAGACCGAGGGGCCCAGGCCGCACATCGTCTCCGAGTACGTGGAGGGCCCCAGCCTGCGCGCCGCCGGGCGCGTTTTCTCGGGCGACGACCTGCACCGCCTGGCGACCGCCGTGGCCACCGCGCTGACCGCCATCCACGAGGCCGGAGTGATCCACCGCGACCTCAAGCCCGACAACGTGCTGCTCGGCCCCGACGGGCCCAGAGTGATCGACTTCGGCATCGCCAGGACCACTGACATGTCGCTGACCAGGAGCGGCGAGGTCGCGGGCACGCCCAGCTACATGGCGCCCGAGATCCTCACGGGTGCGCGCGCCACTCCCGCGGTGGACGTCTTCGCCTGGGGCGCCGTCGTGCTCTTCGCCGCGACCGGCCGCGACCCCTTCCACGCCGACCACCTGGGCGGCGTCATGCACAGGGTGCTGTCGGACTCCGCCGACCTGAGCCCGCTGCCGCCCGAGCTGCGCACGCTGGTGGGCGCGGCCATGGACAAGGAGCCCGCCGCCAGGCCGACCGCGCGCGAGCTGCTGCTCGCCCTGGTCAGCGGCGGCGCCCGCGACACACCCGGCCTGCTGGCGGCAGGAAGCCGGACGGCCAGGGGCGTGCACGTCCACGACACGGACGATCCCTCGCTCGGCACCATCGCCGAGGACGCCTACACGGGGCTCGGCCCGCGCGAGCGCGAGCTGGCCGCCGAGGTCTTCCTCCGCCTGGTCGCCGTCGGCGACGACGGGCAGGAGACCGGCAGGTGGGCGCCCAGGGCCGAGCTCGTGGACGGCAGGCCGCAGGAGGCGGTCGAGCGCGTCCTGCGCGCCTTCTCCTACGTCGTCACCGAGAGGGACGGCCTGGTCGCGCTCTCCCGTCCGGCGCTGCTGCGCGCCTGGCCGAGGCTGCGCAGGTGGGTCGAGGCGGACAGGGAGGGCCTCGCCGTCCTCAACGGGCTCAGCGCCGCCGCCAGGCAGTGGGCCGAGCACGGGCGCCGCGACGGCGACCTGTTGCAGGGCAGCCGCCTGGAGAACGTGCTGAACTGGGCGGCCACCGGCCGCAAGCACGTCACCCTCACCCCCACCGAACGCGACTACCTGCGCGCAGGCACCGAGCTGACCAGGAGGCGGACCCGCCGCCGCAGGCTGACCACGCTCGCGCTCGCAGGGTCGCTGGCCGTGGCGCTGGTCGCGGGCGGCCTCGCGGTCTGGCAGGGCAGGAGGGCCGATGCCCAGCGCGACACGGCCACGGCCAGGAACGTCGCGCTGGAGACGGCCGCGCTGCGGGCGGGCGACCCGGTCAAGGCGATGCTGCTGGCCGTCGCGGCCTGGCGGATCTCGCCGGGCCCCGACACCCGCTCGGCGCTGATGTCGGCCTTCCAGCAGAGCGAGCGGGCGGCCTTCCGCGATCCGCCGGTCAACGGGGTGGCGCGGCGGGTGCTCAGCCACGACGGGCGCTCGCTGGTCAGCGTCAGCGAGAGCGGCGTGGCCGTCCACGACGTGCGGACCGGCGGGAGGACGGCAGGCTGGGTCGTACCCGGCCTGGAGAGCGAGCACCTGTCGGGCGTGTCGGTCAACGGCAGCGGACGCAGGGTCGCCGTGACGACCGACAAGTGGATCACCGTATGGGACGTCGCGACGGGCGGGCTCGTGGCGCGCAAGGCGATGCCCGAGGGCTCCGGCGGACGCTCGGCGGAGTACGGCGACAGCGAGTCCACGCTGGCGGTCAGCCTCACCGACGAGGTGATCCACCTGTGGGACCACGAAGCGGACCGCACGTTCGGCACGCTCCTCGACGAGGGGTACGTCGGGCGGCAGCACCCACTCGTCGACAGGACGGGACGGCTGCTCGTCGTGCCGGGCGATCCGCGCTTCTACGTGCGCCGCCTGCCCTCCTGGACCACCGACGACCGGCTGAGCGCCGCGTGCGGGGACCAGCCGTACGCGGCGGCCTTCAGCCCCGACGGCGCGACCCTGGCCTGCGCGGGCAGGGAGATCAAGCTCGTCGACCCCGCCACGGGACGGCAGCGCCCGCTTCCCGGAGGCGAGCACGAGTACTGGCCGGCCGCGCCGTCCTGCGAGCTGTGCGGGGCGACAGCCAGGGGACTGCGCTTCAGCCCGGACGGCCGCCACCTGGCCGCCTTCGCCGACCGCTCCCTGCGCGTCTGGCGGGTCGCCGACCAGCGAGAGATCCTCGCCTACCGGGCGGAGGGGGAGGTGAGCGACGTCCGCTTCGACGGGCAGGACCTGCGCTACCTGCTCGACGACACGGTCGTCACCCTCGACCTGACCCCGCGCGTCACCGACTTCCGCCTGGACCGCGCCCCGTACGGCACCCGGCTCAGCCCCGACGGCCGGTGGGCGGTCACCATGCCGGACGACCACACCACGGTGCTGTGGGACGTGGCCCGCCGCCGCAAGGTCTGGGTCCTCCCCGCCACCGGGCAGGCGACCTTCGCGCACTCGGGCGATCGGCTGCTCACCGTCGCCGACGACGGGCCGATGACGCTGTGGGACCTGAGCACCCGCCGACGGCTCTGGACGGCGCCCCAGCCGTACGGCATGCCGCCGTCCGGGACGCAGTTCACCCGCGACGGCGGCACGCTCGTCGTCACCACCGCCCTCACGCAGGCGCCCGTCGACTTCAGGCTGACCAGGATCGACGCCAGGACAGGTCGCCGGCTGGCCACCCTCAGGACCCGCAGTCCCGGGGGTGTGCTGACGCCCGACGGCAGGCGCGAGGCCTCCTTCGACGGCCGCTTCTACGACGTGGCCACCGGCAGGCCCCTCGGCGACGGGTTCGGCGAGGGTGTCCTGGCCATCAGCGGCAAGGGCGTCATGGCCGTCAGCGGCGACAGCATGGGAAGGATCGCGCTGCGCGCGATCGACGCAGGCGGCAAGCCGCCGCCGCCGCTCAGAGGCGTGGCCGAACGGGTCGCGCACCTGGCCTTCTCGCCTGGAGGCGACCTGCTGGCCAGCGTGGGCGACGCCCCCGGCACCCTGCAGGTGTGGGACGTGGGGGCGCGCAGGCGGCTCGGCGGCGCGATGAGCGCCTACTTCGCGGGCGTGCCGGGCGGCGGCGGGGTGGCCTTCAGCCCCGACGGCGGCCTGCTCTACGTCGCCGAGGCCGACGGCCTGGTCCACGAGTTCGTGGTGGACCCCGCCAGGATGACGCGGCTGGTCTGCGGGCGCGCGGGCAGGGAGCTCACCGAGGCCGAGTGGCGCGAGCACTTCGACGAGGTGCCCTACCGCGAGGTCTGCGCCGGATAGAGGAGCACCTGTCCTGGCTCCAGGCGGAGTGGCCCGCCGCCAGGGCCCGCGACGGTGTGCGGCAGGTCCGTGTGGTTGATCGCGAACACGGTGTCGCCGCGCCTGACCAGCTCGACGGGCGAGTCCGGCATCGCCAGCCCCGCCTGCCGCAGCACCCACGCGTATCCGGCGTCGTCGAGGCGGGTGGACAGGTAGAACGCGCCCTGCCTGCGGGTGATCGCGGGAGCCCCGTCGGGGTAGGCGGCCACGGCCGTCGCGCCCTCCAGGTGGACGACCTCGCTCCACAGCGTGCCGGTCAGGCCGTGCGTCAGCGACACCGGCGCGTCGAGGGGGCGCAGCTCCTCCACCCTGACGCCCAGCACGTCGCGCAGGGCTCCGGGGTAGCCGCCCAGCCGTACCCTGGCGTGCTCGTCGGCCACGCCGCTGAAGAAGGAGACGACCAGGGTCCCGCCCGCCTCGACGTAGCGGGCCAGATTGGCGGCGTCGGCATCGGAGAGCAGGTAGAGGCTGGGCACCAGGACCGCGCGGTAGCGCGACAGGTCGGCCGAGGGCGCGGCGAAGTCGGCGGTGTGGCCGTGGTGGTAGAGCACGCGGTGGGCCTGCCGCAGCGCGTCGAGGTAGTCGAGCTCGAGGGAGGGCAGGCCCGGCGATCCCAGCGCCCACCACGCCTCCGCGTCCCAGAGCAGCGCGACCTCGGCGGCGACCTCGCCGTCGGCCTCGGTGTCCGAGAGCAGCGCGCCGAGCTCGCAGATCTCGCCGAACAGGCGGGAGGAGGGGCCCGCGTGCGGCACCATCCCCGCGTGCCACTGCTCGGCGCCGCCCCTCGAGGCGCGCCACTGGAAGAACAGCACGCCGTCCGCGCCTCTCGCCACGTGCTGCATGCTGTGCCTGATCGTCTCGCCCTCGCGCTTGGCCGCCATCCGGGCGCCGGTGTAGACCACCCCCGCCGCCTGCTCCATCAGCAGCCACGGCCGTCCTCCCGCCCACGAGCGCGCCAGGTCGGCGGCGAACGCGCCCTCCTCCACGGCCGTCGTGCCGGGTCCCGACGGGTAGTGGTCGATCGCGACCACGTCCACCTCTCTCGCCCACCTGTGGTGGTTCACCGGCACCCAGTCGCCGAAGACGAAGTTCGTGGTCACCGGCAGGTGCGGCGTGAAGGACTTCAGCAGGTCCCGCTGCGCGGTGAAGTGGCCGAGCAGCTCGTCGGACAGGAAGCGCCTGAAGTCGAGGGCCTGCGAGGGGTTGGGCAGGTACTGGGTGGCACGCGGCGGCGTCACCTGCTCCCACGCCGAGTAGCCCTGGCTCCAGAACGCGGTCGTCCACGCCTCGTTCAGCGCCTCCAGCGCGCCGTACCTGGTCTCCAGCCATTGCCTGAACGCGGCGGCCACGTGGTCGCAGTGGCACCGCGTCCCGTACTCGTTGTGCACGTGCCACATCGCCAGCGCCGGATGCGCGTGGTAGCGCTCGGCCAGCGCCCTCGCGATGGACATCGAGGCCTGCCTGTACGGCGGCGCGCTGACGCAGTAGGTGTCCCTGCTGCCGTGCGTCAGGCGCGTCCCCTCGGCCGTGACCGGCAGCGCGTCCGGGTGCAGGAGTGAGAACCACGGAGGGGGAGAGGCGGTCGGCGTGGCCAGGTCCACCTGGACGCCGCCTTCGTGCAGCAGGTCCATGACGGTGTCGAGCCAGGTGAAGTCGTACACGCCCGGCGAGGGTTCGAGCCTGGCCCACGAGAAGACGCCCACGGTCACCAGGTTCACCCCGGCGCGCCGCATCAGCGCGACGTCCTCCTTCCAGACCTCCTCCGGCCACTGCTCCGGGTTGTAGTCGCCGCCGTAGAACATCGCACTCCCTGGGATTCCCGTTGACGTTTGTTGGTATAGCAAGCAAACTAATTAAAGCTCAACGCAGCCCCTCGAAGGAGTGCCCCATGCCGTACCGGCCCCCGCTGGTCCCCCACGAGTATTTCGTCGCCGACCCGCCCGAGTTGCCGGTCCGCGAGCGCGGCGAGGAGGGGCTGTCCGCGGTGACGCGCGCCGAGGTCGTCGCCGCCGACGGGGAGGGCGTCACGCTCAAGGCGTTCACCGGCGCGGAGGAGACGCTGGTGGTGCAGGTGGGAGCGGCGGGCGAAGGCGTGATCAGGGTGCGGCTCGCCCAGGACGCCGACGCCAGGACCCGCTCCTCCCACGCCATCGCCCTGGTCAGTCCCGGCGCCCACCCCGCCACACTGGAGGGGCTCGACGGCGGCTCCGGCCGGCTCGTCGTGGACGCGGGAGCCGTCCGCGCCGAGATCACGCTGGCCCCCTTCCACCTGCGTTTCACCGACGCGGCCGGCAGGCTGCTGACCGAGCAGGACCCTGGCCACACCGACATCAGCGGCAGGCTCAGGACCCTGCCCTTCGGCCGCTCCCTGGCCACGGGCCCCGTCGCCTACCACGAGAGCCTCGTGGCGGCGCCCGACGAGGCGTTCGCGGGCTTCGGTGAGTCCTTCACCCCGCTGGACAAGCGCGGCCAGCGCCCCCTGATGTGGAACTTCGACGCCTTCGGCGCCGAATCGCAGCGCGCCTACAAGAACGTGCCGTTCTACCTGTCGAGCAGGGGCTACGGGCTGCTGGTCGACAGCGGGCTGCCGACGGAGTTCGACGTCTGCCAGTCCACGCACAGCACCGTGCAGATCATCGTCCCCGACGACCTCATCGACTACTACGTCATCGCGGGGCCCACCCCCTCGGAGGTGCTCGACCGGTTCGACCTGCTGACCTGCCGTCCGGCGCTGCCGCCGAAGTGGGCGTTCGGCACCTGGATCTCCTCCGGCTTCTTCGTCGACACCCAGGAACGCGTGCTGGACAGGGCGAAGAAGATCCGCGAGCGCGGCATCCCCTGCGACGTGCTCCACCTCGACACCTACTGGCAGACCGAGGGCCACTGGTCCGACCTGCGCTGGGACCCCGACCGCTTCCCCGACCCCGACGCCATGCTGGCCGAGCTGGACGGCATGGGCTTCAAGGTCTGCCTCTGGATGAACCCCTACGTCTCCCACCTCAGCCCGCTCTTCGCCGAGGCCACCGACTACTTCCTGAAGAACCAGGAAGGAGAGGTGTACGTCGCGGACTGCTGGCACGGCTCCTACCCCGCCTGCGCCTTCGTCGACCTCACCAACCCCGAGGCGGTCGCCTGGTTCCAGGGACTGCTCAGGCCGCTGCTCCAGCAGGGCGTGCAGGTCTTCAAGACCGACTTCGCCGAGGGCGTGCCGCACGACGCGCGGGCGCACAACGGCATGAGCGGCCTCGAACTGCACAACGTCTACTCGCTGCTGTTCAACGACGCCGTGGCGGAGGTCACCAGGGAGGTGCACGGCCACACCCTGGTCTGGGCCCGCTCCTCCTTCCTCGGCGGCCAGCGGCACAGCGCGCAGTGGAGCGGCGACATCGCCACCAGCTACGCCGCCATGGGCTCGACCATCCGCGGCGGCCTGTCGCACGGCCTGTCGGGCATCCCGTTCTGGAGCCACGACGCGGGAGGCTTCACCGGCACCCCCTCCGACGACCTCTACGTGCGCTGGGCGCAGTTCGGCGCGCTGTCGCCGCTGGTCCGCTTCCACGGCACGACCAGCCGCGAGCCGTGGGAGTTCCCCGCCGTCGAGGAGGAGGTCAGGGCGGCGATCAGGCTCAGGTACTCGCTGATGCCCTACCTCTACTCCGCGGCCGTCGAGTCGGCACGCACCGGGGCGCCCATGATGCGCGCGCTGTGCGTCGACCATCCGGACGACCCCGTCGCCTGGCGCGCCGACCTGGAGTACCTGCTGGGCCGTGACCTGCTCGTGGCGCCCATGACCTCGCCCACCGGCGAGCGCCAGGTCTACCTGCCGCAGGGCGACTGGGTGGACTGGTGGAGCGGCGAGACGCTGACCGGCGGACGCTACGTGACCGTGGTCAAGCCGCTCGACCAGATCCCGCTGTTCGTCCGGCACGGCGCCCTGATCCCGACCGCCGAGCCCGGCGACACCGTGGGCGACCACCCCGAGATCACCGTCGTCTCCTTCGGGGACGGCGACGGCCGTACCACCATCCACGACACCGACGGGGAGACCACGGTCACCCGCACCGGCGGTGTCCTGACGAGCACGGGGCCCAAGCGGGTCTCGTTCAGGAGATGACGATGCGCAGACTAGCGCTGGCCGTCGCGGCCGCCCTGGTGCTGACCGCCTGCGGCGCCACGGCCGAAGCCCCCGCGCCACAGGAGGCCAGGACCCTCACCTTGTGGCACTACGAGGGCCCCGACAGCGCCATGGCCAAGGCGTGGGCCGAGGCGATCAAGAAGTTCGAGGCCACGCACCCGGGCGTGAAGGTGAAGTTCGAGGAGAAGGGGTTCGAGGCGATGCAGAAGACCGCCTCGCAGGTGCTCAACTCCGACGCCGCCCCCGACCTGACCGAGTACAACAAGGGCAACGCCACGGCGGGCGCGCTGGCCAAGGCCGGACTGCTCACCGACCTCAGCACCGAGGCGGCCGAGCGGGGCTGGGACAAGCTGCTGACCGGCAGCCTGCAGACCACCGCCAGGTACGACGAGCGCGGCATCATGGGGTCGGGCAACTGGTACGGCGTGCCCAACTACGGCGAGTTCGTCATGGTCTACTACAACAAGCAGCTCTTCGAGAAGGCCGGGCTCGAGGTGCCCACGACCTTCGAGGAGTTCACGAAGGTGATGGACGCCTTCGTGGCCAAGGACCAGACGCCGCTGGCCATGGCCGGCGCGGAGTACCCCGCCCAGCAGGTCTTCTACCAGCTCGCGCTCAGCAAGGCGCAGCGCCCGTGGGTCAACGCCTACCAGCTCTACCAGGGCAGGACCGACTTCAAGGGCCCCGAGCTCACCTTCGCCGCCCAGACCATGGCCGACTGGGTCAAGAAGGGCTACATCAGCAAGGACGCCGCCGGGCTCAAGGCCCAGGACATGGGCGACGCGTTCATGGCCGGCAAGTTCCCGATGATGGTGTCGGGCAGCTGGTGGTACGGCACCGTGCAGTCCACGGTGAAGGACTTCGAGTGGGGCACCTTCCTGTGGCCCGGCAGCCGCATGGCGCCGGGCTCCAGCGGCAACCTGTGGGTCGTGCCCGAGCGCGCGAAGAACAAGGAGCTCGCCTACGACTTCATCGACATCACGATGAGCAAGGAGATCCAGAACCTCCTCGGCAACTCGGGCGGCATCCCCGTGGCCGCCGACACCGCGGCCATCACCGACCCCAAGAGCAAGGAGCTGATCGAGAACTTCGGCAGGCTCGCGGGCCAGGACGGCCTCGCCTTCTACCCCGACTGGCCCGCTCCCGGCTACTACGACGTGCTCGTCGCGGGCGTGCAGGAGCTCATCAACGCCACCAAGACGCCCCAGCAGGTGCTCGACGAGCTGGCGGGGCCGTACAACGACAATCTCGCCGATGTCGGCGACTAGGGCGGGCAGGGGCTACTGGCTCTACCTGGCGCCCAGCGCGGTGCTGGTCCTCGCCGTCATCGTCGTGCCGTTCGGCATGAACGTGGCGGCGAGCTTCACCCGCTGGTCGGGGGTGGGGGCGCCGCGCTGGATCGGCCTGGACAACTACGCGCGGCTGCTGAGGGACGAGCGGTTCTGGCAGTCCTTCCAGCACAACGTGGCGCTGATCGTCGCCATGGCGGTCGTGCCGACGCTGCTCGGCCTGGTGCTGGCGGCCGCGCTGTTCACCCTGCGCGGCAGGCGCCTGCCCAGCGTGCTGCGCGCCGCCTACTACCTGCCCCAGGTGCTGCCGGTGGCGGTCGCGGGCGTGGTCTGGGGCTGGCTGCTCAACCCGTCGTACGGCGCGCTCAACGAGCTGCTCGGCCCGCTCGGCCTGGACCGCAACTGGCTCGGCGACCCCGGCTACGCCCTGCCCACCGTCATGGCCGTCATGGTGTGGTTCCAGCTCGGCTACCCCGTCGTGATCTTCATGGCCGGGCTCCAGCGCGTCGACCCCGCCCTCTACGAGGCCGCACAGCTCGACGGGGCCTCCTGGTGGCGCAGGTTCTGGCACGTCACGATTCCGCAGATCAGGCCCGAGATCTTCGTCGTGCTGCTGACCTGCACGATCGCCGCGCTGAAGGTCTTCGGCCCGATCTACGTGCTGACCAGGGGAGGGCCTGGCAACGCCACGATGGTGCCCTCCTACTTCTCCTATCTCAACTTCTTCGAGCGGCTCAACGTCGGCTACGGCTCGGCGATCGCCACCGTGCTCGCGCTGGTCATCCTGCTGGTGACCGTCGCCTTCCTACGCCTGCAGGAGCGCGAATGAGAAGGGGCGCCCTGACGGCCTCGCTCGCCGTGCTCGCGCTGGCCATGGTCGCGCCGTTCGTGATCGTCGCGCTGAACGCCGTCAAGTCCAAGCGCGACTACACCGCCAACGGCCCCTTCTCCCTGCCCGAGGGGCTCTCCCTCGAGGCGGTCGCCGACTTCTGGATCAGGGTCGACTTCGGGGAGAAGCTGTTCAACAGCGCGCTCATCAGCGGCAGCGTCGCCGTGCTCGCGGTGCTGCTGTCGGTGCTGAACGCCTACGCCATCGGCATCGGCAGGGTGCGCGGCAGGATGTGGGTGCTCGTGGTCTTCCTCGCGGCCAACACCCTGCCGCAGGAGGCGCTGGTCTACCCGCTCTACTACCTGGCCAAGGCGACGGGCCTCTACGACACCAGGCTGGCCGTGATCATCATCTTCACGGTGATCCAGTCGGCCTTCGGCACCTACCTGCTCAGCGCCGTCCTCGGCCAGTTCCCCAGGGAGATCCTCGACGCGGCCCACATCGACGGCGCGGGTCGTTTCAGGGCGCTGTGGTCGGTGGTGGTCCCGATCAGCCGCCCGACGCTGAGCGTCCTGATGATCTTCTTCTTCATCTGGACGTGGAACGAGTTCTTCCTGCCTTTGATCTTCCTGGTCTCCAACGACAACCAGACCGTGCCCGTCGTCCTCGGCCTGCTCCAGGGCGAGAAGATGATGGACGCCACGATGTCCAGCGCCGCCGCGCTGCTCGGGATCGTCCCCGCGGTCGCCTTCTTCCTCATCTTCCAGCGCACACTCACCCGCGGCGTCACCGTAGGAGCCCTCAAGTGAAGCGAGCCTTCCTAGCCCTTGCCCTCGTCGTGTCGTTATCGGCCTTCACGACCGACGCGCCCGTCTACCAGGATCCGTCCAGGCCGCTGGCCGAGCGGGTGGAGGACCTGCTCGGCAGGCTCACGCCCGACGAGAAGATCTCGCTGCTGCACCAGTCGCAGGAGGCGATACCGCGCCTTGGCCTGCCGTACCACAAGAACGGCACCGAGGCCCTGCACGGCGTGGGCTGGTCGAACGACCACGGCGACGGGTGGAAGCAGAAGTTCGCCAGCGGCACGATCTTCCCGCAGGCCGTGGGACTGGCCTCCACCTGGAACCCCGAGCTGATCAAGCGGGTCGGCGCGGCCACCGGCGACGAGGTGCGCGGCTACGCGGCCGAGAATCCCGAGCTGTGGGGCACGCAGGTGTGGGCGCCGGTGGTCAACCTGCTGCGCGACCCGCGCTGGGGGCGCAACGAGGAGGGCTACTCCGAGGACCCGCTGCTGACCGGCGCCATCTCCACCGCCTACGGCAAGGGGCTGTCGGGCGACGACCCCGTGTACCTGAAGACGGCCCCCGTGCTGAAGCACTACCTGGCCAACAACAACGAGTACCAGCGCTCCCTGACCTCCTCCAACCTGCCGCCCAGGGTCAGGCACGAGTACGACGAGGCCGCCTTCAAGCCCGCCATCAGCGCGGACGCCGCCACGGGGGTGATGGGCTCCTACAACCTCGTCAACGGCCGCCCGAACACCGTCAACCCCGACCAGGACGAGGTCGTGCGCACCTGGACCGACAAGGTCCTCTACAACGTCAGCGACGCGTGGGCGCCCCAGGCCCTCTACCAGGTCGAGAACTACTACCCCGACGAGCCGACCTCCTACGCCGCCACGCTCAAGGCCGGCCAGGACAGCTTCACCGTCGACGGCATGGACACCGCCCCGATGACCGCCTCCATCAAGGCGGCGCTGGAGCGCGGCCTGATCACGCAGGCCGACATCGACACCGCCGTACGGCACGTCCTGTCGATCAGGATCAGGCTCGGCCACGCCGACCCCGGTGGCGGCCCCTACGCGAAGATCACCAAAGAGGTCGTGGACTCGCCCGCGCACAGGGCGCTCAACAGGCGCACCGCCGCCGAGGCCATGGTGCTGCTGCGTAACGACGGCAGGCTGCCGCTCGACCAGGACAGGACCAGATCCGTGGCGGTCGTCGGACCGCTGCAGGACAAGCTGCACCGCGACTGGTACGGCGGCGCGCTGCCGTACCAGGTGACCCCGAAGCGGGCTCTGGCCGAGCGCGCCCAGGTGACCGGGCTCGACGCGCTCGACAGGGTCGCGCTCAGGCACACCGCCACCGGCAAGTACGTCACCGCCTCCGCCGACCTCGCGCAGGCCGTCACGGTCGGGGCCGACAGGACGGCCGCCGCCCAGTGGGACCTCACCGACTGGACGGGCGGCGTCTCCACCCTGCGCAACGCCGCCAGCGGCAAACTGCTGACCGGCAACTGGGGCACCTTCCTCGCCAACTCCGACGAGCCCGACGGCTGGTTCGTCCAGCAGCAGTTCCGCTTCGAGAAGCAGGGCGACGGCTCCTACCTGATCCAGTACGTCGGCTACGAGGTCAACGAGAGCTGGTGGTCGATCCCCGAGCACTACCTCACCGTCCGCGAGGACGGCACGCTGGCGATGGGGGCGAAGGCCGACGCGGCCCGCTTCGCCATGGAGGTCGTCTCCGACGGCGTGAAGCAGGCCGTCGAGGCGGCCAAGGGCGCGGACGCGGCGGTCGTGGTGGTGGGCAGCCACCCGTTCGTCGCGGGACGCGAGATCCACGACAGGGCCGACCTCACCCTCGGCGCCTCCCAGCTGCGCCTGATCGAGGCCGTGCAGCGGGCCAACCCGAACACGGTCGTGGTGCTGGAGACCGGCTACCCGGTGACGGTCACCGCCAAGGCGCTGCTGTGGACCACGCACGCCGGCCCGGAGACGGGGCACGCGGTGGCCGACGCGATCTTCGGCGAGATCAACCCAGCGGGACGGCTCACCCAGACGTGGTACCGCTCCAGCGACCTGCCCGACATCCTCGACTACGACATCACCAAGACCGGGATGACCTACCTGTACCACCGGGGCGACCCCCTCTACGCCTTCGGCCACGGCCTGTCCTACACCACGTTCGGCTACCAGGGACTGAAGGTCACCAAGGACGGGCAGGTCAGCGTCAGGGTCACCAACACAGGGTCGAGGGCGGGCGACGAGGTCGTCCAGCTCTACACCCACCAGCAACGCTCCCGCGTGGTCCAGCCGGTCAAGCAGCTGCGCGGCTTCCAGCGCATCTCGCTGCGGCCCGGCGAGAGCCGCGAGGTGCGGTTCACGCTCAAGAAGGAGGACCTGGCGCTCTGGGACGTCACCAGAGGCAGATGGACGGTCGAGAGCGCCACCCACGACGTGCTGGTCGGCGGCTCGTCCTCGGCGATCAGGCAGCGCGCCACCCTCCAGGTCGAGGGGGAGCGGATCCCTCCGCGGGAGCTGTCGAAGCCGACCAGGGCCATCGACTTCGACGACTACAAGGGCGTGCGGCTGGTCGATCTCAGCAAGGAGCGCGGCGAGGCCGTGGGCGGCAAGGCGGGGGACTGGCTGGCCTTCAAGGACTCCAGGCTGGGCTCGGCCTTCACCGCGCAGCTCGCCTCCGTGACCGGCGGCTCCGTCGAGGTGCGGCTCGGCTCGCCGACGGGCAGGCTGCTCGGCACGCTCCAAGCGCCTGCGACGGGTGATGTCTACACATACGCTACGGCCATGACACCGATCACTCCCGTCCGTGGCGTCCACGACGTCTACCTCGTCTTCACCGGCGACGTCAGGGTCGGCACCTTCACGCTCGCATGACGCTTGCCAGGCTCGTCGCGGTCTGCGCGGTCTGGGGTGTCTTCTGGGGGTCGTGGTCGGCGCTGCTGCCGGCCGTGCAGACCCAGGTCGGCGCCACCAACGCCGACCTGGGTCTGGCGCTGGCCGGTGTGCCCGTGGGCGCCATCCCCGCGATGGCGCTCACCGGCCGGCTGGTCAGGGGCAGGGAGCGGATCGCGCTGGCCGTCAGCACCGCGCTGTTCGCGCTGGCGGCGGCGGGCATCGGGCTGGTCACGACCCCGCTGGCGCTGGGCATGGCCCTGGTCGGGCTCGGCGCGGCCAGCGGCGCCCTCGACATCGCGCTCAACACCGCGACGGGCAGGGCCGAGCGCGAGTCCGGCGGCAGGCTCTTCCAGACCGTGCACGCCGCCTTCCCCGTCGCCGTGATCGTGGCCGCTCCCGCCACGGGGCTGGCCCGCTCTCTCGGGTACGGCCCCGCGCAGGTGCTGGCCGTGATCGCCGTCCTGGTGCTGGCCTGCGCGGCGCTGGCGATGGGGCTGCCGCTCGGCAGGGGCGTGCAGCCGGTGGCCGACAGCAGACCGAAGGGGGCCTGGCGGCACGCCCTGCTGCTCGGTGTGCTCGCCGCGTTCGCGCTGATCATCGAGAACTCGGTCGAGCAGTGGTCGGTCCTGCTGCTGGAGGACTTCCGCTCGGCCTCCGCGCTGCTGGCCAGCGCGGCGCCCGCCGCCTACATGGGCGCGCTCACCGCGGGCCGCCTGACGGCACAGGCCTTTCCCAGGCTCGGGCTGCGCCCCCTCTACGTGCTGGCGGGGCTCGGCGGCGGTGGCGGCATCGTCCTGGCGGGGCTGGCTCCCATGGTCTGGCTGTCACTGGTCGGGTTCGCGATCACCGGGCTCGCGCTCGGACCGCTGGTGCCCGCGATGCTCAGCAGGGCCGCGGTCGGCGACGAGGAAGGGAGGCTGGTCTCGGCCGTCTCGACCATCTCCTACACCGGGTTCGTCGTCAGCCCGCTGCTGGTGGCGGGGTTGAGCGCGGCGTTCTCGCTGCCTGTGGCGCTGGCGCTGCTCGGGGCGCTCGGCGTGCCTCTACTCCTCGGATATTTGACCGTTCGTTCTAGATAGGGCATATTCATGACCACTCGTTCTCGATAGGAGTGGTCATGCGTTTCAACGGCAAGGTCGTACTCGTCACCGGCGGCGGATCGGGCATCGGGAGGGCCGCCGCCCAGGCGTTCGCGGCCGAGGGGGCCACGGTCGTGGTGGCAGGGCGCGGCGCCGAGCCGCTGACAGGGACGGTGAAGCTGATCGAGCACGCCGGCGGGTCGGCGAGCCACGTGATCGCCGACGTGAGCACCTCTGGGGGCGCCGCGGCGATGGTCGAACAGACGGTCGCCAGGCACGGCCGCCTCGACATCGCCTTCAACAACGCGGGCGTCTTCGCCGGCGGGACGGTCACCGACCTGGACGAAGCGACCTGGGCCCGCGTCATGGACGTGAACGTGACGGGCGTGTGGCTGTCGATGAAGCACGAGATCGAGCACATGCGCCGCTCCGGCGGCGGCGTCATCGTGAACACCGCCTCCAACCTGGGCGCGCACAAGCGCTACAGCGGCATGGCCGCCTACATCGCCTCCAAGGCCGCGGTGAGCGCGCTGACCAAGGCCGCGGCGCTGGAGTACATCGCCGAGGGCGTGCGCATCAACGCCGTCAGCCCCGGCCCCGCGGCGACCGCGATGTCCATGCGCCCAGGGGAGAGCGTGGAGGAGCGCGACGAGCGGATGAGGTCGGCGGTGCCGGTGGGCAGGGTCGGCAGGCTGGAGGAGATCGCCGCGGCCGTGCTCTACCTGGCCTCTCCCGAGGCGGGCTTCACCGTCGGCACCGATCTGGTGGTGGACGGCGGCGCCACGCTCTAGCCCCGCCGGTAGATCATCGGCCAAGACTTCGCCGGAGGCACGCATGCGCCGCGCCACCTGGGTATCTCCGCTGGAGGATCCCTGATCGGAGGAGCGACATGGCCGTCTGCGAAGTGTGTGGAAACGACTACGACATGAGTTTCGAGGTGCACGCCCAGGGCGCGGTGCACACCTTCGACTCCTTCCAGTGCGCCATCCAGGCGATGGCGCCCATCTGCGAGCACTGCGGCCAGAAGATCATCGGTCATGGCGTCGAGGCGAACAGGCGCTGGTTCTGCTGCGCCCACTGCGCCAGGCAGGAGGGGGCGACGGCGATCGTCGACAGGGTCATGGCGGGAAGCTCGGCCTAGCCCGCCTGATCGGTGCCGTTCTCCCGGGCGTCCGCGCGTGTTGCAATGGAACTGCCGGCGGACCGCCGGGAGAGTCCATCGGCTGGGAGGCCTGCACCGATGTACGACTTCGATCTCCTTGTGCTCGGGTCGGGTCCCGGCGGGCAGAAGGCGGCCATCGCCGCCGCCAAGCTCGGCAGGCGCACGGCCGTCGTCGAGAAGACGCACATGCTGGGCGGGGTGTGCATCAACACCGGCACGATCCCGTCCAAGACGCTGCGCGAGGCCGTGCTCTACCTCACCGGCCTCAACCAGCGGGAGCTGTACGGCGCCAGCTACCGGGTGAAAGAGGAGATCACCGTCGCCGACCTCGGGATGCGCACCCAGCACGTGATGGGGCGCGAGATCCAGGTCATCCGCAGCCAGCTGGCCCGCAACCACGTCACCCTGCTGCAGGGGACGGGCCGCTTCCTCGACGCGCACACCATCGGCGTCACGGGCGAGGAGGAGCGGAAGGTCACGGCCGAGAAGATCGTGATCGCCACCGGCACGTCGCCCGCCCGTCCCTCCACCGTGGAGTTCGACGACCGCACGGTCATCGACTCCGACGCGATCCTGCACCTCGACCGGGTCCCCGAGACGATGGTCGTCGTCGGGGCGGGGGTCATCGGCATCGAGTACGCCTCGATGTTCGCCGCGCTAGGCACCAAGGTGACGGTCGTGGAGCGTCGCGAGCGGATGCTGGAGTTCTGCGACCTGGAGATCGTCGAGGCGCTCAAGTACCACCTGAGGGACCTGGCCGTCACCTTCCGCTTCGGCGAGAGCGTCGCCGCCGTCGAGCGCAGGCCGCGCGGGGCGCTGACCCTCCTGGAGAGCGGGAAGAAGATCCCCGCCGACTGCGTCATGTACTCCGCGGGACGCCAGGGCAAGACGGCCGAGCTCTGCCTGGAGGCCGCGGGCCTGTCCGCCGACGATCGCGGCCGGATCAGGGTCGACGCCGACTACGCCACCCCCGTCCCGCACATCTACGCCGTCGGCGACGTGATCGGCTTTCCCGCGCTGGCGGCCACCTCGATGGAGCAGGGCAGGCTCGCCGCGCAGCACGCCTGCGGCGAGCCCGTCCCCGACATGAGCGAACTGCAGCCGATCGGGATCTACACCATCCCCGAGATCAGCTTCGTCGGGAAGTCGGAGGACGAGCTGACCCGCGAGAGGATCCCGTTCGAGGTGGGCATCTCCCGCTACAGGGAGCTGGCCAGGGGCCAGATCATCGGCGACTCGTACGGCATGCTCAAGCTGCTGGTCTCCTCCGAGGACAGGCGGCTGCTCGGGGTCCACGTGTTCGGCACGGGCGCCACCGAGCTCGTGCACATCGGGCAGACCGTGATGGGCTGCGGGGCGACGGTCGACTACCTGGTCAACGCGGTGTTCAACTACCCGACGCTGGCCGAGTCCTACAAGGTCGCCGCCCTCGACGCCATGAACAAGATGCGCGCCATCGCCAGGCTCACCGCCGAGATGTGACCACCCGACCTCATTCGGGGTCGCCGTCCCCGACGAGCAGGCGGGGAACCCCGCCACGCCCCTCCCTCGGGGGGCCCGCGCTGGCCGCCTCCGGCTGAGGGGGCGGGGCCGGCGCGTGTCAGGATGGAGTGGTCCCTTGAGACGCGGGAGGAACGCCCATGACCGATCGCTTCGAGACGTTGATCGACAGGCAGATCCGCGAAGCGCAGGAGCGCGGCGAGTTCGACAACCTGCCGGGCGCGGGCAAACCGCTGCCCGACAGGAACGAGATCGCCGACGAGCTGTGGTGGGTCAAGAGGAAGCTGGCGGAGGAGAACCTGTCCATGCCGCTGCCGCCCTCCCTGGCCCTGCGCAAGGAGGCCCACGCCGCCCTGGCGCAGGCGCGGGAGGCCACCACGGAGGCCGAGGTCAGACGCATTCTCGAAGAGATCAACGAGAGGATCGTCGAGGGCAACCGCAAGGCGATGTCAGGGCCGCCGCTCAACCTGATGCCCTACGACATCGAGGAGTTCCTGGACGAGTGGCGCCTCAGCCCTTGATCGCCCCGATGATCACTCCCTTGGTGAAGTGCTTCTGCACGAACGGGTAGACCACCAGGACCGGCAGCAGCGCCACCACCACGATCGACATCTTGATGGCCAGGTCGGGCGGCAGCGCCCGGCCGGCGATCGTGGTGTCGCCGCCCTGGCCGACGAACATCGACTGGCCCTGCAGCACGTACTGCCTGAGCACCATCTGCAGGGGCCACTTGGCGTTGTCGTTGAGGTAGAGGACGGCGTCGAAGAAGTTGTTCCAGTACCCCACGGCGTACAGCATCGCGATCACCGCCGTGACGCCCTTCGACATGGGCAGCACGATCCTGCGCAGGACGGTGAACTCGCTCGCCCCGTCGATGCGGGCGCTGTCCATGACCTCCTGCGGGATGCTCATGAAGAACGCGCGCATCACCACCAGGTTGAAGGCGGCCACCGCGCCGGGCAGGATCAGCGCCCAGTAGGAGTCGATCAGCCCGATCGAGCTGACCAGCAGGTACTTGGGGATGATGCCGGGGCTGAACAGGAAGGTCAGCAGCACCAGGAACAGCAGCGGCCTGTGCATCACCGAGCCGGGCCGCGACAGGCCGTAGGCGGCCAGCGCGGTGACCGTGACGCTGATCAGCGTGCCGACGACGGTGATCCCGACGCTGACCATCGCCGCCCTGCTGACCACGCCGCCGGAGAACAGCTCCTGGTAGGCGCCCAGGGACAGCTCGCCTGGCACGGTCACCAGGCCGCCGGCCCTGGCCACCGCGTCCTGGGTGGACAGGCTGGTCAGCACCACCATGTAGAGGGGGAACAGCACGCAGACCGCGATGGCGGTGAGGATCGCGCCCTTCGCCAGCCGTCCGAGCCTCGAGGCCTTCTCTTCCCAGACATTCATGATCGCTTGTAGATTCCCTGCTCGCCGAAGCGGTGGGCCAGCTTGTTGGCCACCAGGATGAGGATCAGGCCGACCAGCCCCTTGACCAGGCCGGCCGCGGCGCCGTAGCTCCACTCGCCGGTCAGCATCGTGCGCCAGTAGACGAAGGTGTCGAGCACCTCGGCGGCGTCGCGGCCGACCGCGTCCCGCTGGAGGAAGAACTGCTCGAAGCCGACGTTCAGCGCGTCGCCCAGCCTGAGGATCAGCAGCAGGATGATCACCGGACGCAGCCCCGGCAGCGTGATGTGCCACAGGCGCCGCCAGCGGGAGGCTCCGTCCACGGCCGAGGCCTCGTAGAGGTTCTGGTCGATGGCGGCCAGGGCGGCCAGGAAGATGATCATCCCCCAGCCGGCGTCCTTCCACACCGACTCGGCGGTGACCAGCATGACGAAGGTGTCGGGGTTGGTCATGATGTCGACGCCCTGGTAGCCGTTGGCGCGCAGCGTCTGCGCCAGCAGTCCCGCCCCTCCGAACATCTGCTGGAACAGCGTGACGACCAGCACCCATGAGAAGAAGTGCGGCAGGTAGACGATGTTCTGGATGAGCATCCGCAGCCGCCTGCTGGCCACGCTGTCCAGCAGGATCGCCAGCGCGATCGGCACGGGGAAGTAGAAGATCAGCTGGAAGGCGGTGATGAACAGGGTGTTGAGCGTCGCCTGCCAGAAGCTCTCGTCCACGAGCAGCCACTGGAAGTTGGCCAGGCCCACCCAGGGACTGTCGCCGATGCCCACGTAGGGCGAGTACTCCTGGAAGGCGATCACGTTGCCGAGCAGCGGCACGTAATGGAACAGCAGCAGCAGCCCGATGGCGGGGAAGACCATCAGCAGCAGCTGCCAGTCGCGCCGCAGCCTGACCCGCAGCGCCGACGCCTTCCCCCGGCGGCGACCGGTGCCTGCGGGCGAGGTCAGGTCGCCCGCAGGCCCGGAGCGTTCGGCCTGCTCAAGCACGGCCGTTGTCCCGCAGGACCTTCATGTAGAACTCGCGCGCCTCGTCGCCTCCGTCGCGCTTCCATTCGGTCACGATCTGCTTGGCGTCGCCGACGGGGCGGCGTCCGCGCATGATGTCGGTGAACTTGTCCTCGGTCGGCACCTGCAGGCCCGAGTACTTGGAGGGCCGCTGCACCCTGATGCCGTCGAAGGGGGTCTTCTCGATGAAGGGGAAGGTGGCGTTCTGCCACTCCACGTTGGCCTTGGCCGCCTCGGGGAAGGGCCAGTCCACGTACAGCGGGCGTCCGCCGAGGAAGCCGTAGGTGTAGGCGACCTCCTTGGTGCCGAGCTCGGTCAGCTTGGGGGTGCCGGCGGCGTCGAGCTCGAAGTGCTTGCCCCTGACCCCGAAGTTCGACAGCTCGTACTCCTTGGTCCCGTACGGCGCCGCGCACCAGTTCAGGATCGACAGCAACTCCTCGACCTGCGCCTTGGGCAGACCCTTCCTGATGAAGGTGAAGATGCCGGCGGCGTTGTTGTGGTACATGATCGGCGTCCCGCCGTCGTGCGCGAACACGGGGAAGGCGCCCAGCTCGAACGACGGGTTCTTGGGTGTGTGCTGCTGCAGCAGCTCCTTCCAGCCGCCGAGGCCGTCGCGGTAGACCACGATCTTGCCGGCGGCGAAGAGCTCCTTCTCGTTGGCGCCCTTGCTGCTGGTCACGTCGGGATGGATGAGCTCCTCGGCGAAGAGCTTGCGCATCCACTCCAGCATGAGCTGCCACTCGGGCGTCTCGTACTTGTGCACGAGCTTGCCGCCCTCGAGCCGCCACTCCTGGGGTACCTTGAAGATCGGCCAGGCCATCTCGTGGATGTCGCCGAACGCCCAGCGTCTGGCCTTGGGGTCGGTGATCTCCTTGCCGAGCTGGTAGAGCTCCTCGGCGCTCTTCGGGCTCTGGTTCCATCCGTTCTTCTCGAACTCGTCCTTGCGGTAGAGCAGCGCGAAGGGGAAGGGCTCGGTGGGGTAGGGGACGCCCATGAGCTTGCCGTTCCACACCGACCACTGCCAGGCCGCCGTCGGCAGGTTGGCCAGCAGCGCGTACGGCTTGGCCTTGTCGCCCTGCAGGTAGGGGGTGAGGTCCTCGAAGGCCTTGTCGACGGCGGTGTTGAAGTCCGCCATCTTCTCGATTTCCCAGCTGGGGATGACCATGAGCTCGGGCACGTCGCCCGCCGCGAGCCTGGCGATGGCCTTGTCGGCGTAGGTGGTGCCGTCGGAGATCTGGAACTCGACCGTCGCGCCGATGTCGGCGTTGACCGCCTGGAAGTAGGAGTTGCCGGCCAGCCCAGGAGGAGGGGGACCCCACAGCGGGGTCATCGCCTTGTAGGAGCCGCCCTTGCCCGCCTTCTGCGTGAGCGCCGCCGCGGGACTGGCGGGGTAGCGGGTGAAGCCGCCGCTGATGTCGGGGACGCCCGGCAGGGTGGAGACGGTGCCAGGAAGGTCGGGCTTCACCCCCGCGAACGGGACGTAGGTCGGGGTGAGGGTCTTGAGCTTGTCGGCCGCTGCCGCGGTGGCGCCTCCGGAGCCTGGCTTGCGGGTGCTGGGCGTGGCGCAGCCGGCCAGGGCCAGGGCGCTCATGCCCACCAGCCCGAGGAATCCGCGGCGAGTGGTCACGGCGTGCTCCCTCCATGTAAGGTTAGTTCGTCTGCTAGCCAAACAAATTAGTCCAGTGGCACCGCTCCCACAAGGGAAAGGCGTCACGGATTGGTGAACGGGCGCGCTGTTGCGGCATGATGGGGCCTGCCAGGCCGATCGGGAACGGGGCTGATCTTGATCACTTCCTCAACAGGCCCTCGGCCTGCGGACTTCGGCGACGTCCGGGCGACCAATCTGGCCGTCGTGCTGAGGTTCGTGCGGGACAACGCGCCCTGCTCCAGGGCGGACATCGCCGCCTCGACGGGGCTCAACAAGGCGACGGTCTCCAGCCTGGTGGCCGACCTCATCGACCGCAGGCTCGTGCGCGAGACCGGCCTGACGGAGAACCGCGTCGGCCGGCCCGCCACCATGCTGGTCCTCGACGGCTCGCCGTACGCGTCGATCGGTCTCGAGGTCAACGTCGACTACCTCACCGCGGTCGCCGTCGACCTGTCGGGAGAGCGGCTGCTGTCGTGGCGGCGCGCCTTCCCCGGCGCCACCGCCACACCCGCCCAGGCGGTCGCCGCGGTCGCCGCCCTCACCAGGCGCGTGGTCAACCGCATGACCAAGGACCAGCGGCAGGTGCTCGGGGTGGCGGTCGCCGTACCCGGGCTGATCGGCACCGACGGCACGGTCAGGGTGGCGCCCAACCTCGGCTGGCACGAGGTCGACCTCGCCGGCGACCTGGCCAAGGCGCTGCGCGATCCCGGCTTCCCCATCCAGGTCGAGAACGACGCCAACCTGGCGGTCCTGGCCGAGCACCGCTTCGGGCCGCTCGGCGGCACGCCCAACCTGGTCTACCTGACCGGCGAGGTGGGCGTCGGCGCGGGCGTCATCCTCGACGGACGGCTGCGCCGCGGCGGCCAGGGCTTCAGCGGCGAGATCGGGCACATCCAGATCGACCCGCAGGGGCCGCGGTGCCGCTGCGGTCGTACGGGCTGCCTGGAGGCGGTGGCGGGCATCGGCGTGCTCGTCTCCACCACCGACCCCGCCGAGGTGGAGTCGGAGATCGACGAGGTCGTCCGCAGGGCGAAGGCGGGCGACGCGGCGACCCTCGACCAGCTCGCGACGGTGGGCCGCGACCTCGGCAGGGGCATCGCGATCGCGGCCAACCTGCTCGACCCCGACGCGGTGATCCTCGGCGGCTACTACGTGCCGCTCGCACCCTGGCTGCTGCCCGCGGCGGCCGATCAGGCCCGGGCGCTGAGCATCGCGGCCGGCTTCGGCGGCTGCGAGATCGTCGCCTCCACCCTCGGGTACGGCGCCGCCGCCCTGGGCGGGGCGGCGCGCGTGCTCGACTCCGTCGACTCGGGCCGCCTGCCCTCCCCGTGACTCGGTCATTAGGTTAGGCTTACCTTATGTTTGCCTGATCTTGGCGACCGGAGGGACGACGAAGTGCCCATCAACGGCCGTGACGTGCTGCGGCGCGCCGTCACCGGACAGTGGAAGCAGTCCGCGGCGGGCGCCCTGCTCGCCGCCGGCCACCAGACCGGGGAAGCCCTCGTCCCCGTCATGGTGGGCGTGGTCATCGACGAGGCCATCTCGCCGGGCGACGGCGGCGCGCTCCTGCTCTGGATCGCCGCGCTCGCCGTCGTCTTCGCAGGCCTGTCCTCCAGCTACCGCTTCAGCTTCCGCGCCGCCGAACGGGCCTCCGAGCAGGCCGCGCACCGGCTGCGGATCGAGCTGACCGAACGCGTCCTCGAGCCCAGGGGCGGAGCCGAGGCAGGGCGGCTGCCAGGAGAGCTGGTCGCCGTCGCCACCTCCGACGCCAAACGGGTCGGCGCCGTCAACGTCGCCATGGCAGCGGCCGTCGCGGCGCTGGCCGGCCTGCTGGCGGGCGGGATCGCGCTGCTGCGGGTCTCGCTCCCGCTGGGGCTGCTCGTCCTGCTGGGCATTCCGCCGCTGCTGATGCTCGCGCACCTGCTGGGCAAGCCGCTCGAACGGCGCAGCGGGGCCGAGCAGGAGCTCGCCGCCCGCGCCTCGGGCGTCGCGGCCGACCTGATCGCGGGGCTGCGGGTGCTCAAGGGCATCGGCGCGGAGAACGCGGCCGTCGCCAGGTACCGCCGCACCAGCAGGGACGCCCTGGCCGCCACTCTGCGGGCGGCCCGCGCCCAGGCCTGGCACGACGGCGGCATGCTCGTGCTGACCGGCCTGTTCATCGCCGTCGTCGCGCTGGTCGGAGGCCGGCTGGCCGCCCAGGGCGACATCACCGTCGGCCAGCTGGTGGCCGCGGTCGGCCTCGCGCAGTTCCTGCTCAGCCCTCTGTCGATCCTGGCGTGGGCCAACGGCGAGTTCGCGCAGGGAAGGGCGTCGGCCGCGCGGATCGCCTCCGTGCTGTCCTCGCCGCCCGCCGTGACGGGCGGCCATGCCGCCCCCTCGCGTCCGGTCAGGGGCGCGATCGCGCTGCGCGAGGTCTCGTACGGCGCGCTGCGGGCGGTCAGCTTCGAGGTGGCTCCTGGTGAGCTGCTGGGCGTCGTGACGAGGGACGCGGCGGTGGCGCACGCGCTGCTGCGGGTGCTCGGCAGGACGGCCGATCCGGACGCGGGGGTGGTGGAGCTGGACGGCGCGCCGCTGACCGGCCTCGACCCCGCCGAACTGCGCCGCGCGATCGTGGTCGCCGAGCACGACGCCGACCTGTTCGAGGGCACCCTCCTCGACAACATCACCGCCGCCATCCCGGCAACCGGCACCCCCGCAACCGGCACCCCCTCGGCGTCCGCGCCGCCGGAGACGCCGGCTCCCGAGACGGCGATGGTGGCCGCGGGGGCCGATGAGGTGGCAGGCGCGCTGCCGTACGGCCTGCTGACCCCGCTGACCGAACGGGGCCTGTCGCTGTCGGGGGGCCAGCGCCAGCGGGTGGCCCTGGCCCGGGCCCTGGCCGCCGACCCGCCCGTGCTGGTCCTGCACGACCCCACCACCGCCGTCGACGCCGCCACCGAGGCCAGGATCGCCGACGGCGTCAGGGCCGCCCGCCAGGGCCGGACGACGATCATGGTCGTCACCAGTCCCGCGCTGCTGGCCGCCGCCGACCGCGTGGTGTTCGTGGACGGCGGCGGCCCGCCCGCCTGCGGAACCCACGCCGAGCTCGTCGAAGGACACGAGACCTACAGGGCCACGGTCCTGACGTGAGTGCCACGAGGAGAGGACCCATGGCGACGTCCGAGGAGCGCGAACTGCTGCCCACCGCGAACGCGGCGCAGACCTGGGCGGCGGTGCGCGAGCTGGCCCGCCCCCACCGGCTGACGGCGCTCGGCGGCTTCGCCGTGCTGGTCGCGGCGACGGCGATCGGCCTGCTCACCGCCCCCGTGCTGGGCCACATCATCGACCTGGTAAGCCGGTCGAGCCCGGCGGCCGCGATCACCGAGCCCGTCACCTGGCTGGCGGCCATCGCGGTCGGGCACGGCGTGGCCACCGCGATCGGCGTCTCGCTGATCGCCAAGCTCGGCGAGGGCATGCTGGCCACGCTGCGCGAACTCTTCGTGGACAGGGCGCTGCGCCTGCCGCTCGACCAACTGGAGCGGGCCGGCTCCGGCGACCTGACCTCCCGCGTCACCGGCGATGTCTCGGTGATCACCAACGCGGTGCGCGACGCCCTTCCCGCCCTCGCCCGCTCGGTGCTGACGATCGGGCTCACGCTGGTGGGCCTGGCCGTCCTCGACTGGAGGTTCCTGCTGGTCGCGCTGCTGGCCGCGCCGATCCAGATCCACACGCTGCGCTGGTACGCCGGGCGCGCCGTCCCGCTGTACGCCGCGCAGCGCGTGGCCGTCGGCGCCCAGCAGCAGCAACTGCTCGGCACGGTCGGCGGGGCCTCGACCGTGCGGGCGTTCGGGCTCGGCGACGAGCACGTGGGCCTGGTCGCGACCAGGTCGTCGGCGGCGGTGGATCTCGTGCTGCGCGGCGCCAGGCTGGTGACCAGGTTCTACGCCAGGCTCAACCTCGCCGAGTTCGTCGGCCTGTCGGCGGTGCTGGTGACCGGGTTCCTGCTGGTGCGGAGCGGCGGCGTGAGCATCGGCACGGCAGGCGCCGCCGCCCTCTACTTCCACAGCCTGTTCACCCCGATCAACATCGCGCTCGGGCTGGTCGACGACGCCCAGGCCGCGGGCGCGGGCCTGGCGAGGCTGGTCGGCGTGGTCGGCGCCGCCGCCGAGCCCGCTCCCGTGCTGGCCTCGGGGGCGGCGGCCGAGGTCGGCGTCCGGGGCGTCGGCTACTCCTACAGGAGCGGACATCCCGTGCTGCGGGAGGTGGACCTCGACCTCGCGGCGAAGGAGCGCGTCGCGCTGGTCGGCGCGAGCGGCGCGGGCAAGACCACGCTGGCCAAGCTCATCGCGGGCATCCACCCGCCGGACAGCGGCTCGATCACCGTGGACGGCCCTGCCCGCTCGGTCGCCCTGGTCACGCAGGAGGTGCACGTGTTCGCCGGCACGCTGGCCGAGGACCTCAGGCTGGCCAGGCCGGAGGCGAGCGACGGCGAGCTGGCCGAGGCGCTCGACCGGGTGGGGGCGCTGGGCTGGGCGCGGGCGCTGCCCGACGGCCTGGCCACCGTCGTGGGGGACAGCGGGCACCGGCTGACGGCCGCGCAGGCCCAGCAGCTCGCGCTGGCCAGGCTCGTGCTGGCCGATCCTCCCGTCGTCGTGCTCGACGAGGCGACGGCGGAGGCGGGCAGCGCCGGGGCGAGGGCTCTGGAGGCGTCGGCGGCCGCCGCGATCGAGGGCAGGACCGCTCTCGTCGTCGCGCACCGGCTCACCCAGGCCGCCTCCGCCGACCGCGTCGTGCTGCTCGACCAGGGGCGGGTCGCCGAGACCGGCACGCACGACGAGCTCGTGCGCGCCGGAGGGCGCTACGCGGCGCTGTGGGCGGCCTGGTCGGGCCACCGCGCGCCCTAGTCAGCCCGCGGCCCCGCCCGCTTCCATGGCCTCCACGAGGCTGCGGGGCCGCAGGTCGGTCCAGTTCCGCTCCACGTACTCCAGGCAGGCGTCGCGGGCCTCCTCGCCGAACACCGTCTGCCACCCGGCGGGCACCTCGGCGAAGGACGGCCAGAGCGAGTGCTGGCCCTCATCGTTGACCAGCACCAGGAAGCGGCCCTCGGGGTCGTCGAACGGGTTGGTGCTCATGCGTCTCTCCTTGTCTCGGTCGTCAGGATGCGGACCAGGTCGTCCGCGAGGGACTGGATCGTGGACCTGTCGAACAGGCCGGTCGCGTACTCCAGCAGGCACACCACGGGAGCGTCGCCGCGCGGCTCGAAGTAGCTGAGCGTCAGGTCGGCGAGCAGCGCGCCCGTCGGGATCTGCTCGAAGACCAGCCCGCCGAGGTCGGCCTGCTCGTGGTGGACCAGCATCACCTGCGGGGCGGCCAGGCCGAGGGCCCTGGCCACCCTGTCGAAGGCGACGTCCTGCCGGTCGAGCGCGGCCAGGTCGGTCTCGCGCACCCGGGCGAGCAGCTCGCGGAAGCCCGGCTCGCCTGAGGTGTCGGTGCGCAGGACGACGGCGTTGAAGAAGCACCCCACCAGGTCGGCGAGGCCCTCCTCCGCGCGGCCCGCGACCAGGGAGGCGATCGGGAGATCGGTCCCCGCGCCCCTGGCGGTCAGCAGCGCGGCCAGCGCCGCGTGCAGCACCATGAACCTGCTCACGCCGGTCTCGGCGGCCAGCCTGTCGATGCCCGCCTGCAGCTCCTCGTCCAAGGCGACCCGCAGGAAGTCACCCCGCCGAGGCGCGCCGTCCGTGCGCGCGGTGCCGTTCGAGCCCGCCCTGTCGTACGGCAGCGCCAGCTCGCGCGGCAGGCCGCTCAGCGCTCGCCGCCAGTAGGCGAGCTGTCCGCCGTCGTCCGTCTCGTGCGCCCATCGCGTGTAGTCGGCGTAGCCGAAGGGCAGCGGCTCCCACGCGGGGGCGAGGCCCTCGGTCCTGGCCTGATAGGCGGTGGCGAAGTCGCGCAGCAGCGGCACCACGGACCACTCGTCCACGCCGAGGTAGTGCATCGTCAGCAGCAGCGCGCTGCCACCCGAGGGGTCGGTGAGCAGCCTGGCCCGCAGCGGCGGGCGGCCCTCCAGGTCGGCCGGCTCGGCCGCCAGCGTGTGGAGCGCCTCGTCGAGGTCGTCCACCCCGACGAGCTCCAGCCACTGGGCGGCGGGCTCCTGCACGAGCCGTCCGTTCCTCATCGCCACGGCCGTACGAAGGGGCTCGTGGCGGGCGGCGACGTCGGCCAGCGCCGCCGAGGCCGCGCCTTGGACGGGGGAGCGGAGCGCGAAGGCCATGTCGTAGGGGCGGCCCTCGCCCTGCCTGGTCCACTGCCACTCCTGGGCGGGCGCGGCGGGCAGCGCCCTCCGCCGCGGCACCCGCCGCCCTCCGCCGCCCCCCGCGCCCTCGCCCGCCTCTCGCCCGGTGCGAGCGCTCTCGTCCAGGCTCTCGAGCGTGTCCGCCGCGAGCCTGTCCGCCAGCGCGGCGACGGTCGGGGCGTCGAAGACGGCCCTGAGCGAGAGGCGGGTGTCGAACCGGGTCCTGATCCTGCCGATCAGCCGCATCGCGGACATGGAGTGGCCGCCGAGCTCGAAGAAGTTGTCGTGGACGCCCACCTCGGGCAGGCCGAGCACCTCCGCGAACAGCTCGGCCAGCACCCGCTGCCCGCCGGTGCCCGGACGGGAGCCGCCCGCGAGCGCCGACCAGTCGGGCGAGGGCAGCGCCGCGCGGTCCAGCTTGCCGTTGGGCGTGAGCGGCAGCGGTCCTTCGAGCACCACCACGACGGACGGGACCATCGCGGCGGGCAGCAGCCCTGCCACGTGCGCGCGCACCTGCGAGGGATCGAGCGCGCCGCGAGCCTGCGAGGAGCCCTCCGGCGGGCCCGCCGGCACGGCGTAGCCGACCAGCCGGGGCTCGGGGCCGCCGGTGTCGACGACGACGGCCGCATGGGCGACCGAGGGGTGCCTGGTCATGGCCGCCGCGACCTCCCCTGGCTCGATCCTGAAGCCGCGGATCTTCACCTGGTCGTCGGCCCTGCCGAGGAAGTCGAGTGAGCCGTCGGCCCTCCACCTGGCCCTGTCGCCGGTGCGGTACATCCTGCTGCCCGGCGGGCCGAACGGGCAGGCCACGAAGCGCTCGGCGGTCAGCGCCGCACGCCCGAGGTAGCCGCGCGCCAGGCCGTCGCCCGCGATGTACAGCTCGCCCCCCACACCTGGCGGCACGGGACGCAGGCGATCGTCGAGCACGTAGGCGCGCGTGTTGGGATCGGGCACCCCGATCGGCACCGCCCCGGTCCAGCCGGGACGCGCCTCCCAGAGCGTCGAGTTCACCGTCGCCTCGGTCAGCCCGTAGGCCGCCATGAGGCGCAGCCGTCCGGCCCACCGCTCGATCACGCCCGGCGGCACGGTCTCGGTGCCGACCAGCACCGTGCAGCCCTCGGGGAGCGAGCAGCCCTCGGGCAGCGCGGCCACCAGCGAGGGCGGCAGGATGGCGTGGGTGATCCGCTGCCGGGTCATGAAGTCGGTCAGCTCCCTGCCAGGCACCCTCGCCTCGTCGGGGATCAACACCAGCGTGCCGCCGTGGCACAGCGCCATGCACAGCTCGAAGACGGTCACGTCGAACCCGATGGAGGCGAAGTGCAGCACCCTGCTGTCAGGGGTGAGCCCCATCCTGTCGACGGCGGTGGCGAGCAGGCTGGCGAGCCCTTGGTGCGGAACGACCACCCCCTTGGGGCGTCCGGTCGAGCCCGAGGTGTAGATGACGTACGCGGCCTGGTCCCGCGTCACGGCCGGACGGGCGGGGGCGGGTCCGCCGGGCAGGTGGCGGGGGTCGAGCAGCAGCACGTCGAGCCCGTCGATCGGGGCGGCGGCGACCACCACCCGCGCCCCCGAGTCGGCGACCATGTAGGCAAGTCGGTCGGCGGGGTGGGCCAGGTCGAGCGGGAGGAAGGCGGCGCCCAGCTTGGTTACGGCGATCATCGTCGCCACGCTCTCCACCGAGCGCGGCAGCGCCACCCCGACCACGCTCTCGGCGCGCACTCCGTGCTCGGCGAGCAACGAGGACACCCGGTCCGACAGCGCGTCCAGCTCCGCGTAGGTGAGCGACCGCGCGCCGTCACCCGCCGTCTGGCCGCCCCCGGTGACCGCAGGGGAGTGGTCCACGATCGCGACGGCGTCGGGGCGCTCGGCGGCCATCCGCCCGAACAGCGCGGGAAGGCTCTCCTCGGTCACCGGGCGGTCGGTGCCGTTGAAGCCGGTGAGGACGCGCTCGCGCTCTCCCCCGACGAGCACCTCGACCGAGCCGACGGGGCGTGAGGGATCGGCGGCGACCTCGGCGACCAGCGCCGCCAGCCGCTCGCCCAGCGACGCGATGGTGGAGCGGTCGAACAGCTCGGTGCGGTACTCGATCACGCAGGTGAGGCCCTCGCCCTCCACGAAGGAGAACACGAGGTCGAACGTGGCGGTCGTCACCTCGAAGGGGTGCGGGAGCACCTCGAGGCCCTCCAGCGCGAAGTCGTCGCCCGCCCTGTTGCGGTAGCCGACCATGACCTGGAACAGCGGGTTGCGGTCGGGGGAGCGCACCGGATTGAGCTCCTCGACGACCGCCTCGAACGGCACGTCCTGGTGGGAGAAGGCGGCCAGGTCCAGCTCCCTGACGCGGTCGAGGAGCTCGGCGAAGCTCGGCTCGCCCGACAGGTCGGCGCGCAGCACGAGCGTGTTGACGAAGAAGCCCACCAGATCGTCCATGGCTTCGTCGGTCCTGCCCGAGATCGGCGCGCCGAGCGGGAGGTCGTCGCCCGCGCCCATGCGGTGCAGCAGCGCCGCGACGGCCGCGTGGCACACCATGAACATGCTCGCCCCCGCCCGCTGCGCCAGCGCCCTCAGCCGCCCGCAGGTCTCGGGGCCGAGCTCGACCGCCAGCCGCGCGCCCGCCGGGCTCGGCCTGGCCTGATGGGGACGGTCGACGGGCAGGTCGAGCCGTTCGGGCGCGCCGCGCAGCGTCTGCCCCCAGTAGGCGAGCTGGCGCGCGGCCAGGCTCTCAGGGTCGCTCCTGTCGCCGAGCAGCTCCCGCTGCCAGAGCGTGTAGTCGACGTACTGCACGGGCAGCGGCTCCCACGAAGGAGCCCGCCCCTCCCGGCGGGCGGCGTAGGCGGCGGACAGGTCGCGGAGGAACGGGCCGTCCGACCACTCGTCCGTGGCGATGTGGTGCAGCAGCAGCGCCACCACGTGCTCGTGAGGCCCGAGCCTGACGACGCCCGCC
This sequence comes from Nonomuraea recticatena, assembly GCF_039533245.1. Classification (NCBI taxonomy): domain Bacteria; kingdom Bacillati; phylum Actinomycetota; class Actinomycetes; order Streptosporangiales; family Streptosporangiaceae; genus Nonomuraea; species Nonomuraea recticatena. Next base: position 243,927 of record NZ_BAAATE010000007.1, on the reverse strand, counting down.
CGCAACGGCGGCTCGGCGGCCAGGTCGAAGGGGCGCTCGAGGAAGCTCTCCAGGGAGCCCTCGACCAGCTCCAGCGCGGGACGCGCCCGCTCGGCGGGCAGCACGCGCTGGAAGGGACGGCCCTCCCGCTCGACGACGAGGGTGCGCAGCGCCTCATGGCGGGCCGACAGGTCGGCCATCGCCGCGCCGAGCGCCTCCAGGTCGAGCTCTCCGCGCAGCCGCATCACCAGCGGGAAGTTGTAGAGCGCGGAGGCGCCCTCCAACTGCTCGATCAGCCAGAGCCGCTGCTGGGCGAACGACAGCGGAGGCTCGTCGGGGCGCGTCGAGGCGGGTGTCAGCGCCGGCCGCCGCCGCGAGAGCGTGACCCTCGCCGCCAGCTCGGCGACGGTGGGCGCCTCGAACAGGTCGCGGATCGCCAGCTCGGCGCCGAGCGCGGCGCGAGCCCTGCTGACCAGGCGGGTGGCCAGCAGGGAGTGGCCGCCCAGATCGAAGAAGTCGTCGTCGACGCCGACGTGCTCCACGCCGAGCAGGTCGGCGAACAGCTCGCACAGGACGCGCTCGCGCGCCGAGCCCGGAGGGCGGGCCGCGCCGCCGCCGGTGACGGCGGGCCTGGGCAGCGCCCGCACGTCCAGCTTGCCGTTGACCGTGAGGGGGAGCCTGCCGACCGCGACGAGCGCGGCGGGCACCATGTAACCCGGCAGCCTGGCCTTCAGCGAGAGCCGCAGCGCCGCGAGGTCGGCCGCCTCGTCGTGGAGCACGACGTAGCCGAGCAGCCGGTGGCCGCCGTCGGCGACGACCGCCGCGTGGGAGACCTGCGGGTGCTCCTCCAGCGCCGCCGCGACCTCGCCCGGCTCGACCCGGTGTCCGCGGATCTTCACCTGGTCGTCGGTGCGGCCGAGGAAGTCGAGGTTGCCGTCGGGGCGCAGCCGTACGAGGTCGCCTGTGCGGTACATCAGGGCGCCAGGCCGCATGCCGTACGGGTCGGCGACGAAGCTCGCGGCCGTCAGGCCGGGGCGGCGGTGGTAGCCGCGCGCCAGCCCCGCCCCGCTGATGTACAGCTCGCCGGGGGTGCCGGGCGGCACCTGGCGCAGCGCTCGGTCCAGGACGTACACGCGGGTGTTCCAGATCGGCCGCCCGACGGTGGGCGTCGGGCTGTCGTGCGTGGAGGCGCCCAGCGTGTTGATCGTGTACTCGGTCGGCCCGTAGAGGTTGTAGCCGAAGGTGCCCTGGGTGTCGCGCAGGGCCGTCCAGACGGTCTCGGCGACCGCCTCGCCGCCGAGCAGCACCAGCGCGGGCCTGTGCCCCTCGAGCAGGCCCTCCTCGATGAGGTGGTGGGCGTAGGTGGGCGTCACGTTGACGACGTCGACGCGCTCCCTGTCGCAGTAGGCGACCAGGGCCTCGGCGTCGCGGCGCAGGTTCTCGTCACAGATGTGCACCTCGTGCCCCTCGACCAGCCACAGCAGCTCCTCCCACGACATGTCGAAGGCGAAGGAGACCGTGTGCGCCACCCGCAGCCGCCTGCCGCCCGCGGCCGCGATCGTCGGCTCGAAGATGGCCTCGCGGTGGTTGAACTGCATGTTCGTCAGCCCGCGGTACGGCGTGACGACCCCCTTCGGCCGCCCTGTCGACCCCGAGGTGTAGATCACGTACGCCGGATGGTCGAGCCGGTGCGGCAGGCCGCGCGCGAAGCGGGGCCGCTCGTCGTCGGCAGGCTCGCAGGAGGGCAGGGCCGCGAGCCTGCGCGCGGTCGCCTGATCGTCGAGCACCACCCGCGGCACCCCCGTCTCGGGCAGCGCGACGGCGCTCGTGGTCACCACGCACACCGGCGAGGTGTCGCCGATCATGAACTCCAGCCGCTCCGCCGGGTACTCCAGGTCCAGCGGCAGGTAGGCGGCGCCCGTCTGGAGCACCGCGAACAGCGCGACGACCATGTCGGCCGAGCGCGGCAGCGCCAGGGCGACCACCTGCTCAGGCGCGGCGCCGTGCTGCAGCAGCAGCCTGGCCAGCCGGTTGATCCTGGCGCCGAGCTCGGCGTAGGTGAGGCTGCCCTCGCGCGAGACCAGCGCCACCTCGCAGGGCGTGCGCGCCGCCTGCTCGGCGAGCAGCTCGGCCACGGTCGCGGGAGGCAGCGGCCGGGATGAGTCCGCTCGCGAGCGCTCATCGTCCAGGAGCAGGTCGAGCGCGCCGACCCGGTCGTGCGGGCTCGCGATCAGGCGCTTCAGCACGGTCGTGAAGCGCTCCAGCGTTCTGTGGGCCTCGTCCCCGCCGATCACGTCGGGCCGGTACGACAGCGTCACCCGCAGCCTGGCGCCCTGGGTCACCACGAGGGTGAGGGGGTAGTGGGTGGCGTCCACCCCCGACACACCCACGATGCCGTTGCGGTGGGTGAACACGGCCATCCGCTCCTCACCGCCCGCGTCGCGCAGGACGAAGAGGGTGTCGAAGAGCCTGCGATGACCGCTGTGCCGCTGCAGCTCACCCAGGCCCAGATGCTCGTACGGCATCAGCGCCACCCGCTCGTCCTGCACCCGCCGCAGCAGGCCGAGCACGGACTCACGCGGGTCGAAGGCGATGCGCACGGGGACGGTGTTGAGGAACATCCCGATGATGTCCTCCACGCCGGGCACCTCGGCAGGACGGCCCGCCACGGCCGCGCCGAAGACGACGTCGTCCCTGCCCACCGCGGCGGACAGCACGAGGGCCCACGCGGTGTTGAGCAGGGTGTTGAGGGTCAGCCCGCGGTCGCGGGCGGTGGCGCGCAGCAGGTCGCACAGCCCCGCGGGCAGCACGACGTCGAGGTTCACCGCGATCGCCGGGCTCAGTCCGTCGTCGGCAGGCCGAACCAGGGTCGGTTCGGCCAGGCCCGACAGCGCCTCGCCCCACGCGGCCAGCGCCGCCTGGGGCGGCTGGCCGGCCAGCCACGCGAGATAGTCCCGGTAGGAGCCCGAAGCCGCGGCACCCGCCGCGCCGGGAAGGCCGCTCGGTCCGTCCTGGCCCGCCTGCCCGGCGCGGCCGCTCGGCCGGTCGGGGCTCGCGCCGTCGGCGAGGCCGCTCGGTCCTGCGGGGCTCGCGGTGTCGGCGAGGCCGTCGAACAGCTGCTCCAGCACCAGCCAGGCCGACCAGCCGTCCCACAAAATCAGGTGGTGGGTGAGCACCACGCGGTCACGGCCGCCCAGACGGATCAGCAGCAGCCGCATCAGCGGCGCCTCGGCGAGGTCGAAGCGGCGCGTCCTGTCCTCGGCCAGCAGCGCGGCCACCGCCTCCTCCTGCTCGGCGGGCGGCAGCCCCGACAGGTCGACCTCGCGCAGCGGCGGCTCCACCTCCGCGCGGATGACCTGCACCGGACGCGGCAACCCCTCCGCGGTGAAGGCGGCGCGCAGGCTCGCGTGGCGGGCCAGCAGCGCCGCGCACGACGCGCGCAGCCTGCCGGCGTCGAGCGGCCTGTCGAAGTCGAAGACGTCCTGCGAGGTGTAGACGTCGACCGCGCCGGCGTCGTAGCTGGAGTGGAAGAAGATCCCCTCCTGGAGCGGCGAGAGCGGCCAGACGTCCTCGACGGCGACGTCGCCGGCCGCGCGCACCAGCTCCATCTCCTCCTCTCCCAGGCCCAGCAGGCCGGGCCTGGCCCGCTCCTCTCCCACCTCGCGCGCGCCCTCCGCCAGCGCCGACGGCGTACGGCGGGCGAAGACGTCGCGCGGGCTGACCGCGAGACCCGCCGCCCGGGCGCGGCCCGAGACGGCGATCGCGGCGATGCTGTCGCCGCCGAGGGCGAAGAAGTCGTCGTCCGCCCCCGCCTCGACGCCCAGGACCTCGGTGAAGATCTCGCAGAACAGCCGCTCACGCGCGGTGCCAGGCGCGCGCACCTGACGGGGGAGCGCGTCGGGGACGGGCAGCGCCGCGCGGTCGACCTTGCCGTTGGGCGTCAGCGGCAGCCGCTCCAGCACGACGACCGCGCTCGGCACCATCGGCGCCGGCAGCACCGATGCCAGCGCGGCCCGCACCTCGCCGCCGTCCTCCACCGTCCCGCCCTCCGGCACGGCGTAGCCCACCAGCCTGGTCGCGCCGCCGTGCTCGCGGGCCACGACCACGGCCTCGGCGACGCCCCGCAGCCGCGCGAGCCTGGCCTCCACCTCGCCGAGCTCGACGCGGTTGCCGTGGATCTTCACCTGGTGGTCGGTCCTGCCGACGAAGTCGAGCGCCCCGTCCGCGCGCCGCCTCACGAGGTCGCCTGTGCGGTACATGCGGGTGCCCGGAGGGCCGTACGGGTCGGCGACGAACCTCCCGCTCGTCAGCGCGGCTCGCCCGTGGTAGCCGAGGGCGAGCTGGTCTCCCGCGACGTAGAGCTCGCCCTGGTGCGCGGGGCGCAGGCAGACGTCCAAGACGTACAGCCTGGTGTTCCACACGGGCCCGCCGATCGGCACGGTCGCACCGGCGACACGGGCGGCCTCGAGGGCCGGGGAGGCGGGTCGCGCGGAGCCGTCCTGCCAGGTGACCTGGACGGTGGCCTCCGTCGGCCCGTAGCAGTTGTCCACGGGCACGCCGGTCAGCTCACGCCAGCGGTCGGCGAGGTCGGCGTCCAGCGCCTCGGCCCCGCCGAAGACCCTGCGCAGGCTCGCGGCCCACGAGGGGTCGGCGGTGACCTCCTCCGTGCCGAGGAACGCCCTCACCATCGAGGGGACGATGTCGAGCACGCTGACCCGCTGCTGCCTGATGAGCGTGGCCAGGTAGGCGGGGTCGAGGTGCCCGCCCGGCTCGGCGAGCACCACGGCCGCGCCCGAGCACAGCGGCCAGAAGATCTGCCAGACCGAGGCGTCGAAGCCGGCCGAGGCCTGCTGGAGCATGCGGTCGGAGGCGTCCATGGCGAACTCGCCCTGCGCCCACGCCAGGTGGCTCACGATCGCCCGATGCGTGACGACCACACCCTTGGGCCTGCCGGTCGAGCCCGAGGTGTAGATGAGGTAGGCGGGGTCGTCAGGCGAAGCGGCCCGCGGAGCGTCCCCGTCCGCACCGCCGGAGGACACCTCCTCCAGGGGAACGCTCTCGTCGAGGGTGATGCGGGTCACGCCGTGCGGCGGGGTGAGGTCCCGGCCGCCGACGACGAGGCGGGCGCCGCTGTCGGAGAGCATGAAGGCCAGGCGCTCGGCCGGGTAGCCGGGGTCGAGAGGGACGTAGGCCGCGCCCGCCTTGAGCACGCCCAGCAGCGCGACGACCAGCTCGGGCGAGCGGGGCAGCGCCACCGCGACGAACGAGCCTGGACCCGCGCCGCGGGCGGCCAGTCGCCGAGCCAGCCTCTCGGCCCTGCGCTCCAGCTCGGCGTAGGAGAGCTCGGCGTGGGAGAGCTCGGCGTGGGAGATCAGAGCCGTCGCCTCGGGGGTGCGGGCGGCCTGGGCGGCGAAGGCGCCGGCCAGCGTCGCCGGTGGAACCTCCCTGACCGCGCCCACGAGCGGCGCGCCCTCAGGGCCGGCCAGATCGATCCGCCCGACAGGAAGCCCGGGGTCGGCGATGATCGCCTCCAGCAGGCGTCGCAGCCCCTCGGCGATCCTGAGCGCGGCCTGCTCGCCGATGGTGTGGTCGAGCCTGAACTCCACCCGCTCTCCCGGCACGACCGTGAGCGAGAGCGGGTAGTGCGAGCCGTCCCGCACCTCGACGCCCGCGATGCCCTGGATGTCCCCTTCGATGGGGTAGTTCTCCACCGCCACCAGGGTGTCGAACAGGCCGGTGAATCCGGTCAGCCGCTGGATCTCGGCCAGTCCGAGGTGCTGGTGGTCGAGCAGGTCGGCCTGCTCGTCCTGGAGCCGTGCCAGCAGCTCGGCCGGACGGTCGTCCGGACGCCAGGCCAGCCGTACGGGAACGGTGTTGACCAGCAGGCCGACCATCGACTCGACGCCGTCCAGGTCGGCCTGCCTGCCCGAGACCGTGGAGCCGAAGACCACGTCGTGGCCGCCGGTGAGACGGCCGAGCAGCAGCCCCCAAGCGCCCTGCGCGACCGTGCCGAGCGTCAGCCCCCGCGACCACGCCCACGGGAGCAGGCCGCCGACCTCGAAGCGCACCTGCCCTCCAGGTCCCTCCTGCGGGGCCAGCAGCGTCGGCCCTTCGAGCCTGTCCAGCGCTCGCCGCCAGGCCTCGCGCGCCGCCTCCCTGTCGCGTCCGAGCAGCCAGGTGAAGTAGTCGCGGTACGGCGTGACGCGAGCCCGGTGATCGCCCAGCAGCTCCCGCAGCATGATCGGCACCGACCAGCCGTCCGCGACCAGGTGATGCAGCGTCAGGACGAGCGTCGAGCCGCCGACCAGCGCCGCCCTGAGCAGCGGCGGCTCGGCCGGGTCGAAGGGCCGCGCCAGCTCCTGCGCGGCGACGGTCTCCACGTCCTGGTCGTGGACCTCCCGCCAGGGGACGGGCGCGTCGCGCACGACGAACTGCGTGACCCTGCCGTCGTCGCCGCGCAGGAACCCGGCGCGCAGCGGCGCGTGCCGTTCCACCAGACGGCGCAGCGCGGCGCGCAGAGCGTCCGCGTCGGCGGGGCCCGCCAGCTCGATGACCTGCTGGACGGTGTAGACGCCTGGGTCGGACAGCGAGTGGAAGTACAGCCCCTGCTGCAGGGGCGTGGCGGGCAGGACGTCCTCGAGCTCAGGGCCGAGCGCGTCGATCTCCTCCTGGGACAGCGCGACCATGGGGAAGTCGGAGGGCGTGTGCCCCCCGGCCCCGGGCTCGCCCGCGTGGACGGCGAGCGCGCCCAGCGCCTCCAGCCAGCCCTGGGCCAGGTCGGCGACGTCGGCGTCGGCGAGCACCCCGGCGGGCCACGACCATGTGGCGCTCAGCTCGGGCCCCTCCGCGCCGTCGCGGACGAGGGCGTTGATCTCCAGCGGGTGGGAGAGCGGCATGCCGGGGTCCCTCCCGGCGGTCAACGGCTCGGCGTCGTCGGCGGGCGCCCAGTCCGCGCCTTCACCGGACCTGAAACGGCCCAGGTAGTTGAACAGGATCGAGCCGGCGGGCCGGCCCTGGGCGGGTACGGCCCGCAGGCGCTCCTTGACCCGCTTGATCGCGCCGCCCGTCGTGGGAGCGTCGCCCAGCTCAAGGGGGTCGAGCACGACGGGGGCGATCGTGGTGAACCAGCCGATCGTGCGGGTGAGGTCGGCGTCGCCGTCGCGGCCGTGGCCTTCGAGGTCGACCTGGACGGGGTCGCGCCGTCCGCGCGAGAGAGCGTGGGCGAGCGCGGTGAGCAGCACGTCGTCGACGGTGCCGTGGTAGCGGGCGGGCAGCTCGGCCAGCAGCGGCGCGGTCTTCGCGACCGGCAGACAGACCGTGAGCGAGCGCTCGCCCGCCGCGGTGTCGAGCGAGGCGTCCAACGCCCGCAGCCCGAACGGCTCCCACCCGGAACCGGCGCCCGGGTCCCCGGCGGCCGGGGGCCCCACCACGCCGCCGGAGGCAGGATCGCTCTCCCTCAGATGGGACCAGCGGGTGAACGAGGTGGCGACAGGGGGGAGCTCCACATGGGCGCCGTCCGACAGCGCGCGGGCCGCCTGGGCGAGGTCGTCCAGCAGGATGCGCCACGAGATGCCGTCCACGACCAGGTGGTGGACCACCAGCACGAGCCGCCGCTCCGCCTCCAGCCACACCGCCCTCAGCATCACCCCCGCACGGGGATCCAGCCGCGCCGCCGCCCGCGCCCGATGCGCGGCGACCGTCCCCGATCCCGCGCGGGAGAGCACGTCGCCCGCGCGCACCGAGCCGGGCGGAGGCACCTCAAGCTCCCAGCCCTCGTCGCTTCCCAGCAGCCGCGCGCGCAGCATCCCGTGATGGTCGAGGACGGCCTGCAGCGCCCCCACGAGGACCTCGAGGTCCAGCTCGCCCGGCAGGCGCACCACCACCGACTGGTGGAAGCCGTCGATCGGCCCGCCCCGCCGCCTCAGCGCGGCGACGATCGGGGTCTCGGCCGCGAGGCCGACGCCGGGGTCGTGGGCGGGCGCGGCGGACGTCTGCGTCCTGCCCCTGGCCAGCGCCGCGACTGTCCTGTGCAGGAAGATTTCGCGAGGGGTGAGGGCCAGGCCCTCCCGCCTGGCCCTGTTCACCAGCTGGATCGCGACGATGCTGTCGCCGCCGAGCTCGAAGAAGCTGTCGTGGACGCCCACCGACTCCAGGCCGAGCACCTCGGCGAAGACCCGGGCGAGCGTGCGCTCGGCCGGGGTGGAGGGGGCGGCGCCGCCCACCGGCGCGGTCCAGGAGGGATCGGGCAGCGCGCGCCTGTCGAGCTTGCCGTTCGGGGTGAGCGGCAGCGGGCCTTCCATCACCACGATCGCGCTCGGCACCATGTGCTCGGGCAGCGCGCTCGCCGCGCGCCCGCGCAGCCGTCCCGCGTCGAGGTCGCCCGAGCCTGTCACGTAGCCGACCAGCCGCTTGGCGCCGCGGTGGTCCTCGACGGCGACGACCGCGGCCTGGGCGACAGAGGGATCGGCCATCAGGACGCTCTCGACCTCGCCCGGCTCGATCCGGTGACCGCGGATCTTGAGCTGGCCGTCCTCGCGGCCGAGGAAGTCGATGTTCCCGTCGGGGCGCAGGCGCGCCCTGTCCCCTGTGCGGTACATGCGCTCGCCCGGCGCGCCGAACGGGTCGGGGACGAACCGCTCGGCGGTCAGCCCTGGCCTGCCGAGGTAGCCCCTGGCCAGCCCGCGGCCCCCCACGTACAGCTCGCCCGTGACGCCCGGCGCCACGGGGCGCAGCGCGGAGTCGAGGATGTGACAGCGGGTGCCGGGGTCGGGCAGGCCGATCGGCACCGGCCCCCGCCAGCCCTTCTCCGCCTGCCAGAGCGTGGAGTTGACGCTCGCCTCCGTCAGCCCGTAGGCGACCACGATGCGAAGCCGCTCCGCCCACCTGGCCACCAGCTCGGACGGCACGGTCTCGGTGCCCACGACGAGCACCGCCCCCTCGGGCAGCTCGCACTCGGCGGGCAGCGCGGCCACCAGCGAGGGCGGCAGGATCATGTGGGTGACGCGGTGCTCGGCGAGGTAGCCGGTCAGCTCCACCCCCGCCACCCGCCGCTCGGCGGGCACCACGACGAGCGTGCCGCCGACGCACAGCGACATGATGAGGTCCCAGACGGCGACGTCGAAGCCCGCGGAGGCGAACTGCGCGACCCTGCTGGTGTCGTCGACGCCGAGACGTCCGGTGGCGGTGGCGATGAGCGCGCCGACGCCGTCGTGGGTGACCACCACACCCTTCGGACGGCCGGTCGAGCCCGAGGTGTAGATCACGTAAGCGGCGCGGTCCCCGCCCGCGTCGGGCAGGTTCGGCGCGGGCTCGGGGCCGAGCTCGTCCATCAGGAGGCGGGGCAGCGGCAGCTCCTCGGCGTGGCCGGCCACGGAGACCACCAGGCGCGCCCGCGCGTCCCGCACCATGAAGGTCAGCCGGTCGGCCGGATGGTCGGGGTCGAGGGGCAGGTAGGCGGCGCCCGCCTTCATGACGCCGAGCAGCGCCACGACCAGGTCGGCCGAGCGCGGCACGACCACCGCGACGACGTCCTCGACGCCGATCCCTCTGGCGCGCAGCAGATGCGCGAGCGCGTTGGCCCTGCCGTTCAGCTCGGCGTAGGTGAGCCGCTCGCTCTCGCACACGACCGCGACCTTGCCGGGGGTGCGCTCCGCCTGCTGTTCGAAGGCGGAGGTCCACGAGAGCGCGGGCAGGTCGGGCAGCGGGGCGAGCGGCGGGGCGGTGGACAGCTCGATGCGGCCGAGCGGCAGGTGGGGCCGCTCGGCCATCGCCTCCAGCACGAGCAGCAGGCGCCGTTCGTGCTCGGCGAGCTCCTCCTGGCCGCAGACCGACGCGTCCGCGTCGAGGTCGATGCGCAGCCCGTGTCCCGCGGGCCTGTCGTAGACCGCCACCGACAGGTCGCTGACAGGTCCGAGCGACAGGTAGTGGATGGCGGCGGCGCTCTCGCCGAATCTGATGCCCTCGTGGAAGGGCATGACGTTCACCGTGGGCCCGATGAGCGAGCGCAGCCCTTCTGGGTGGCCGAGCTCTCTGGCCAGGTCCTCGCCCCGGTAGCGGGCGTGCGCGGCCAGCCGCCCGATCTCGTCAGCCACCGCCGCGACCAGCTCGGCGGCGGTGGTGGCCTGGCGCACGGCGAGCCGCAGCGGCAGGACGTTGGACATCAGCGCGGGGGAGTCCTCGCCCCTTCGCCTGGCCGTCACGGGGAGCCCGAGCACGATGTCGCGCTCGCCGCTCGACCGGTGCAGGTAGGCGCCGACGGCGGCGATGGCCAGGCGCGACAGGCGGGTGCCCATGGCGGCGGCGGCCTCGCGCAGCAGGTCGGAATGCTCCACCGAGAGCTCGACGGTCCTGCGCACGGCGTCGCGCGCGGGGACGGGCGTGCACTCGACCAGCCTGGCGGGTTCGTCGGGCACGCCCTTGAGCCTGCCGTGCCAGAAGTCGCGGTCGGCCGCGTGCTCGGCGGAGGCGCGGTAGGCGGTGTCCGCCGCGACGAGCCCTTCCAGCGACCAGTCGCCTGCGGATCCCTTCGCGCCGCCGTACAGCTCGGCGGCGCGCTGGATGATCCGCAGGATGCCGAAGCCGTCGGTGACCAGGTGGTGGTAGCGCTGGTACCACCACAGCCTGCCGTCGTCGAGCCGTAGCAGCGCGTGCCCGTACAGCGGGCCTGTGGCGAGGTCGGCGACGGTCGCCATGTCGGCGGCCATCCACGCGCGGGCCCGCGCCTCGGTCAGCTCGAGCACGGGAGGCGACCAGCCGGCGGGCGGGGGCGCGGGCGTCTGGACGGGGCCGTCCCCGCGCTCGGCGACGACCACGTGCAGGCTCTCGGCCTCCTCGACGGCCCGCCGCACCGCCGACGCCAGCACGGAGGCGTCGGCGGGCGGTGCGGCGGGCAGTTCGACGTAGCAGCCGATGGTGTAGGCCGGGCTGTCCGGCTCGAACTGCTGGGCCAGCCAGATGCCCCTCTGGGCCCCGGTCAGCGGAAGGACGGACATCTGGCAGCCTTTCGGTGGGTCACTTCTTGAGCAGCGGGACGACCTGGTCGATGGCGTACGGGATGCTGAGCACGGTGTTGAAGGACAGCGCCGCGCCGATCGGCGGGTCCTGGTAGGTCAGGAAGAGGTCGCGGCTCTCCTTGGCGACCTTCAGCTGCTTGTAGACGCTGTCGTTCTTGATCCGCTCCCACGGCTGCTTGCCGGTGGTGAGCCAGACGAGGCGGTCCACCTCGAGCAGGTCCATGCGCTCGGAGCCGAATTCGACGCCGTTGAGCTTGCCGGCCTCCTTGGTGATCCCCTCGGGGACGGTGAAGCCCAGCTCGGCCAGGAACGCCGACTTGGGGTCGCCCTTCTGGAAGGCGAAGTACTGGCCCGCCTTGAAGCTGTCGGCGGCGACCGCGGTCAGCCCCTTCCACTGCGGGTTGGCGGCGCGGGCCTGGGCGAACCTGTCCTTGATGCCGGCGATGAGCCGCTCGGCCTTCGGCTCCTCGCCCAGCGCGCGCCCCGCCAGCAGCGTCATCTCCTGCCACGGCGCGGCGTAGGGGTCGTAGCCCTTCGGCTGCGCGACCACGGGAGCGATCTTCGACAGCTGGTCGTACTGCTCCTTCTGGATGCCCGAGTACATCGCGAAGATCAGGTCGGGCTTGAGCGCGAGGAGCTTCTCCATCTTGACGCCGTCCTCGCGCAGTCCGAGCACGGTCGGCTCGGCGCCGCCCCACACGCCCGTGGTCCAGGGCCAGTCGGTGAAGGGGGTGCGCTGGAACCAGTCGACCACGCCGATGGGCTTGAACCCGAGAGCCAGGACGGGCTCGTGGTCGCTGAGGCCGATGGTGACGATGCGCTCGGGTCGCCTGGCGATCTCGGTCGTGCCGTGCAGATGCTCGACCTTCACGCGGAAGGCCGCGGCCGGGGCCGAGCCCGAGGCGGCGGGGGCGGGCGTCGCGGCCGTACCGGCGGGGGTCTGGCCGCCGCAGGCCGTGATGACGGCCAGCGCCAGGACGGCGAGCACCATCGACAATCGTGTGGACATGGTTCCCTCTTCTTGATCTGAGTACTAAGGTAAGCCTTACCTATCTTGATCCCCGTGAAAAGCCTTGTATGTCAGGCTTAAGTGAGGTATGCCTAACCTAATGAAGAGGTTGATCGTGGGCAGCGCCGCCGTCCTGGCCGTGCTCTGCCTGCTGTCGCTGGCGATCGGCAGCCGGGCGATCCCGCTCGACGAGGTCGCGCGCGCCCTCGTGGATCCGGCGAGCGTGGATCCCGAGGTGGCCGCCATCGTCGGCGGCACGCGGCTGTTCCGCACACTGGTCGCCGTGCTGGCGGGGGCGGCGCTCGGCCTGGCGGGCGCGGTCATGCAGGGCCTGACCCGCAACCCGCTGGCCGATCCCGGGCTGCTGGGCGTCAGCGCGGGCGCCGCGTTCGGCATCGTCCTGGCGGCGGGAGCGCTGGGCGTGAGCGGGCTGCTGCCGTCGATCTGGTTCGCCTTCGCCGGGGCCGCTGCCGCCTCCGTGGCGGTCTACCTGCTGGGCAGCAGGGGCAGGGGCGGCGCCTCCCCTGTCAAGCTGGCGCTGGCCGGCATCGCGGTCACCTACCTTCTCGACTCGCTCACCGGCGGCATCGCGCTGACCGACCCCGAGGCGCTCGACCGCTACAGGTACTGGTCGTCGGGCTCCCTCACCGGCCACGACGGCGGCACGCTCCTGGCCGTCGCGCCGTTCCTGGCCGCCGGCACCCTTCTCGCGCTGAGCACCGCGCCCGCGCTCAACAGCCTCTCGCTCGGCGAAGACGTCGCCGCCGCGCTCGGCCGCAGGCTCGCCCTGGTACGGCTGGGCGGCGCGCTGGCGATCACCCTGCTCACCGGCGCGGCCGTGGCGGTCACCGGCCCGATCGTCTTCGTCGGCCTGGTCGTGCCGCACCTGGTCAGGACCGTCACAGGGCCCGACCACCGCTGGCTGCTGCCGTCCTCGATGCTGGTGGCCCCCTGCCTGCTGCTGGCGGCCGACATCCTCGGCAGGGTCGTCGTGCGCCCGAGCGAGCTGGACGTGAGCCTGGTCGCCGCCTTCCTCGGAGCGCCCTTCTTCATCGCGCTCGTGCGCCGTCGCAGGCTCGCGGAGCTGTGACCGTGCTCGAACTCTCCCGAGGGCGCCTGCACTTCCGGCTGACCAGGCCGCCCGTCTCCGGCATCCTGCGCCTGCGCCTGGCGGTGGTCTGGCTGGGCGCGGGCCTGGCCGCCCTGCTCGCCCTCTGCCTGACCGTCGCCATGGGCTCGGGCGACTACGCCCTCAGTCCCCACGGCCTGCTGAACGCGCTGCTGGGCGCGGGTGAGCGGGCCGACCTGTTCGTGGTCTGGGAGCTGCGCCTTCCCAGGGCGACGGTGGCCCTGCTGGCGGGCGCGGCCTTCGGCCTGTCGGGGGCGATCTTCCAGTCCGTCACCCGTAACCCGCTGGCCAGCCCCGACATGCTCGGCATCACCCAGGGAGCCGGCACCGCCGTGGCCGCGGGCGTGGTGCTCGGCACGGGAGCGGGACTGGCCCCGCAGACGCTCGGCCTGGCGGGCGCGCTGGCGTCCGGGCTGGCGATCTACCTGCTGGCCTGGAAACGCGGCACCACGGGCTACCGGATCGTGCTCGTGGGCATCGGGGTCAGCTGGATGTGCGTCAGCCTCACCTCCTACCTGCTGAGCAGGGCCGAGCTGTACCAGGCGCAGAAGGTGCTCGGCTGGCTGGTGGGCAACCTCAACGACAGAGGGTGGCAGCACGCGGGGCCGCTGGCGCTCGCGCTGGCGGTGCTGCTTCCCGCCGTGCTGCTGCTCGGGCGGTGGCAGCGGACGCTGCGTCTCGGCGACGAGGTCGCGGGACGGCTCGGCACGCCCGTGCAGCGCGCCAGCCTCGCGCAGCTGCTGTGCGACGCGGCGCTGGCCGCCTTCGCCACCGCCGCCGCCGGGCCCGTGCTCTTCGTCGCGCTGGCCGCGCCGCAGATCGCGCAGCGCACCGCCCGCGCGGGCAGCCCGCCGCTCACCGCCTCCGCTCTCACCGGCTCGACGATCGTGCTGGTGGGCGATCTGATCAGTCAGCGCCTGCTGGCCGACTCCGTCCTGCCCGTCGGGGTGGTGACGGGCGTCCTCGGGGCGCCGTTCCTGCTGTGGCAACTGGCCCGCGCCAACAGGACGGGCACGGGAGGGTGAAAGACGTGACCAATCCGTCGCTGACGGCCACGGGGCTGCGGCTGGCCTACGACGACAGGCTCGTCGTCGACGGGCTCGACCTGGCCGTGCCGCCCGGCAGGATCAGCGTCATCATCGGCGCGAACGCCTGCGGCAAGTCGACCCTGCTGCGCGCGCTGGCCAGGTTGCTGTCCCCGCGCGGCGGCGCCGTCCACCTCGACGGCCGCTCCATCCACGCGATGCCGACCCGCCAGGTCGCCCAGCGGCTCGGCATCCTGCCCCAGTCGCCCGTCGCGCCGGAGGGCCTGACGGTCGGCGACCTGGTCGGGCAGGGCAGGTCGCCGCACCAGACGTGGTGGCGGCAGTGGTCGGCGGCCGACCAGGACGCGGTCACGGCGGCGCTGGTCGCCACCGGGATGCTCGAACACGCGGGCAGGCCGCTCGACCAGCTGTCGGGAGGGCAGCGCCAGCGGGCGTGGATCGCCATGGCGGTCGCCCAGAACACCCCGGTGCTCCTGCTGGACGAGCCGACCACCTTCCTCGACCTGGCCCACCAGATCGACGTCCTGGACCTCGTCGTCGATCTCAACAGACGGCAGGACCGCACGGTCGTCATGGTCCTGCACGACCTCAACCAGGCCTGCCGCTACGCCGACCACGTGATCGTGATGAAGGAGGGCCGCGTCGTCGCCGAGGGCCCGCCCCTCGAGGTGGTCGACGCGGCGCTGGTCGAGGAGGTCTTCGGCCTGCGCTGCGTGGTGACGGCCGACCCGGTCAGCGCGACCCCGCTGGTCATCCCGATCGGCCGCCACCACGTCGGGCCCGTCAGCGGGGGAGCGCGTACGACCGGTTCATGCTGACCGAGGCGGCGATCTCGCCCGCCCTGAGCGCGGTGTTCGACAGCAGGGTGGAGGTGAGGCCGTGGGTGTGCTCGGTGGCGCCCTGCACGTAGACGCCGCAGCGCATCTCCTCCTTGGTGGCCACGCGGTAGTCGCGCCCGATCCGCAGGCCGCCGTCCGGCAGGAGCTCGCACAGCTCGCCCGCCTCGCCCAGCAGGGTGAGCGGGTCGCCCGAGCGGTAGCCGGTGGCGTAGACGACGGCGTCGGCGTCCAGGACGGTGCGCTCTCCCGTGGGGAGGAACTCCACGGTGACCCTGGGGCCGCGCGCCACCTCCACCACGCGGGAGGCGTTGAAGATGCGCAGCCGCTCGGTCCCCCGCACCTTCTCCTGGTAGTGGCGCCGGTAGAGCTCGTCGATGAGCTCGAGGTCCACCACCGAGTAGTTGGTCGAGGCGTGGTAGGCCAGCAGCATCCTCTTCACCTCCTCGGACGCGCCGTAGAAGTGGTCGACGGCCTCGGGGTCGAAGATGCGGTTGGCGAAGGAGCTGTCGTCGGCGGGGGTGTAGCCGTACTTGGAGAAGACGGCGCACACCTCGGCGCCGGGGAAGGCGCCGTGCAGGTGGTCGGTGACCTCGGCGGCGCTCTGTCCCGCCCCCACCACGACCAAGCGCCGGGGGTCGCGCAGCGAGGGAAGGCGGTCGAGCAGCTCCTCGCTGTGCCAGACGCGTTCGCCGCTCACGACCCCCGGCGGGAGCACGGGCTCCAGACCGGCGGCGATGACCACGTTCCTGGTGCGCCTGGTCGTCAGCTCGTCGGCGCAGCCGCCCTGCCGTACGACCACGTCGAGGTGGTCCACCACGCCGTCGACGCTCACCGGGGTGACCCCGACCACCTCGGACCTGTACTCCACCTGGTCGGCGAAGGGCGTCGCCGCCCACTCGAGGTAGTCGTGGAACTCCAGGCGCGAGGGGAACATCGTCTTGTGGTTGATGAAGTCGGCCAGGCGCCCCCTGTCGCGCAGGTAGCTCAGGAAGCCGAACTCGCTGGCCGGGTTGCGCATCGTGACCAGGTCCTTCAGGAAGGAGACCTGCATCGTCGTGCCGTCGAGCAGCATGCCGCGGTGCCAGCCGAACGTCGCCTGCTTCTCGAAGAAGACCGCGTCGACCGGTCCGTTCTCCTTTAACGCGATCGCCAGCGCGAGGTTGGAAGGGCCGAATCCGATGCCGATCAGGTCGTGAACCCGCATTGAGCGCCTTTCGAGGTTAGGTTAGCCTCTCCTAATTAAGGGGAGCCTAACCCGTTCCGATCCCCCCTACAAGGAGACGCCATGCGGATCGTGATGTTCGGCTACCAGACCTGGGGCCACCGCACACTGAGGGCGCTGCTCGACTCCGGCCACGAGGTCGTCCTCGTCGTGACGCACCCCAGGAGCGAGCACGCCTACGAGCGGATCTGGAGCGACTCCGTGGCCGACCTGGCCGAGGAGCACGGCGTGCCCGTGCTCCTGCGCAACCGCCCCGACGACCAGGAGCTCATGGCCAGGCTCAAGGAGGCCGATCCCGACCTCATCGTCGCCAACAACTGGCGCACCTGGATCCCGCCGGAGATCTTCACCCTGCCCCGCCACGGCACGCTCAACGTGCACGACTCGCTGCTGCCCGCCTACGCGGGCTTCTCCCCGCTCATCTGGGCGCTGATCAACGGAGAGAAGGAGGTGGGCGTCACCGCGCACATGATGGACGAGGACCTCGACGCGGGGGACATCGTGCTGCAGCGCGCGGTGCCCGTGGGGCCCGACGACACCGCCACCGACCTGTTCCATCGCACCGTCGACCTGATCGCCCCCATCGTCACCGAGTCGCTCGCCCTCATCGCCTCCGGACGCACCGACTGGACGCCCCAGGACAGGTCCATGGCCAGCTTCTTCCACAAGCGCTCGATCGAGGACAGCGAGATCGACTGGAGCTGGCCGGCCGAGGACATCGCCAGGCTCGTGCGGGCGCAGTCCGACCCGTACCCCAACGCCTTCACCCACTACAACGGCGCCCGCGTGCGCGTGCTCAAGGCGTCGGTCTCCACCGGCAGGTACGGCGGCACGCCCGGCCGCGTCTTCATCCGCGAGGGAGACGGCGTCGTCATCGTCGCCGGCGCGCAGGCGCGCAAGGGCCGCAGTCATGGCCTGGTGATCGAACGCGTCCGCACCGAGGACGGCACGGACCTGCCCGCCACCGAGCTCTTCCGCACCATGGGCGGCTACCTCACGCGCCGTCCCTGACCTCCGGCCTGTCGCCCGGTCCGCCCCGTTGATCGGTGGCGGGCCGGCGAGAGATTGTCGAAGCGCTTCGCCAAGGGGTCTTGACCCGGGGACGCACCAGCGGGCACGCTCAGAGCACCCATCCCGGTAACAACCCCGAAATATCCGGATCGGTTATCGAAGCGCTTCGACAGGCGGACCCCCCACATGAACGAACCCTTCCGAGACCCGGCGCACCCCACCGCGCACCGCGTGGCAGACCTGCTCGGCAGGCTCACGCTCGAGGAGAAGCTGTCGCTGCTCCACCAGCACCAGCCCGCCATCCCCAGGCTCGGCGTCAAGGCGTTCAGGACGGGGACCGAGGCCCTGCACGGGCTGGCCTGGCTCGGTCCCGCCACCGTCTTCCCCCAGGCCGTCGGCCTCGCCTCCACCTGGGACCCCGAGCTGGTCGAGAGGGTGGGCGCCGCGACCGCCGACGAGGTGCTCGCCTCCCATCGCAAGGACCCCGCGGGAGCCGGCCGCAACGTGTGGGCCCCCGTCGTCAACCCGCTGCGCGACCCGCGATGGGGTCGCAACGAGGAGGGCTACTCCGAGGACCCGTGGCTGACAGGGCTGCTGGCCACCGCCTACGCCACGGGCCTGCGCGGCAGGGGTCCCGTCCTCAGGACCGCCCCCACGCTCAAGCACTTCCTCGGCTACAACAACGAGACCGACCGCTGCGTCACCTCCAGCAACCTGCCGCCGAGAGTGCTGCACGAGTACGAGCTGCCCGCCTTCCTGCCGCCGCTCCAGGCCGCCGTCGCCGTCATGCCCTCCTACAACCTGGTCAACGGGCGGCCCGCCCACCTCAGCCCGCTGATCAACGACGTGCTGCGCGCCGCCGCGCCCGACGAGCTGCTGGTCGTCAGCGACGCCTACGCCCCGGGCAACCTGTACGGCCTGCAGGCCTACCACCCCGACGCGCCCACCGCCTACGCCGCGGCCGTCAAGGCGGGCCTCGACAGCTTCACCCAGGACGACGACCGTCCCGCCGACACCCTCGCCCACCTCAGGACCGCCCTCGAGCGGGGCCTGCTCGACGAGCAGGACATCGACAGGGCCGCGGGCCACGTGCTGTCGATCCGCGTGCGCCTCGGCGAGTTCGACGACGAGGAGGCCGCCGAGCAGGGGGAGAGCGCGCCGTACACCCCCGGGCAGCATCAGGACCTCGCCCGCGAGGCGGCGGCCAGGTCGATCGTGCTGCTCAAGAACGAGGGCCTGCTCCCGCTGCGCGCCCCTCTCAAGGTCGCCGTCATCGGCCAGCTCGCCGACACCCTGATGGAGGACTGGTACAGCGGCACCCTGCCCTACACGGTCACCGCCTTGCAGGGCATGGCCGAGAGGTGCGAGACCGTCTTCTGCGAGGGCGTGGACAGGGTGGCCCTCGGAGGGCACGAGTTCGACGTCTTCGACTGGGGCGGGGGAGCGCTGGCCCTGCGCTCGCCGCTCAACGGCCAGTTCCTCTCGGCCGACGAGGAGGGGCGCCTGGCCTGCGACCAGCCGGGCCCCAACGGGTGGGAGGTGCGCCAGACCTTCCGCAGGGCCGACGGCTCCCTGCGCCACCTGCACTCGGGGCGCTACGTCGCCGAGGAGGACGGACGCCTCGTGCTCGCCGACGAGCCGGCCGCCCTGTCGTGGGAGCTGCTGTCGAGCGGCGCGAGGCAGGCGGCCGAGCTGGCCGCCACCGCCGACGTCGCGGTCGTCGTGGCGGGCGACCATCCCCTGGTCAACGGGCGCGAGACCGAGGACCGCACCGACCTGGACCTGCCCGCCGCGCAGGAGGCCGTGCTGCGCGCCGTCCACGCCGCCAACCCCGCCACCGTCCTGGTGCTCAGCAGCGGCTACCCGTTCGGCGTCACCTGGGCCGACGAGCACGTGCCCGCCGTCCTGTGGTCCTCGCACGGGGGCCAGGAGTACGGCCACGCCCTGGCCGAGGTGCTGTTCGGCGACCGCGACCCGGAGGGCCGCCTCACCCAGACCTGGTACAGGGACGCCTGCGAGCTTCCCGACCTGCTCGACTACGACATCATCGCCTCGGACGCCACCTACCTCTACTACCGCGGCGCCCCGCTCTATCCCTTCGGCCACGGCCTCAGCTACACCTGCTTCGCCTACACCGACCTCACGATGGACGGAGCGAGGGCCGAGGTGACCGTCACCAACACCGGTGAGCGCGAGGGCGTCGAGGTCGTGCAGTTCTACACCCACCAGCGCCGCTCCCGCGTCAAGCAGCCGCTGCGCCGCCTGCGCGGCTTCGAGCGCGTACGGCTGGCCCCTGGCCAGAGCGCCCGCGTCAGCTTCGAGCCCGACCGGCGCGACCTCGCCTTCTGGGACGTCACGAGGGGCCGCCTGGTCGTGGAGGAGGCCACCCACCTGCTGATGGTCGGCCGCTCGGCCCGCGACCTGCGCCTGTGCGCGGCCTTCGACGTCGAGGGCGAGCGCATCCCGCCCCGCGACCCCGGCGAGCTGCGAGCCGTGGACCACGACGAGTACGACGCGATCACCTTCACCGACCGCGACACCGTCCGAGGGGAGGCGCCGGGCGCGTGGATCCTCTACCGGCAGGTCGCCTTCGCCGCGCACGACTCCTGCGTGATCACCGCGGCCAGCGCGGGGGGCGCGATGCTGACCCTGCGCCTCGGCGACCCCCTCTCCGGCCAGGTGCTGGCCACCGTCCCCGTGCCGGGACCCGGCGAGCTCGCCGAGACCCGCTGCGACCTTGCGAGCACGGCAGGCGTGCACGATCTTTATGTCGTGTTCGAGAATGAAGGGGTCACTCTGAGCGGAATGCGGTTCGCATGACCAACCGAGCAGTCACCATCGCCGAGGTCGCCAGGCACGCGGGCGTCGCGGTGAGCACCGTCTCCTACGTGCTCAGCGGCAAACGCGCCATCTCCGAGACGACCAGGGCGCGGGTGCTGCGCAGCATCGGCGAGCTCGGCTACCACCCCAACGCGGGAGCCAGGGCCCTGGCCAGCAGGCGCTCCAACGTCATCGCGCTCGTGCTGCCGCTTCGCGCGGGCATGCACCTGCCGGTGCTGATGCAGTTCGCCAGCTCGGTCGTGGCCATGGCCCGCAGGCACGACCACGACGTGCTGCTCATGACCGCCGACGAGGGCCCCGACGGCCTGCGCAGGGTCGCCGCCAGCTCGATGGTCGACGGCATGGTGCTCATGGACGTCGAGCTCGACGATCCTCGCGTGCCGCTGCTGCGCGGGCTGGAGGAGCCCAGCGTGCTGATCGGCTTCCCCGCCGACCCCTCCGGCCTGACCTGCGTCGACCTCGACTTCGCCAGGGCGGGCGCGCTGTGCGTGGAGCACCTGACCTCCCTGGGGCATCGCAGGCTCGCCCTGCTGGGCGCTCCGTCGGTGGTCTACGAACGGGGCACGGGCTATGCCCGCCGTACCAGAGAGGGGTTCGTCGAGGCCGCGGGCGAGGCGGGCGTGGCGCTGCCGTGCGAGGAGACCTTCGACGAGGTGGCCGCGACCGTCAAGGATCTGTTCGCCCAGCATCCCGACCTCACGGGGCTGGTGGTGCACAACGAGGCGTCGGTCGGTCACGTGCTCGGCGCCCTGCGACTGCTCGGCAGGCGGGTGCCCGACGAGGTGTCCGTGGTCGCCATCTGCCCCGACGACGTCGCCGAGCGCGCCAGCCCGCCGCTCACCTCGGTGCTGATTCCCGCCGAGGACGTCGGCAACCGGGCGGTCGAGCTGCTCATGGCCAAGCTCGAAGGCCGCCCGGTGCCCGACGCCACACTTCTCGAACCGCGGCTGGCCATCAGGGCGAGCACCCGCTAGACGAGCGACCTCGCGCTGATCCGGCGCGCGTGCTCGCGGGCGGCGACGTGCGCGGCGGCCTGTGAGGCGGCGGCCGCCTCGCGCAGCCCTGCCATGGCGGGCGTCGTGTCCGCCAGCGTCAGCTCGGCGGTGACCACCCGCAGCTCCAGACCGAACACCTCGGTGAGGATCTTGCGCAGGTACGGGTCGGCGAAGTCCCAGCCCTCCCTGGGCGTGCCGGGGCCGTACGCGCCGCCGCGCACGCTGATGAGCGTCGCGGGCCTGCCGGCGATCGGGCTGTCGTCGGGGCTCATGCCCAGGGTCCGCCCCGGGATCAGGACGTGGTCGAGCCACGCCTTGAACGTCGAGGGCGCGCCGAAGTTGTACATCGGCACGGCGAACAGGTACGCCTCCGCCTGTAGCAACTCCTCCACCAGCGCCTCCTGCAGGAAGGCCGCGGTCGCCTGCTCCGCGTCGTGCTCCTGGGCAGGAGCGTGCCTCGCGACGATCCCGGCCTCGGTGAGGTGCGGTACCGGGCGCGCCCCGAGGTCGCGGTAGACGACCTCGCCCTCCCACGCGTCCCTGAACGACCTGGCCACCTGCCTGGAGACCGATCCGTCGTGGACGGCCGAGGCGTCGATGTGCAGCAGCTGGGGCATGGTGATCCTTTTCATCGGTTGGCGAGATAATCTGTTTTACAGATTGTCTGCCCAGCAGCTTGTCTGTCAAGCGGAGTAGACTGGTCCCCATGAAGACTGAGCACGAGCTCCCGGCCGGGCTCGACGACACCCTCGGCTGGCTGCTCGCCCAGGTCTTTCAGAACCACCTGTCCGCCTCGCAGCGGGCGCTCGAGGGCTTCCCCGGCTCGCAGCGCGGTTACATGGTCGTCAACGCGGCGGCGCACGGCTGCGCCCGCAACCAGATCGACATGGCCAACCAGCTGAGGCTCGACCGCACGGTGATGGTCTACCTGGTCGACCAGCTGGTCGAGGCGGGCCTGGTCGAGCGGGTGCCCGACCCCGCCGACAGGCGTAGCAAGATGATCGTGGCCACCGACATGGGCAGGGTGAGGCTCGAGGAGGCCACGGCCGTCCTCCGCTTCGTCGACGACCACGTGCTCGCCCCGCTGAAGCCCGGCGAGCGCGCCCACCTGCGCGAGATGCTCCAGCGCCTGACCGCGCACTACCTGGCCACGGGCGGCGACTACCGCGAGGCGTGCGCGACCGCGGCCGCCGCTACGGACAAATAGGGATATTTCCCTACGACTCGGCGGGGCGTCGCGACTACGCTCCTGTCCTCGTGAAGAGCACCCCCGTGGGCCGCTGGCTGCCCGCCTTCCTGCTACTGGCCCTCATCTGGGGCAACAGCTTCTTTTTCATCAAGGTCGCCGTCGGCACGCTGCACCCCCTCCAGGTCTCCTTCGGCCGCATGGCGATCGGCGCGGCGACCCTGCTGGTCGCCCTGGCGCTCAGCCGCAGGGCGCTGCCGCGCGACCCGCGACTGTGGGCCCACTTCCAGGTCGCCTCGGTGGTCCTGACGACCCTGCCCTTCACCCTCTTCGCCTACGGCGAGCAGTACGTCTCCTCCGTCGTGGCGGCCATCTGGAACGCCACCACCCCGCTGTGCACCCTCGCCTTCACGCTGCTGCTGCGCGCGGAGAAACCGAGCGCGAGCAGGATGGCGGGGCTCGGGCTCGGGTTCGCGGGCGTGATGGTGGTCCTCGGCGTCTGGCAGCCGCTGAGCGGCGGTGAGCTCGGCGGCAGCCTGGCCTGCTTCGGGGCGGCGCTCTGCTACGGCGTGGGCGGCTCCTACCTGGGCCGCTTCATCACCGGGCGCCGCTCGGAGGCCCCCGTGGTGCTCGCGGCGGGCCAGTTGCTGAGCGGCACCCTCCAACTGGCGGTGATCACCCCGCTGGCGGGGGTGGCCCTGGTCGACCTGTCGGCGCCGCCCGCCGTGTGGTGGAGCATGCTGGCGCTGGGCGGGCTCGGAACCGGCATCGCCTACCTGCTGCTGTACTGGGTCCAGGTGCGGGCGGGGGTGACGACGACCTCGACGGTGACCTACCTCCTGCCCGTCTTCGCCGTGGTGTCCGGCGTGGCGGTGCTGGGGGAGAGCCTGGCCTGGAACCAGCCCGTAGGGGCGGTGGTGATCCTCGTCGCGATCGCGATGACCCAGGGGCTCCTGCGCCCCGTCCGCAGGCGCGTCCCCGAACCCGCGCCGCCCGGCCCGAGCCGCGTGGAGATCTGAGCCGCACTCGGGGCGCGTCCTGAGGGGGTGGCGTCACTCGGCGGGGTCGGCAGGCTTCCTCCCCGTACGGCCGCGCCCGCTCCGCGCGGCGCTCGCCGTCTTCTTGCCCGCCACCAGGGTGTCGCCTGGCAGCTCGTCGGTCACGGTGCGCGGGAGGTGGTGCGGCGCGGTGTCCTCGCCGGGCCCCACCTCCGTCTCGCCCGCTCCACGGGAGTCCGGCACGGGGGGAGCCGTCTCGGGGGCGGCCGAACCTCGCATGTCGTCGCCGTGCAGGGGGCCCGGTTCGTGCGGGGCGTCGGGGTCGCGCAGCGAGGCGATGACGTTGTCGGCCTCGTGATCGGCGGCGAACTCGTCGGCGGCCTCGGCCTCCCTGCGCCTGATCACCACCATGTGGTCGACCGAGACGCGCCCGGCGCCCGTCACCGCCAGCAGCACGGCGGCCGCGCCCAGCACCACGATGAGGTTGGTGTCGATCGGGTTCAGCGGCCTGGCCACGAAGAAGACGGCCAGGGTCTCGGCGAAGAGCACCAGCCCCAGGGGGGCGGTGAACAGCCCGGCGACGAGTAACGCCCCGCCGATCAGCTCGGTGAGCATGGTGACCGCCGCCCACGCGCCGGGAGCGGGGGCGCCCTGCGTGGCGAACTGGGTGCCGGTGGCGGTGAGCCCCACCTCGAGCTTGTGCCAGCCGTTCGCGAAGAAGATCCCGCCGACCCCGATCCTGGCGGCGAGCGTGGCGAGATCGTGGAGGGTCCGTCTCACGGTATTCCTGTGACCTGATCGGGTCATTTGAAACCTCAGTCGCGTCGGATGAGCAGGGCCACCGCGGCCGCGGTGAGGGCGAGCAGCACGACGCTGACGACGATCGTCGTGTGAAGCGCGTGGACGAAAGCCCACCTCGCGGCGTCGAGCAGCGCCGTGCCAGGGCGGCCGCCCACCTCGTGCGCGACGTGCGCCGCACCCGCCAGCGACTGCCTGGCCTGGTCCATCGCGGGAGCGGGCACCCCCTGCACCGTGGGCACGCCAGGCGCGTAGACCACCGCGGTGATCGTGCCGAGCACCGCGACGCCGAGCCCCGCGCCGAGCTCGTAGGCGGTCTCCTCGATGGCCGCCGCGCCACCGGCCCTGTCCTCGGGCGCGGCCGACATGATGGTGTCGGAGGCGGCAAGCAAGGCGACCTGCAGCCCGAACCCGATGCCGACGAAGCAGACCGCGAGCATGATCGGATGAGCCTCGACACCCCATGACAGGGTCGGCGTGAGCGAGACGGCCACCAGCGCGAGCCCGCCGCTCATGGTGGCCCGCATGCCGATCCTGCGCAGCACGCTCGCCGCCGCGAGACCGCCTGCGATGGCCGACAGCACCAGCGGCAGCATCCTGAGCGCCGCGCGCAGCGGGCTGTCGCCGAGGACGAGCTGGAGGTACTGGGCGAGCATGAGCTGCAGCCCGACGAGGGAGAAGACGCCGAACAGCACGCCCGCCACCCCGGTGGCGAACGCCTTGTCCCTGAACAGGCCCACGTCGAGCAGGGGATGGGGCAGGCGGCGCTGCCGCCGTACGAACCAGACGAGCAGACCGGCGCCGGTGAGGAGGACCGCGAGGCCGGCGGCGTGCCCCGCGCCCGCCTCCTTCAGGCCGAAGGCCAGGGCCAGGATGCCGAACACCGACAGCGCCGCGCTGGTGGCGTCCCAGGGCCGGCCGGTGAGCCTGCGCGACTCGGGCAGCAGGCGGGAGGCCGCGGGCAGCAGCACGAGCAGGATGGGGACGTTGATCAGGAAGACCGCGCCCCACCAGAAGTGCTGGACGAGCAGGCCGCCGACCAGCGGGCCGACGGCGGCGCCGGCCGCCGCGACCGCGCTCCACACGCCCAGCGCGAGCCCGCGCTCGCGGCGGTCGGTGAAGACCTGTCGGATGATGGAGAGCGTGGCCGGCATGATCATCGCGCCGCCCACGCCGAGCAGCCCCCTGGCCAGGATCAGCGTCAGCGGCGTCGGCGCGAAGGCGGCGGCCGCCGAGGCGAGGCCGAAGAGCACGTAGCCCCACAGCACCAGGCGTTTTCGCCCGTATCGGTCACCCAGCGTGCCGAACATGATCAGCAGGGGCGCCACGATCAGCGAGTAGGCGTCGATGATCCACAGCAGCTCGACCGAGGAAGGCTCCAGCGCCGCGGTCAACGCGGGGACGGCGATGTGCAGGACGGTGGCGTCGACAGTGATGAGCAGCAGGCTCAGGCACAGCAGAACCAGGACCGACCACCGGTTGGCCTGCCGCTGCCCCGTGACCCGCGACGACCTCGGTGCGCTCTGCAGGATCGTCATGCGGTGTCCATGACGGGTCTGGCTCGGTCATGGAACATGCGTGGCAGCTTAGGCGATGTCCGGTACGTCGCACACCTGGATCGACTGATCACATTCCGTGCCGGTACCTCTCTAGAGAGATACAGCCATATGTCCTGATCTTTCGTATGGGGTGCCGCGAACAGATCATGGCGGGTGTGGGGAGCGACGGCGAGGGTTCGGATTCCGCTGCCGAATGGTGCGCCGTCGCTCTCGACCACCTCCTGGCCGACCACCCCGAGGCCGCGCTGACCGCGGCCCGGCGCGCGATCACCCTCGACCACGCGGGCGAGTGGGGACACCGCCTGGCCAGCCTCGCCCTCGAACGTCTCGGCAGCGACCCCGAGGCCGTGCTCGAGGCGGAGCAGGCCGCGCGCCTGGCCCCCGGGTCCTGGCAGTCGAGACTGCGGCTCGGCGCCGCGCTGCGCCGCGTCCCCGGACGTTTCAGGGAGGCGGCCGCCCACATCGCCGCCGCGAGAAGGTTCGCCCCCGAGGAGGCGGGGCCGCACGCCCTGACCGGCGACCTGGCGCTCCTGCGGGGCGAGCACCGCCGCGCCGCGGCCGCCTACCTGTCCGCGCTGCACAGGGACGACGCGCACGCGGGCGCCCGCGTCAACTACGGACTCACCCTGCTGCGATGGGACCCTCCGCGCGCCCACCACGACCCCGCGTGGACGATCGACCCGCGCGAGACGGGCAGGGCCAGGCGCGCGCTGGAGGTCTGGTCGCGGCAGACCAGGCTGCTGCCCGCCGTCGCCGTCGCCGTCTCAGGCGCGCTGGTCGTCACGGGCCCCGTCCCCGACGGGCCGCTCGGCCTGTCGGGGCTGATCGTGATCGTCCTGCTGGGCTCACTCACCTTCAGGCAGGCGCGCAGGGTGCGGATCTGGTCCGTCGTCCCCGTGATGCTCGGCCGCGACCGCTGGCTCGGGCTGTCGGTGGCGACGGCGGCCATCGCCTTCGCCGCCTACGCCGCCTCCCTGTTCGTGCCCGTGGCCGACCCGCTGTGGGCGGGGCTGGCCGGGATCGTGCTGCTCAACGCGCCCGCGCTGGTCGCGCTGCGGGTGCTGTCCGAGGCCTGGCGCGGCCGTCCGGTGCGCGCGCTCGCTCAGCTGTCGATGGCGTACGGCGAGCGCACCGCCCGCCGCGATCTGGGCGTCACGCTGTGGGTCGTGCTGGCCAGGGCCTGGTCGGTGCTGGTGGCGCTGGAGCTCGCCGCCCTGGTGACGCACCCGGCGGGCGGGCTGGCCGCGCTGGCGGTGCCGTACCTGCTGGTCAGGGTCCGCGACAGGGGAGGGCTCGCGGGACTCGGCGCGCTGCGCGCGGACAGGTGGCTGGCCGCGGCCGTGACGCTGACCTTCACGGCCGCGCTGGCCTGCGCCGCCGCCGCGACGGCGAGCCTGGTCGCGGCGTTCGCGCCTGGCGGGGCCCTGCCGGCCGCGGCGGCGCCCGGCGGGGTGGGCGCAGCAGGGGAGCAGGCGGCGGCGTGGGGCTGGCGGGTGGCGCTGGGCGCGAGCGCGGCGGTGGTCGTGCTCTTCGTGCTGCGCGCCGTCAGAGCCTGGTGGCGCGGCGCGCCAGGCCCATGGCGCGCCTCCCTGATCATGGCTGAGCCTTCCATGGAAGGGGCGGGACCGTCGGTGACCCTCACCGCCGAGGTGCGGCAGGCTCTCACCTTCTCCAGGGGCGTCGTCCTGGCCTACGCCGACTCCCTCGGCCCCAGAGCGCTCGCCGTCGGCGCGGTCACCTCGATCAGCGCCTCGGGCGAGCTGCGCCTGATCGCGGGAGAGGAGGCGTGGGAGGCGGCCGAGCGCGACCCCCGCGTCGCCGTGTTCGCCACCGACCAGCTGCATCCCAGATTCTGGATCGAGGTGCGCGGAGTCGCGCTGCCCGACCCCGGCTCCGACGTCCTGCGCGTGACGCCCAAGCAGGTCGTCGTCGGGGAGTACCCGGGACGGCACCAGCGCCGCTGAGCCCTGTCCAATCGAGGTTTTCGCGCGCGCCGCATAGCGCGCGGCCCACGCCCGTACGGTATAACCGGGGTCGGACCGGGGAGGCGTGATGCGGGACGCGGCGCGGGAGCAGTTCGAGAAGGTACGGCATCGCTATTTCCGCCTTCCCCCCGCCGTCCGCAGGGTGCTGTTCGCCTGCGTCCTGATCGGCTCGGTGGGCGTGGGCGCGGCCATGGGCTGGGACCTGCTGCAGACCTTCTTCGTCACGCTGATCCTTCTCGGCTTCGTCGCGCTGGCCCTGCGCTTCCCCCGCGCGGCCGCCACCGCCGTGGTGCTGGCAGGGTGGGCCGTGGCGGTCTCGCTGATCGACCAGCTGTTCCCTCCTGGCTCGATGGTGCCCACGCTGCTGCTCGTGCTGGCCGTCCCCGTGGCCGCCGCCGCGCACCTCATCCGCTGGGTGCCGCCGTGGATCACCGTGCTGATGGCCCTGGTCCCCGCGGGCGCGCTGGCCGCGGCCCTGGCTCCCGTCTCCGACGGCATCGCGCTCTGGGCCGCCTACGGCGCCGCCGCGGCCGTCCTGCTCTACCGGTTCGTCCAGGCCCGCAGGGCCCGCGCGCACCTGGTGGCCGAGGAGCCCGTCAGGGTGCGCGCCCGCGAGACCCAGCAGGGCAGGCCCCAGCAGGCCGACAGGAACGCCCCGCCGCCGCCCATCTCGGTGGAGGAGGCCCTCGCCGAGCTCGAGAACATGATCGGCCTGCTGCCCGTCAAGGAGCAGGTGCGCTCGATCGCCGCCTCCATCGAGGCCTCCAGGCTGCGCGCCGAGGCGGGCTATCCCGCCGACAGGCCGACCAGGCACTTCGTCTTCGTCGGACCGCCCGGCACGGGCAAGACGAGCGTGGCCCGCTCGGTCGCGAAGATCTTCTACGCGTTCGGGCTGCTGGAGACCCCCTACGTCGTCGAGGCCCAGCGGGCCGACCTGGTCGGCGAGTTCCTCGGCGCGACCGCGATCAAGACCAACGAGCTGGTCGACAGGGCGCTCGGCGGGGTGCTGTTCATCGACGAGGCCTACAGCCTGGTCAACTCCTCAGAGGGCCAGCCCGACAGGTTCGGCGCCGAGGCCGTGCAGACGCTGCTCAAGCGGGCCGAGGACGACCGCGAGCACCTCATCATCATCCTGGCGGGCTACGAGCAGGAGATGACCTCCTTCCTGGCCTCCAACCCGGGGCTGTCGAGCAGGTTCGCCACCAGGGTGCGCTTTCCCAGCTACTCGCCCGCCGAGCTGCTGGAGATCACCGACCTGCTGCAGAGACGGCGCGGCGACAGCCTGGCCCCCGAGGCGCGGCCCGCGCTGCTCGGCCTGTTCGAGGACGTCCAGCGGCGCGGCCTGGTCGACGAGCTCGGCAACGCGCGCTTCGTGCGCAGCCTGGTCGAGGCCGCGGCGCAGGCCCGCGACGTGCGGGTGGTCGGCGCGGGCGGCACCCCCTCGACCGCGGACCTCACCACCACGACCGTCGCCGACGTCACCAAGGCCTTCAACGAGCTCACCGCGCGCTTCCGCGGCTACCAGGCCACCCCCACGCTGGAGGAGGCGCTGGCCGACCTCGACCGCATGGCGGGGCTCGAACCCGTCAAGCGGCAGGTCCACGCCATCGCCGCCCAGCTCCAGGTGGCCCGCATGCGCCAGGAGCGCGGCCTGCCCACCCCTCCGCAGATGCGCCACTTCGTCTTCGCGGGGCCGCCTGGCACGGGCAAGACCACCGTCGCCCGCATCCTCGGCCGCATCTTCGCCGCGCTCGGCCTGCTGGCCAGGCCCGACGTGGTCGAGGGGCAACGCGCCGACCTGGTCGGCCAGCACCTCGGCGCGACCGCGATCAAGACCAACGAGCTGGTCGACAGGGCGCTCGGCGGGGTGCTGTTCATCGACGAGGCCTACAGCCTGGTCAACCCCGGCTACTCCGGCGGCGACGCCTTCGGCGCCGAGGCCGTGCAGACGCTGCTCAAGCGGGCCGAGGACGACCGCGACAGGCTCGTCATCGTGCTGGCCGGATACGAGCGGGAGATGGACCGCTTCCTGTCCACCAACCCGGGGCTGTCCAGCCGCTTCAACCAGCGGGTCGCCTTTCCCAGCTACGCGCCGCAGGAGCTCGCCGAGATCGCGATCCTGCTGGCCGAGCGGTCGGGCGACCATTTCGACGAGGCCGCGAAGGCCGACCTGGACGAGGTCTTCACCTGGGTCTGCCAGGAGCGGCTGATCGACGGCCTCGGCAACGGCCGCTTCGCCCGCTCGCTGTTCGAGCGGGCGGCCATGCGCAGGGACGTCCGCCTCGCCGCCCTGGGCAACACGGCCAGCGAGTCGGAGCTGACCACCATCACCAGCGACGACGTGCGCGCCGCCGTCGACGAGCTGTCGGGAAGGTAGTCAGGCTCACTTCGGCGCTTCGCCACACCCCGGGGATCACATGGTGTAGCAATATGACTACACCTGGTGAGGGGTGAAGGGGAGGCGATGGCGGGGTTCCTGGTCCGCAGGCTGCTCAACTACGTGGTGCTCGTCGTCGTCGCCACCAGCCTTGCCTACATGCTGGCGGCCAGCGCGCTCGACCCGCGGGCCAACTACGAGGGACGCAACCCGCCGCTGCCTCCCGCGGTGATCGACGCCAGGCTCGACGAGCTCAACCTCAACAACCGCACCCCGCTGATCGCGCGCTACGTCACCTGGGCGGGAGGGGTCGTCTCCGGCGACTTCGGGCTGACGGTCGGCGGCGACTCGGTCAACGACGACCTCAGGCGACGGGCGGGGGTCACCTTCCGCCTCATCATCCTCGGGGTGTTCTTCGGCGGCTTCCTCGGCGTCGCCGTGGGCGCCTACGCCGCGGTCAGGCAGTACGGCTGGTTCGACAGGCTGACCACCATCGGCTCCTTCGTCGTGCTGGCCGTTCCCGTGGTGGTCATCGCCAACGTGCTGATCCTGGCAGGGGTGTGGTTCAACGGCCTGGTCGGAGAGAGGATCGTCTACGTCAGCGGCGAGTACACGCCGGGCCTCGACGCCGGACTGCCGGGGCAGGCGCTCGACCGCCTCCAGCACCTGATCCTGCCGACGGTCTCGCTGTCGATCGGCCTGATCGCGATCTTCAGCCGCTACCAGCGCAACATGATGCTCGACGTACTCGGCGCCGACTTCGTCCGCACCGCGATGGCCAAGGGCCTGTCCAGGCGGGCCGCGCTCACCAGGCACGCGCTGAGGACCGCGCTCATCCCCGCCGTCACCTACTTCGCCTTCACCTTCGGCTCCCTGCTGGTCGGCGCCACCATCACCGAGAAGATCTTCGGCTGGCACGGGCTGGGCGAGCAGCTGATCGACTCCATCAACACCAACGACGTCAACACCGTCGCCGCAATCGCGCTCCTGACCGCGCTGTCGGTCCTGGTGGCCTCCCTGCTGTCCGACCTGCTGACCGCGGCGCTCGACCCGCGGGTGAGGGTGGGCTGAGGCGTGAGCATCGCCGACGAGGAGCTGGCCGAGCAGGTCGTCAAGATCAAGGCGCCGTCCAGGGGCAGGGTGGTGGCCAGGCGCTTCTTCGCGATGCGCCAGGGACAGCTCGGATTCGCCCTGCTCGCGCTGATGTTCCTGCTGGCCTTCGCCGGCCCGCACTTCACCCACTGGACCTACACCGACAAGGACTTCGCCGCCTTCCTGCGGCCGCCGTCGGCCGAGCACTACTGGGGCACGCTCCAGACCGGCGCCGACGTCTTCGCCGTCACCCTGCGCGGCATGCAGAAGTCGCTCATCGTCGGCCTGCTCGTGGCGGTCGTGGCCACCACGCTCGCGGCCGTGGTCGGCGCCTTCGCCGGCTACTTGCTCGGCTGGACCGACAGGGTCCTGATGTGGGTGGTCGACCTGCTGCTCGTGCTGCCCAGCTTCCTGATCCTGGCCATCATGTCGCCGCTGTTCGCGGGAGGCGCGTGGGTGCTGTTCGTGATCATGCTGGCGCTGTTCCTCTGGATGATCACCTCCAAGGTCGTGCGCGGGATGACGGTCTCGCTCAAGGAGCGCGAGTTCATCAGCGCCGCCCGCTACATGGGCGTGCCCGCCCCCACGATCATCTTCAGGCACGTCATCCCGAACATGTCGTCCCTGCTGGTCGTCGACGCCACGCTGAACGTCAGCTCGGCGATCCTCACCGAGACCACGCTGTCCTACTTCGGCTTCGGCATCCAGCCGCCCGACGTCTCGCTGGGCAGCCTGATCGCCGACGGCTCCAAGACCGCCGTCTTCGCGCCGTGGACGTTCTGGTTCGCCGCGGGCCTGCTCATCCTCACCGTGCTGTCGGTCAACCTCATCGGCGACTCACTGCGCGACGCCTTCGACCCCACCTCGAAGAGGGGCTCATGAGCGATCCCGTTCTCCAGGTCGCCGATCTCGACGTCCGCTTCGGGGACGTGCGCGCGGTGCGCGGCGTCGGCTACGAGGTGCGCGCGGGCGAGGTGCTCGGCATCGTGGGCGAGTCGGGCTCTGGCAAGTCGGTGACCGCCCTGGCGGTCATGGGCCTGCTGCCCCCGCACGCCCGCGTGACGGGGTCGGTACGGCTGCGCGGCACCGAGATCCTCGGCGCGAAGGAGAAGACGCTCACCGCCTTCCGCGGCAGGACGATCTCCATGGTCTTCCAGGACCCGCTCTCGGCGCTCACGCCCGTCTACAGGGTGGGCGACCAGATCGCCGAGGCGGTGCGCGTCCACCAGAAGGTGACGGCCGAGCAGGCCACGGCCAGGGCCGTGGAGCTGCTCGACCTGGTCGGCATCCCCAACCCGGGACAGCGGGCCAGGGCCTTCCCTCACGAGTTCTCCGGCGGCATGCGCCAGCGCGCGGTGATCGCCATGGCCGTCGCCAACGACCCCGACGTCATCATCTGCGACGAGCCGACCACCGCGCTCGACGTCACCATCCAGGCGCAGGTCCTCGACGTGCTGAAGAAGGCGCAGAAGGAGACGGGCGCGGCGATCGTGATGATCACCCATGATCTCGGGGTGGTGGCGGGCTTCGCCGACAGGGTCCTGGTCATGTACGCGGGCAGGGCCGTCGAGGTGGGGCAGGTCGACGACATCTACTACCGGCCGCGCATGCCGTACACGATGGGCCTGCTGGGCTCCGTTCCCCGCCTCGACGCCGGAGGGCGCCGGCCGCTGGTGCCGATCGAGGGCAACCCGCCCTCACCCGCCGAGCTGCCGCCCGGCTGCCCGTTCACGCCGCGCTGCCCGATGGCGATCGAGGCGTGCGCCGAGGCCGAGCCGCCGCTCGAGCCGGTGAACGGCGCGGGGCATCTGGCGGCGTGCATCCGGGCGGAGGAGATCGCCAGGGAGAACCTGTCGCCCGCCGAGGTCTACGACGTGGCGGGGGAGGTCAAAGGCAGGCACGCCGCGACGCCGGAGCCGGCCGCCGGGCCCGCCGCCGGGCCTGTCAGGGCCGCGCCCGCGCCCCGTGAGGGCCGCGAGGTCGTGCTGTCGGTGGCCGATCTGGTCAAGCACTACCCGCTGACGAAAGGCGCGGTGTTCAGGCGCAGGGTCGGCACCGTCCACGCGGTCGACGGCATCACCTTCGACATCCGCAGGGGCGAGACGCTCGGGCTGGTCGGTGAGTCGGGCTGCGGCAAGACCACGACGCTCATGGAGATCCTCGAGCTGACGAAGCCGCAGCGCGGCACGATCGCCGTGCTCGGTCGCGACGTGGCCGCCCTCGGCGCCCGCGACAGGACCGCGCTGCGCCGCGACATGCAGGTCGTCTTCCAGGACCCGCTGGCCTCGCTCGACCCGAGGATGACCGTCTACGACATCCTCGCCGAGCCGCTGCGCACCCAGGGGCGGCGCGACGCGGGCACGCGCGTGCGCGAACTGCTCGACCTGGTCGGCCTTGATCCCGGCCACGCCGCCCGCTATCCGCAGGACTTCTCCGGCGGGCAGCGTCAGCGCATCGGCATCGCCAGGGCGCTGGCCCTCGAACCCAAGCTGGTCCTGCTGGACGAGCCCGTCTCGGCCCTCGACGTCTCGATCCAGGCGGGCGTGGTCAACCTGCTGGAGGATCTCAGGCGCCGCCTCGGCCTGTCCTACCTGTTCGTGGCGCACGACCTGGCCGTGGTCAGGCACCTGGCCGACCGCGTGGCGGTGATGTACCTCGGCAGGATCGCCGAGATCGGCGACGTCGAGCGGGTCTACGGGGCGCCGATGCATCCGTACACGCAGGCCCTGCTGTCGGCGATCCCGCTGCCCGACCCCGTGAAGGAACGTTCCAGGCGGCGCATCCTGCTCGAGGGAGACCTGCCGAGCCCCGCCCACCCGCCCTCGGGCTGCAGGTTCCGCACGCGGTGCCCGAAGTTCAAGGCCCTCACCGACGGCGAACGCGTCAGGTGTGTGGAGGTCGAGCCGGAGGTCAGGCCGCTCGACGTCGATCAAGGCGTGGCATGTCACTACGCCGAGAAGCTCGAAGTCGTCTAGCGCAGGAGGAGCAAGTGAGCAGATCCCGGCTCGCCGTGGCCCTGGCCATGGCAGGTTCGCTGGCCCTGGCGGGCTGTGGAGGCGGTGGCGGAGAGCAAGGCACGGCAGGCCCGGCGGGAGAGCCCTCGGCGGGGGCCCCTGCCGCGCTGAAGGCCTTCGACGTCAACGTGGTGCCCCGCGACCGGGTCAAGGACGGCGGCACACTGCGCTGGGGCATCGACGAGTATCCGACCCAGTGGAACATCAACCACGTCGACGGCAACCTGGCCAACGTGCGGAGCGTGGTCGCGGGGATGCTGCCCTCGCCGTTCGTCTCCGACGAGAAGGGCGTCATCAGCGGCAACGCCGACTACCTCACCGACGGCAGGGTGACGGACACCGACCCCAGGCAGGTGGTGACCCTGACCCTCAACCCCAAGGGCAGGTGGTCCAACGGCGAGGCGATCACCTGGCAGGACTACGCGGCCCAGTGGAAGGCGCTGAACGGCGCCAACCCCGACTTCCGCGTCGCCTCCACCACCGGGTACCAGGACATCGAGAGCGTCGCCAAGGGCAAGGACGACTACGAGGTCGTCATCACCTTCAAGAACGACTTCGGCGACTGGCAGTCGCTGTTCGCCCCGCTCTATCCCAAGGCCACCAACACCTCGCCCGAGACCTTCAACACCTCGTGGCTGAACAAGATCCCCGTCACGGCGGGCCCGTTCAGGTTCCAGGGCTTCGACCAGACGGCCAAGACGATCACGATCGTCCGCGACGACGCCTGGTGGGGCGAGAAGGCCAAGCTCGACCAGGTCATCTACCGCTCCATGGAGAGCGACTCGCTGGTCGGCGCCTTCACCAACGGCGAGATCGACGTCTTCGACATCGGCCCCTCAGCTCCCGACTACGCCAGGGCCAAGTCCACCCAGGGCTCGCTCGTACGGCAGGCGGCCGGCCCCGACTTCCGGCACATCACGATGAACGGCGAGAGCGCCGTCCTGTCGGACGTCAACGTGCGCAGGGCCATCACCATGGCGATCAACAGGCAGGCCATCGCCCAGTCCGACCTGCAGGGCCTCGACTGGCCCATCACGCTGCTGAACAACCACTTCTTCATGAACACCCAGGAGGGCTATCAGGACAACGCGGGGGCGCTCGGGACCTACGACCCGGAGAAGGCCAAGGCCGCGCTCGACGCGGCGGGCTGGAAGCTCAGCGGGCAGACCAGGATGAAGGACGGCAAGCCGCTGAACCTGAAGTTCGTCATGCCGTCGGGCCTCCAGCTGACCAAGTCGGAGGGCGAGCTGATCCAGAACATGCTCGCCCAGATCGGGGTCCAGGTGACGCTGCAGGCGGTGCCCAGCGACGACTTCTTCACCAAACACATCATCCCCGGCAACTACGACATGACGGCGTTCTCCTACATCGGCACGCCATTTCCAGTCTCGAGTGGTTACGGGATCTTCGCCAACGCCTCGACCGACTCCAAGGGTGAGCGGAACTGGAACGCCAACCTCGGACGCATCGGCTCGCCCGAGATCGACGCCGCGATGCAGAAGGCGACGGCCGAGCTCGACCTCGCCCAGGCCCGCGCGGCGACCAACGCGGCCGACAAGCTCATCTGGGAGGCGGTGAACGTCGTCCCGCTCTACCAGCGGCCGCAGAACGTGGCGGTGAGGCAGACCCTGGCCAACCTCGGGGCCCGGGGCTTCTACGACCTGAAGTACCAGGACATCGGCTTCACCGGCTGACCGGCCTCCCGGCGCCCCCTGCCCTACGGGGGCGCCGTTCTGTCGGCGCCGGGGTGTAGAAGTAGTCCTGTGAATCTGACCTGGCCCCAAGTGCTCGCCTGGCGACTGTCCCGGCAGTTCGTGCCCGCCGCCGACGGCCCCTCAGCCGTGGAGATCGCGCGCAGGCTCTGCGGCGTCCAGGCCCAGGTTGCCTCCTCGGCCAGGCACGCCGTCGCCGTCCGCGCCGCCGCGCCCGACCCCGATGAGATCGAGCGCGCGCTGTGGCAGGAGCGCACGCTCGCCAAGACGTGGGTCATGCGCGGCACCCTCCACCTGGTCCCCGCCGACGAGCTGGCCGACCACTGCGCGGCGCTCGGCACCCTGCGCTCGTGGGAGAAAGGCTCCTGGCAGCGCGGCCATGGCGTCACCGCCGCCGAGATCGAGGCGATCATCGACGCCGTCCCCAAGGCGCTCGAAGGCGCGAGCCTGACCCGTGAGGAGCTGGTCGAGGCGGTCGTCGACCTCACCGGCGACGCCCACCTCCGGCAGGCTCTCACCTCCGGCTGGGGCGCGCTGCTCAAGCCGCTGGCCCGCCTGGGCGAGCTCTGCTACGCCCCGCCCCGCGACGGCAAGGTCGCCTTCACCTCCCCGCGCGCGTGGCTGCCGTCCTGGCCCGCCGCCCTGCCGCCGCAGGAGGAGGCGGGGGTACGCGTGGCCCGCTCCTTCCTGGCGGCGCACGGCCCCGCCTCGCCCGAGATGCTCGACAGCTGGCTGTTCGGCGGCGTGGCGAAAAAGGCCGTGCTCAGAGCGTGGTTCCGCGACCTGGCGCCCGAGCTCACCGAGGTCGACGTCGAGGGCGCGAAGCTGCTCGCGCTGACCGAGCACGTCGACGCGCTGGCCGCGACGACGCCCTCCCGCGAGGTGCACCTGCTGCCCGGCTTCGACCAGTACATCCTCGGCGCCCCCCGCACCCTCGAGGCCCTCATCCCCGCCCCGGTCAAGGCCAAGGTGAGCAGGGCGGCCGGATGGATCTCGCCCGTGGTGATCCACGAGGGCAGAGTGGCGGGCGTCTGGGAGGGCAAGGACGGCCAGATCGCGCTGGAGCTGTTCGAGCAGCTCCCCGAGGAGCCGCTGCGGCGCGCCGTCGAGAGGATGCGGCGGGTGTTGACCGGCGAAGGCTGACCCTGGCCAGGGGGCCGGCCGAGGGCCTGCCTTCAGCGCCCCGCGAGCCTGAACCTGATCCGGTCGCCAGGCCTGGCCTGCGCGGCCACGGCCAGGTCGGCGGCGAGCACCACGCCGATCACCGGGTAGCCGCCCGTCGGCGGATGGTCGGTGAGGAACACGATCGGCTGACCGCTCGGCGGCACCTGCACCGCCCCCGTGACCATCCCCTCGCTGGGCAGCTCGCCCTCCCTGACGCGCCTCAGCGCGGGGCCGCGCAGCCGTACCCCGACCCGGTTGCTGTCCTGGCTGACCTCGTACGGCCGCGCGCACAACTCGGCCAGCGCGTCGGGGGAGAACCAGTCGTCACGAGGGCCGGCCAGCACGCGCAGCACCGGCGGCGGGGGAGCGGCGGGAGGAGCCAGGTCGACCGAGATCGAGGCGAGCGACCGCACCTCGCCCACGGGCAGCCGCGTGCCCGCGCGAAGCGGAGCAGGACCGAGGCCCGACAGGGA
The DNA here is from genome assembly GCF_039533245.1 of Nonomuraea recticatena. Lineage (NCBI taxonomy): Bacteria > Bacillati > Actinomycetota > Actinomycetes > Streptosporangiales > Streptosporangiaceae > Nonomuraea > Nonomuraea recticatena. Next base: position 206,486 of record NZ_BAAATE010000007.1, on the reverse strand, counting down.
GTCGGTCGACCTGCTGCCGAGCACAGGCTCCACGTCGATCCCCCCGCGCACGGCCAGGTAGGTGCGCAGTCCCCGCTCGGGAGGGCCGACCCTGAGCTCGTGGCCGGGGGCGATCCAGAACGGCGCGCCCATCCCCTGCGCGGAGGACACCACACCGCGCTCGTTCCAGATCTCCATCGGGCAGGGGGCGCCCGCAGCGGCCAGCCACGCCCCCGACCTGAAGCCGAAGCGGGCCATGCCGAACGTCAGCTCCAGCCCCGCGTGGCCCTCGGGGTTGCCTACCAGGCGGTTGGCCAGGCGCAGGCCGGCGGCGTCGGCCGCGCCCGAGCGGGGGACGCCCAGATGCGCGTAGCCGGGCCGCCCGAGGTCCTGAACGGTGGCGTAGGGGCCGGGCGCGAGCACGTCGATCATGCGGCCTCGAAGCGCACGCGGGTGCCGGGCGGCAGCAGCGAGGGCGGCTGGGCGTGGACGTCCCACACCCGCAGCGACGTGCGCCCGAGCAGCCGCCATCCGCCGGGCGAGGCCGTGGGGTAGATCGCCGCGTAGGGGCCCGCGATGGCCACCGAGCCCGCGGGCACCGAGGTGCGCGGGGTGGCGAGGCGGGGCACGCGCAGCGCGGGATCCAGCCCCGTGAGGTAGGCGAACCCGGGAGCGAACCCCAGCCAGCCGGCCACCAGCTCCCTGCCGGTGTGCCTGCCGATCACCTCCTCGACCGGCATGCCCGTCTCCTCGGCGACGGAGGCGAGGTCCTCCCCGTCGTAGACGACGGGAACGGTCACGACCTCCTCCGACAGCGAGGCGGCTCCTGAGGAGGACAGCGCCAGCTCGCGCAGGCCGGCCAGGCCGGAGCGCAGCCTCGGCAGGTCGGCGCCCGGCGCCACGACCAGCACCGTCTCCGGCCCCGGCACGATCTCCACGACCCCTTCCGGCCTCGAGGCCCTGAGCAGCGCGTCGAGCCGGTGGGAGGCGGCCAGCGAGCCGGTCTCCACCAGCAGCCCGTGCTCTCCCGCTCGCCTGATCACGCTCATGCGAAGGACTGGATGGCCACCCCGGCCTCCAGGAGCCCGTCCCGCACGGCCCGCGCCAGCCGTACCGCGCCGGGGGTGTCGCCGTGCACGCACATCGAGCGGGCGTCCACCCGCACCTGCGAGCCGTCGACGGCGGTGACCACGCCCTCCACGACCATGCGCACCGCGCGCTCGGCGACCAGCGCGGGATCGTCGATCACGGCGCCTGGCTCGCGCCGCGAGACCAGCGTGCCCGACGGCGTGTACGCGCGGTCGGCGAACGCCTCGGTGACCGTGGGTACCTCCGCCTCGGCCGCCGCCGCGTGGACCGCCGAGCCGGGCAGCGTCAGGATCGGCAGCGAGGCGTCGTAGTCGAGCACCGCGTCGACCACCGCCGCCGCCTGCACCGGATCACGGACGACCCTGTTGTAGAGGGCGCCGTGCGGCTTGAGATAGGAGACCCGCCCTCCCATGGCCCTGGCGATGCCGTCGACGGCGGCCAGCTGGTAGAGCACCTCCGCGCACAGCTCCTCGGGATCGACGTCCATCTCCCTGCGGCCGAAGCCGGCCAGGTCGCGATAGGACACCTGCGCCCCGATCGCCACCCCCCTGTCGACGGCCGCGGCGCACGTGCGCCTGATCGTCACTGGGTCGCCGGCGTGGAAACCGCACGCCACGTTGGCCGAGGAGACGATGTCGAGCAGGGCGAGGTCGTCGCCGAGCCGCCAGATGCCGAACCCCTCCCCGAGGTCGGCGTTGAGGTCGATCACCATAAGTCACGACGCTACAGCTCGTCGGGGATGTCCGCGATGTCATCCAGCGCGGCGGCGAGTTCGTCGGGGTCGGCCCCTATGCGCTCGACGATCTCGATCAGCACGTGGAGGACCTCGTGCCGGTCGTGGCCCAGGTCGAGCAGCCGCTGCGCGGCCTCCCACAGCTGAGGCGGATCGCCCTCCCACAGCCTGGTGGCGATCTCCTCGTGCCAGGCCAGGTGCTGCTCGTCGATCTCGCCCACGTGGTCGAGCTCCAGCAGGATGCGCCGGTCGGCCTCGTCCGCGGGGTTGAGCGTGTCGAGGTCGACGTCGCCGTGGGTGCCCTGCAGGATCGGGAAGGCGAAGACCCGCCTGGCCAGCGCCGACAGGTCGCCGTCCGGCAGCAGCCTCGACAGCAGCGCCATGTCCAGGCCGTAGGAGGCCGGGTCGCGGTAGGCCTCGGGGAAGCGCGCCGTGGCCTCCCACACCGCGTCGAGCGTCGCGGTGACGCCCTGGTCGGGCAGGCCCGTACGGCGGGCGGCGAAGCGCACCCACGCCGCCAGCGCGTGCGGCATCGCCTCCTGCTCGGCGGCGCTCAGCATCACCTTGCGGGGCAGCCAGTCGAGCAGGAACGTCTCGCACTTGGTGGGGCTGACCCGCAGCGGCCTGTCGAAGTCCTGCTCGCAGCCGTAGTCGATGATGTGGTCGGCGCAGCGCGAGGCCGCCGAGGGGTCAGACAGGTGCTCGGCCGCGTCGGAGGACAGGAACTCCGCCGCCAGCATCGCCCTGCGCTCCCTGCTGTAGGGTGCCTCGCTGTGCCGTGGCGCGGGCCGCTTGCGGCCCGGCGGCAGCGCCTTCAGCCTCGATCTGGCGAAGGCGTGGTAGGCGCTGTAGCTGTCGCTGACGGGCGGAGGGCTCTTGGGTTCGCGGGTGGCCCGCATCGCCGACTCCAGCAGCGCTCTGGCCTGCTGGGGCTCGATCTCCTCGAACAGCAGCATCGGGTTGGCCTCGGCCTCGGCGCGCGCCTGCTCGATCAGTTTGTCGACCTGGGAGGAGACCCACGCGTCGCGGGCCATGCCCGACATGTTGTAGTCGACGACCATGACGAGGGCGTGCCGGTCCTGGGCGTTGTCCGCCGCGCCGTTCCAGCGGTAGGCGAAGGTGCAGATCACGGTGTCCTGGTCGCCGTAGGCGTCGCGGGAGACGTAGCACCCCGTCGGCTTGACCGCGCCGACCCTGTCGGCCCAGCCTGGCCTGGCCACGCCCGACTCCATCATCGCCAGCGCCGCGCCCTCGGCCTTGGCGCCCTGTCTGGCGGTGCCGAGATAGGCGAGGCAGATCAGCAGGGTCAGGGAGGCGGGAGTGCCGGCCTTGGCCGCGTAGTCGACCAGGCCCTCGCCCAGTACCTGCTCGACGTCGCCGCCGCGCACTCGGCGGCCCCACCAGGCACCGACCATGTCGGAGACCATCAGCTCCGCGTCGAGGGGACTGCGTACGGCCAGCAGCTCGCGGGCGGCCTGCACCATCTCAGCGAACACGTCGTCCGGCGGAGTGCTCTCCCGTGGGTCTCGTCGGTGTCGGCGCACGCCTCCACTCTCTCGCATTCCAGGCGCAAACGGTGCGTTTACGAAAGAGATCGTGCCTCGGTCCAGCGGGTCGGGTCGATGATGTCGATGTTATCGGGGTGTCCGCGGGGGCGGCGCGGAGTTCACGAGTGCGAGCAGATGCTCGCGGGCGATGCGTTCGACGATGTCGGGCGTCGCCTCGATGCCGAGGTGCTCGGCGCAGGCGAGCGCGTCGGCCACACAGCGGTCGACAGTCTCGATGGGCACGGTGAGGAAGTCGGAGGCCAGGCGTAGGCTCACCGGTTCCCGAATGAGGCGAGTGGCCAGTGCGAGCATAGGAGTGAGATTCCTCTAGAGCCGCAGGGCAAAACCCTAGGAACGGTCAAGCTGGGTTGTGCGTTCTCATTTCATCGGTTCTCGGGCGGCTGTCAACCCTCTCTGCGGCCTGTGTTCGCTTCTCGCAAGGGCCTTTCGTGCGAAGCTGGTTCCATGCGCATCCAGCTCGCCCAGCGGACTGAGGCCGACGAGCTGCTCGGCCGCAGCCCGCTCGCCCTGCTCATCGGCATGCTGCTCGACCAGCAGATCCCGATGGAGTGGGCCTTCGCTGGCCCCTACACGATCTCCGAGAGATTGGGCCATGACCTGACGGCCGGGGAGATAGCGGCCTATGATCCGGAGGCGTTCGCGGCGTTGCTCGCCGAGAAGCCCGCCGTCCACCGCTACCCCAAGTCCATGGCCGAGCGGGTGCAACGGCTGGCCGCCTATCTCGTCGAGCACTACGACGGCAGGCCCGAGCAGGTCTGGGCCGGCGTCACCGACGGCAAGGAGCTGGCCAGGCGGCTGCAGGACCTTCCGGGGTACGGCAAGCAGAAGGCGCAGATCTTCCTCGCCCTGCTGGGCAAGCAGCTCGGCGTCAGGCCCGAGGGCTGGCGCGAGGCGGCGGGTCCCTATGGTGAGGAGGGGTCCTTCCGCTCCGTGGCCGACGTCGTCGACGCCGAGAGCCTGGAGAAGGTGCGAGCCACCAAGCAGGAGGCCAAGAAGGCGGCCAAGGCCAAGTAGCCTGATCTTGCTGCGCACAGTGGAGCGATTTTGACAGGATGCGTTGACCGTATGGCGGCCGGGGCTTCCGTCCGCACATGCCCATCGCCGATGATGTACAGCAGAATCCGGTCGCCCGGAGCTGCGCTACGCCGATACACAGTTATGGAGATGTGCCGCGTGGGAGACCCTGGCACGCGACGGAGGTGCCGACCATGAGCGCCGAGACCTCCGTGCCCCGTCCCCGGGAGTCGGGTGTGGACATCTCAGACTCCGGCCTGTTCAAGGGCCTGATGTCGGAGGCGGAGTTCGCCTTCGCCTTCTTCGACCCCGAGGGCCGCTTCGTGCGGGCCAATGAGGTGTTCAGCGATGTCGTCGGCGTGCCCGAGGAGCGGCTGCTGGGTCGCACGCCTGCCGAGACGCTCACCGCCGACCTCAGCCAGCTGGTCACGCACGCCATCCAGGATGTGACCGAGAGCGACTGTCCGGTGACCGAGCGCGCCAGGGTGCGCTCGACCGAGGGCGACACCAGGCACTGGGCGCTGTCGTTCTCGCCCGTCCACGACGAGCAGGGCCAGCTGCAGGCCGTCGCGCTGGTCGGCGCCGACATGACCGAGAGCCGCCAGACCGAGGAGGACCTGCGCCGCAGCGAGGAGCGCTACCGCTCGCTGGTCGAGGCGCAGTCCCAGCTGGTCTGGATCACCTCGCCCACCGGCGCGGTCGTCGAGGACGCCCCGCAGTGGCGCGCCATCACCGGCCAGGGCCTCGAGGAGTACCTCGCCCACGGCTGGCTGGAGGCCGTGCACCCCGACGAGCGCCGCCACACCGAGGAGGTGTGGAAGGAGGCGCTGCGCGGTCGCACCATGTTCGAGTGGAACTACCGCGTCCGCACCAGGGCCAGCGGCTTCCGCCACTTCGAGGTGCGGGCCGTGCCGATCATCAGGCACGGGCGCGTGGTCGAGTGGGTCGGCGCCAACACCGACGTCACCCCTCAGCGCGAGGCCGAGGAGATGCGCGGCAGGCTGACCGACCAGCTCGGCGCCGCCGCCCTGCGCACCGCCCGGCTGCAGGGCGCCACCGCCATGCTGGCCGAGGCGCTCACGGTCGAGCAGGTGGTGCAGGTCATCATCGACGTCGGGCGCACCGCGCTGGCCGCCGACCGCTCGGCCGTCGCCCTGCTCGACCTCGACAGGGCGGTGCTGAAGCTGGTCAACGGCGGCGGCGTGCCCGAGGTGCCCGGGGCGACGGGCGAGGAGATCCCGCTGTCGCACTCCAGCGTCCTCACCATGGCCGTCAACAGCCGCAGGCCCGTCTTCGCCGAGTCGCCCGAGAGCCTCAAGGCGCAGCTGCTCGACGCCGGAGGCGACGAGGAGGTCCTGAACGGCTTCCTGGCCACCAGCGACGAGCGGGCGTGGGTCGGGCTGCCCCTGCTGGCCGCAGGGCGGGCTCTGGGCGCGCTGCGCTTCTCCTTCACCAGGCCGCAGAAGATCTCCCAGGAGGACGGCGTCTTCCTGGAGGCGCTGGCGGGCCAGTGCGCGCTGGCCGTCGAGTGGGCCACGCTCTTCGAGCGCGAGCACAAGACCGCCGAGACGCTGCAGCGCAGCCTGCTTCCCGACAGGCTGCCCGTGGTCAAGGGGCTCGAGCTGGCCCAGCGCTTCCGCTCGGGCAGCCGCCACGTGCAGGTCGGCGGCGACTGGTACGACGCGTTCGTGCTGCAGGACGGCAGGGTCGCGGCGGTCGTGGGCGACGTCATGGGCAAGGGCGTCAAGGCCGCGGCCGGCATGGGCCGCATCCGCAACGCCATGCGCGCCCTGGCGCTGACCAACCCGCCGCCCGCCGCGGTCCTGGGCGGGCTCGACAGGGTCTTCGACGCCACCGAGGAGGAGGAGCAGGTCACCACGCTGGCCTACATGGTCGTGGAGCCCGGCACGGGCGAGGGCACGCTCGCGCTCGCGGGCCACCCGCCACCCGTTCTGGTCTCGCCGCAGGGTACGGCGGTGCTCTGCGACGCCGAGCCCGGCACGCCGCTGGGCTGGCCCACCACGCGCAAGCAGTTCAGGTTCGTGGTGCCTCCAGGACACACCGCCGTGCTCTATTCCGACGGTCTGGTCGAGAACCGCAAGCGCGGTCTCGACGCGGGGCTATCGGAAATTTGCTCGGTTGTGACCGAAGCGCCGCCTGAGGTCGTGACGAGTCCGCACATGCTGCTTGATTTCCTAGTCGACCGCATGTTGGCCGGATATGAGCAGGATGACGATGTTACGGCGCTGGCGATTCACGTTCCCGCCGCCACGAAGAGTGACTGAATGAAACAGTCATAAGGGTTGCTTTCGGGTATCAGTGCACCGCTTCCGTACGCACTACTGTTCCGGTCGGCCTAGGGTGGAGGTCAACCGCCGGGAGGTGGCCGTATGGAGTGCCGGGTCGTGCCAGAATGCTGGATGGTCCGTTTGCGCTCCGCACGGCCGCTTAGATCTCCGAGAGAGGCATAGCCCCCCAGCGGGCATCTGGGTCCATTGTCGCCACGCGTTCGTTCGAGAGGTGTTCGTGTCGCCTGCAAGTTCGACTCGCTCGAAGCCATCAGAGCTGAACGAGCCCGTCATTCAGCGACTGCTCGAGCGTGGGCGCTCGCAGGGGTTCCTCGAGTCCGAGGATGTCCGTCAGGCCTTTGAGGAGGCGGACATCCCCATGTCGCAAGCCGCGGGGGTCCTGCGGACGCTCAGCAAAGAGGGCGTCGTCGTCCGGCTGACCGCCGCTGACTCGGCGGCTCCGAAGAAGTCTCGTGGTCCAGCAAAGCGCCGCACTGCTGCCCCCGTCAAGACGAGAACCGCAGCGGCTGCCAAGGAGCAGCAGCCCGACACCGTGACCGCGGTCGTCGCCGCTGAGGCCGCCCCCGCCGAGGGGCCCGCCGCGAAGAAGGCCGAGCCCGCCAGGAAGGCCGCTCCCGCGGCCAAGAAGGCGGCAGCGCCTGCCAAGAAGGTCGCCAAGCCCGAGGTCTCGGGAGCAGGTCCCACCGAGACCAAGCCGAAGTCCCCGGAGGGTGTCGACGAAGACGACATCGATCTCGAGGCAGATGTCGAGCTCGAAGACCTCGACGACCTGGAGGTCGACGTGGTCGAAGAGGTCGAGGTCGAAGTCGAGGTCGAACCTGAGGCGGAGACCGAGGAGGAGCCCAAGGCCGAGGTCGTCGTCACCAGCGACGACGAGGTCCTGATCCTCTCCGACGACGACGACGACGCCCCCGTGGCGCAGGTCGCCGCCGCGGGCGCCACCGCCGACCCGGTCAAGGACTACCTCAAGCAGATCGGCAAGGTCCCCCTGCTCAACGCCGAGCAGGAGGTCGAGCTGGCCAAGCGCATCGAGGCGGGCCTGTTCGCCGAGGAGCAGCTCGGCGGCGGCGAGGTCGACAAGCTGCCCGTCGACGTCAGGGCCGAGCTCGAATGGATCGCCGAAGACGGCCGCAGGGCCAAGAACCACCTGCTGGAGGCCAACCTCCGGCTGGTCGTCTCGCTGGCCAAGCGCTACACCGGTCGCGGCATGCTGTTCCTGGACCTGATCCAGGAGGGCAACCTCGGCCTGATCCGCGCGGTCGAGAAGTTCGACTACACCAAGGGTTACAAGTTCTCCACCTACGCCACGTGGTGGATCCGCCAGGCGATCACCCGCGCCATGGCCGACCAGGCGCGGACCATCCGCATCCCGGTCCACATGGTCGAAGTGATCAACAAGCTGGCCAGGGTCCAGCGGCAGATGCTGCAGGACCTCGGCCGCGAGCCCACGCCCGAGGAGCTGGCCCGCGAGCTGGACATGACCCCCGAGAAGGTGGTCGAGGTCCAGAAGTACGGCCGCGAGCCCATCTCGCTGCACACCCCCCTCGGTGAGGAGGGCGACAGCGAGTTCGGCGACCTCATCGAGGACTCCGAGGCCATCGTTCCGGCCGACGCCGTCAGCTTCACGCTGCTGCAGGAGCAGCTGCACTCCGTTCTCGACACCTTGTCGGAGCGCGAGGCGGGCGTCGTGTCGATGCGGTTCGGCCTCACCGACGGGCAGCCGAAGACACTCGACGAGATCGGCAAGGTCTACGGGGTGACGCGCGAGCGCATCAGGCAGATCGAGTCGAAGACGATGTCCAAGCTGCGTCACCCGTCTCGCTCCCAGGTATTGCGCGACTACCTCGACTAGGTGTCGTGACGGACGGGGGTGTCGCTCTTCGGAGCGGCACCCCCGTTCTCGTTCACGAGAGGCTGTGACCCGGGCGTCCCGAGTGGTGAGGCGGGTCGCGCGCCGCGCGTGGAGGCAGGGGCCCAGGACGGCGCTCGGCCTCATGCGACCGGCGCTCAGGTGACGTCCACGTCGATCCTGCCGGGAGCCTGCCGTACGGCGTAGCCCAGATCGTCGAGCACCTTGGCCAGCTCGTCGGGGCCGGCCGGGTCGGCGCCGCTGAGCAGCAGGCTCCTGGCGATCTCGCCGCGGGTGGCCTTGGCCATGTGGCTGACGACCTTGCCGTCCCTCAGCACGCGCACCGCCACTCCGCGCGCCCCCGCCTTCCACGCGCCCGCGTAGGTGGCCGAGCGCATGTCCACGGCCAGCCCCGGCAGCCGGTCGAGCTCCTTGGTCACCAGAGGCCGCCAGAAGGCCGCCAGAGCGCCCATCGGCGGCAGACTCACCCCCATGGACAGGCGGTACGGAGGGACCCTGTCACCGACCCTCAGCACGCCCCACAGGCCCGAGAAGATCACCAGCGACTCCTCCGCCCTCGCCCTGGCCTCGCCGTCCAGCGTGGCCAGGCCCAGGTTGTCGTACAGGACGCCGGTGTAGAGCTCGCCCGCGGGCAGCGTCGCCGCCGTCTTGAGCGCCAGGTTCCTGTCGAGCTCGGCGGCCTGGCCCTTGCTCAGGCCGAGCACGTCGAGCGCGTCGCGGCGCTTGGAGGCCTTGATGAGGGCGTTCACCACGCGGGCGCGTGGCCTGGCGAGGGAAGGGAAGGACAGGTCGGCGAGGGCGGGACCGTCCCCCTCCGCGGCCTTGCCCTCCGAGGGCGGGAGCAGAATCAGCACGGGTACGGGTTTACCACCTGGGCGGCTGACGTGCGACGTTGGCCTCGCGACGGCCGCCGGTAAGGCCTCCACTACGATGCCGTGATGGATTTCGACCGCTTGATTGACGAGGCGTGGCCGGCCCTCGAGCGCGTGCCCCTGGAGCCGTGGACGCTGCGCCACTCCCTCGGCGTGACCAAGCGGGCCAACTCCGTGCTGGTCTCGGGGCTGCCCGCCGATCTCGCCGAGGCGGTGGGCGAGGCGGAGAAGTTCTACGCCGAGCGCGGCGGGTCCACCGTCTTCTCGCTCGGGACGAGCGCGCCCGCCGAGGTCGACTCCCTCCTGGAGGCCAGGGGCTACCGGCTGGCCGACCCGACGCTCGTCATGGTGGCCTCCCCGGCGCCAGGCGGTCGCCCCGCGCACGAGGTCAGGATCGAGGACCACCCGTGGCCCGCGTGGCTCGACACCTGGGCAGGGGTGGAGGGACGTGACCCCGAGGTGGGCGGGCGGATCTGCGCGGGAGTGCCCGCGTGGTACGCCGCGGTGGAGGAGGACGGCGCGCCGGTGGCCGTGGGCAGGGGCGTCCCCCAGGGCGACACGCTCGGGATCTACTGCATGGCGACGCGCCCAGGGGCGCGCCGCAGGGGCCTGGCCCGCAGCGTACTGCGCGCTCTGGTACGGCATGCGGGGCTCGCGTCGGCGTACCTGGTGGTGACGGAGGGCAACGTGGGTGCGCAGAGTCTGTATCGCGGCGAGGGCTTCGAGCCGCGCGGCGCCTACCACTACCGCGTGTCCTGAGACCGCCCCGCCTGATCCGGAGATTCCTCTCCAGGCAGGGCCCGCACCCAGCCGCGCCTTGGCGTCCTTCGTGCAGCTTTGGAGGGTCGTTCGAACGCACGCAGGCGGTGACCCGGGTTGCCGGATCACCGCCTGAGCGTCATGCCATATGGGGTTATGTCATCGCGTCGAACGCTGAGAGATCAGCGATCGTCGCTGGGTGCGGTTACCTTGGGTTCGCTGAGCCGAGCCGACTCGTCCAGGATTTCGGCGCCCTTCTCACGCAACACGGCTACGTGCTGACGCCCATGGTGGGCGCAGAACAGCAGCTCCCCGCCCACTGGCAGGGTCGCGCGAATGTAGGCCTGGGCGCCGCAACGGTCGCAACGGTCGAGGGCCGTCAGCGGCTTAACGGGGGCGAGAGCTCCAGTCACGTATCGCCTTTCGGGTCACCCCCGCCGAAGCGAGGATCTGGCGTCAGTCACTTGAGACAACATCTAACCGGACCTGGACGTTCCCAATCACGGCCTCTCTACGCCCAGAGCAGAATGTGGCGGAAGGTAACGTCCAAGGCCCCGTTGGTAACGGCAAACGTGACCCGATGGCAAGCTTGTACGCGCGCAGACGGGAAGAACGGTAGGCTACGCACACGTGTTCGATGGCTAGACCAGAGGAGCTGGAGTGACGGTAGTGGAGGCGGGTTACACAGCTCGTCACCTGTCGGTGCTTGAGGGCCTCGAGGCGGTCCGCAAGCGTCCAGGCATGTACATCGGATCCACCGACAGCCGCGGGCTGATGCACTGCCTCTGGGAGATCGTGGACAACGGCGTCGACGAGGCGCTCGCGGGCCACTGCACCCGCATCGAGGTCGAGCTCTACGCCGACGGCTCGATCGAGGTCCGCGACGACGGCAGGGGCATCCCCGTCGACCTCGAGCCCAAGTCCGGTCTGCCGGGTGTCGAGCTCGTCTACACCAAGCTCCACGCGGGAGGAAAGTTCGGCGGCGGCTCCTACGCGGCCTCCGGCGGCCTGCACGGCGTCGGCGCCTCGGTGGTCAACGCGCTGTCGTCCCGCCTCGACGTCGAGGTCGACCGCGACGGCCAGGTCCACCTCATCAGCTTCAGGCGCGGCGTGCCCGGCGTCTTCGACGGCGACGGCCCCGCGGCCAAGTTCAAGAAGAAGTCCGGCCTGCGCGACGGCGGCAAGCTGCGCAAGCGCGTCACGGGCACCCGCGTCCGCTTCTGGGCCGACAAGCAGATCTTCCTGCCCGACGCCGAGGTCTCCATCGACGAGATCCACGTACGGCTGCGCCAGACCGCCTTCCTCGTCCCCGGCCTCACGCTCGCCCTCATCCACGAGGGCAAGACCGAGGAGTTCCGCTTCGACGGCGGCATCTCCGAGTTCACCGAGTTCCTCGCCCGCGACGAGGCGGTCTGCGAGGTGCTGCGCCTGCAGGGCGTCGGGCACTTCCACGAGACCGTGCCCGTCCTCGACGACCAGGGCCACATGACGCCCACCGAGGTGCAGCGTGAGCTCACCGTCGACGTGGCCATCCGCTGGGGCAAGGGCTACGACAGCACCATCCGCTCCTTCGTCAACGTGATCGCCACCCCCAAGGGCGGCACCCACATCACGGGCTTCGAGCGCGGCCTCGTCCGCACGATCAACGAGGTGCTGCGCGAGACCAGGCTGCTGAAGAACGGCGACGACCCTGTCACCAAGGAGGACATCCTCGAGGGCCTGACGGGCGTGGTGACCGTCCGGGTGCCCGAGCCGCAGTTCGAGGGCCAGACCAAGGAGGTCCTCGGCACCTCGGCGGCCACGCGCATCGTCTCGCACGTGGTCTCCCGCGAGCTCAAAGAGGTGTTCGCCAACCCGCCGCGCGGGCTCAAGCAGCAGCTGCGCGCCGCGCTCGAGAAGATCGTCGCCGCCGCCAAGGCGCGCATCGCCGCCCGCGAGCACCGCGACAACCAGCGGCGCAAGAGCGCGCTGGAGAACTCCGCGCTGCCCGCCAAGCTGGTCGACTGCCGCAGCGACGACGTCGACCGCAGCGAGCTGTTCATCGTGGAGGGAGACTCCGCGCTGGGCACCGCCAAGCTCGCCCGCGACTCGGAGTTCCAGGCGCTGCTGCCGATCCGCGGCAAGATCCTCAACGTGCAGAAGGCCTCCGTGGCCGACATGCTCAAGAACGCCGAGTGCGCCGCGATCATCCAGGTGGTCGGCGCCGGCTCGGGCCGCAGCTTCGACATCGACGCCGCCCGCTACGGCAAGATCATCCTGATGGCCGACGCCGACGTCGACGGCGCGCACATCCGCTGCCTGCTGCTGACGCTCTTCCACCGCTACATGCGGCCCATGGTCGAGGCCGGTCGCGTCTTCGCCGCCGTGCCGCCGCTGCACCGCATCGAGCTGACCAACCCTGGGCGGGGCAAGGACAAGTACATCTACTGCTACTCCGACGCCGAGCTCCACAAGGTGCTGCGCGATCTCGAGCGGCGCGGCAAGCGCTGGAAGGACCCCGTACAGCGTTACAAGGGTCTGGGCGAGATGGACGCCGACCAGCTGGCCGAGACCACGATGGACCCGCGCCACCGCATCCTGCGCCGGGTCCGCATCGAGGACGCGGAGGCGGGGGAGCGCATCTTCGCCCTCCTGATGGGCAGCGACGTGGCCCCGCGCAGAGAGTTCATCGTGAACAGCGCCGCCGAAGTGGACCGCGACCACATCGACGCCTAGGCCCCGCACCTCGCCACCGTCGGCCACGTCTGGCGATACGGTCCTCAAGCCCCACGGGCTGGGACACAGACCTCGCCACAGGCCTCTCGGCCTGGTCGCCCAGGGGAGCCCCCAGCTCCTCCTGCGTCCGCGTGCCTGCCTGCCTGCGTCCGCGTGCCTGCCGGCGTCCTTGTGTCCGCGTCCTCGTGCCTGTGTCTTCTACCTGGGAGCCCGTGACGGTGCCGTTGTGAAGGCTCCGCTGGAGCGGTGTCCCTGGGACGGTCTTGCTGGGGGTGTCCCTGGAGCGGTGCGCTGGCGCGGGCCGCTGGGGTAGTGCCCTGGCGGTCGGTGATGAGGACCAGGCGCTGTCGTCGGGCCGCTGCGCCGCGGTGGCCAGATGATGACCACCGCAAGGAGCGGGATGGCGTACGCCATGCGGTCGATCGTCACGTCAGGGCCGCAGTTGCGGGTGTCTGACGGCACGCTCCCGGCAAGCCGGCCTCACCGCGACGTCCGAGTATGTCGACCGAGCGGCCATCCTGCCTGTCGTCGCGGAGACCACCCGCCGAAGGAGATCGGACGGGCCCACAAGCCGGCCGCGACCGCGCACGCATGCGGCGAACGAGCGATCACCGTGCTGATGCCCCTGACCAGCATGGGGTAGGCGAAGGGTGAGCGGCGATCCGCCTCGACCGCCAGGAAGTCGTCGCACCCGATGCTGGCCCGTTGATCAGAACGTTGCCCGGGCCGTCCAGATCGCGCTTCCGTCAGGCGACGTGCTGGGCCTGTGGGAGCAGCTCGGTCAGCGTGGTCAGCGCCGCGCGCACCTCGTCGCAGCGGTCGGCGGGGATGATCACGCGGACGCCGGTGTACACCCGATCCTGGTACAGCCGGAGTTCGACCCAGCCGAGCCCGACCTCGACACTCAGGAAGTCCGGGTTGGCGGGGTCGCAGTCGATGGACACCACGAACTGGTGCGGGGCGTCGTCCGAGAGGCCGAGCAGGTGGGTGAGCCGGGTGGCGTTCTCACGGTCGAGCGGGAACGCCTTCTCGTTCATCCCGACCGCGACCACGTCGACACCGTTCACGACCATCGACCAGAAGGCCAGCGTGTCAGTGTCGCGCAGCTGCGGGCGAATCCGCTCGTAGGAGGAGTCGGGGGTGCCCGCCAGGGCGAGCAGGTGAAGCGGAGGGACCGTGTCCGTGTGGTCGCCTGGGAAGGTGAAGCTGAGGGGTCCTTCGTCCGTCGGGGGGAAGTCGCTCATGGGGGACGACTCGCTCTCTGGATCGGTGATCTTTGGTTTCGGGTGGACGCTTCGGCCGTTGCGCGCATGCCCATAATGCCGTTCCGGGGCTTATGACACGCTTCTTGCCGGTACCCCTTCCAGGGCGTGTCGATCTTCAATAGTGGTCGGACATGGATCGGTTCGGTGGATGCGAAGCTCCTGAAATGATCTGACCGAGGCCCCATGGCAACGGCCGGCACCGCTGCTGCCGGTCAATCTAAGGCAGGGTGGCCGATGCGCCGATCACCGGATGCTGATCAAGCGAGTCTTCTTCCGAGTCCGAACCAACACCACCTGCCGCCCTGCCAGAGCAACCGGCAGAGCATCTACCCCTGGCATCGCCGCCGGTCGATGGGTGGTGTGCGAGCGGGTCGTGGATGGCTGCGGGGAGGGCGCGACGGGGCCGACGGTAGGGAGTGGATGGATTCCACCGTGGTGCGCGCGCCATCAGCATGCCTTCGGAGCCCGTCATCGGCCGCTGGGGGCATTCGGTAAGGAGGATGGAATATATGATCATGGAACGGACAGGCGTGAGCGCATCCAGCAGGGCACCATCGACGTCGCCTCGATCAGGATCTGGCTCCGCGGCCCGATTCGACGACCCGCGGCGACGCCCTAATCTTCGGGCAGCACCAGGAGGTACGTTCGCGCATAAGCGAATTCCGGCAGACGAGGCCAGCCCAACCGCAGCAGAATCGCCGAAGCCTCCTCGTGGACCTCCCCATTGACCCGGACTTCGGCGATCTCAGTTTCCTGGTCGCCGCCGCAGAGAATCTTGACTCCGTTGATCCTGGGGTCGTCAAAGGAGCCGACCAGCGCCTGACCAAGCCGCGGCAGCATCGGATTGTCCATGAACCATTCGGTGAGCGGTTCGAAATCGCCGCCCATCGCGAAGGCCGCGACCGGTCCATGGATGACATGGTGGCCGGTCAAGCCCTCAGGATCGGCGCTCTGGATGTGATCGGCGAGTTCCCCGCTTGGCGAGGTCAACTCCATGAAGGTCGCGCCCGCTGTCATCGCCCACATCTCGACGGCCTGCTTGATCGCAGCCTCGTTCGTGCCGCCCGCCCCGGAGGTGCAGTCCCACAGGACCGGCGCGCTGTCGTCTTTGGCGTCGAGTGTGATTCCAAGGTCGAGGTGAGCCGGACCGTCGTCGAAGTCAAGACTGCGGATCACGACCGCGCTGTTGCCCGGCCCCCAGACCAGCCCGTCCCTGACCCGCCAGCGCTCGCCGAACGATCCCATCCGCTTCGCGATGGATTGCAGCGCGAATTCGACATCACGATCCGCAGGCGCACGCTTTCCCCGACGACCCGCCTTTCCCATGCCGGGGAACCTATCGCATTTCTGTATAGAACATCCGCACAAAATTGGCGGCTGATGGGACCTCAATCCCAGGTACCTGCTCCAAGCTGTGGGGTGACGATCCCTTGAGGCGGCGCACTCGACCGCGTTTCTTATCGGCCCGACACCGAACCGCCATTGCGAATTCACGGACACGTCCTGACGCCCGTACGCGCACCCGACCGGTCGAGCGGACTGTCGGCTGGCACCACCCGCCCCGCCTGCACGATCAGCTCCTCCAGGCGACGGTGTCGCAGCGGACGTAGGCGGCCTGGCCGTTCGCCAGTACGCGGCCGGGCCGTCTGGGCGCTCCCCCGAATGGCGAGGCGGTGGGCGATGGCCTCCGCCGAGGTGTCCACCGCCACGTAGTGATCTCGCGCAGGTCGGTCACCGGCCGGCCCTGCTCGCGTAGGTGCTTGACGGCGGCATCGGTGCAGCGGGGCATGGCCACGTTCAGCGCCGACCCCGGCCTCCCGCGCCGGTCCTCCATGCCCTCGCCGCAGCGCCGGCGCGGCTGACCGGCGATGCCCGTGCATGGCTGCCCCCGTACGCGAGAGACATGCCGGGGCCATGACCTGGGGAGGTACGGAGGGTCCCGCAGGCGGATGCCGTGTGGGTCGCTCACGATCGGGGGAGAGCGAGATGACAAGCCAGACGGACGGCACAGCGTCGACCGAGGAGTTCATGGACAAGGTGTTCGGCGACTACGTGGGCGCTAACGCCATCTTCATGGCCGCCATCGGCGATCGGCTGGGCCTGTTCAAGGACCTCGCCGCCGCGGGACCGGCCACCAGCGTGGAGCTGGCCGGACGCACCGGGCTGGCGGAGCGCTACGTGCGCGAGTGGCTGCACGGCATGGCCGCCGCCGGGTACCTGACCTTCGACGCGAACGGCGGCAGGTACGCCATGCCCGTCGATCACGTGCCCGTGCTCGCGGAGGAGTCGGGGACCATGTTCATGGGCGCCGCCTTCTTCGACTACTCCACCACATTCGGCGAGAGCTTCCACGCGCTCCTGGAGGCGTTCCGCTCGGGGGAGGGCGTCCGGCAGGAGCTGTACGGCCAGGAGGCGGCCGAGGCGATCGAGCGCTTCACCGCGCCCTGGTTCGAGCACCAGCTCGT
Source organism: Nonomuraea recticatena (assembly GCF_039533245.1). Lineage (NCBI taxonomy): Bacteria > Bacillati > Actinomycetota > Actinomycetes > Streptosporangiales > Streptosporangiaceae > Nonomuraea > Nonomuraea recticatena. Next base: position 189,848 of record NZ_BAAATE010000007.1, on the reverse strand, counting down.
CCCGGTCTGGCTGCCGCTCATGCCCGAGGTGCGCACCACGCTGGAGGTGGGAGCGAGGGTCTGTGACGTCGGCTGCGGGCAGGGACGTGCGCTGATCAAGCTCGCGCAGGCGTTCCCTCACTGTGAGCTGGTGGGCCTCGACCGCTACGAGCCCGCGATCCAGGCCGCGACCGAGAACGCCCGTCAGGCAGGGGTGGGCGACAGGGTGCGGTTCGAGATGCACGACGGCGCCGCGGGGCTGCCAGGCCCCTTCGACGTGATCACCACGTTCGACGTGCTGCACGACTCGGCGGATCCGGCGGGGCTGCTGAGGGCCATCCATGACGGGCTCGAGCCGAGCGGTCGCTACGTGTGCGTCGACATCAACTGCGCCGACCGCAGCCAGGACAACGTCGGCCCGATGGGCACGGTGCTCTACGGACTGAGTCTGGCCTACTGCCTGCCCGTCTCGCTCGCTCGCGGCGGCGCGGGGCTCGGCACCTGCGGGCTGCCGGAGGGCCGGTTGCGGGCGATGGCGCTCGAGGCGGGCTTCGCCGAGGTCCGACGGCTGCCGGTGGACGACCCCTTCAACAACGTCTACGAACTCAGCCTCTGACACGGACACGCCAACCCCGCACCGATGGCAGCATCATCGGGAGCCGGGAGCCGGGAGCCGGGAGCCGGGAGCCGGGAGCCGGGAGCCGGGAGCCGGGAGCCGGGAGCCGGGAGCCGGGAGCCGGGAGCCGGGAGGCGCGGGCGGGTAGGGCGAGGGCCACCGGACGGCTAAGCCTTCGTAATGTCCCGGATCCCGCACCCGGGGCGGCGGACCGAGGCGCGAGGCCGGTGCCGCCGGTGTCGCCGGGACTTCACGCGATCCTTGAGCTGCCATTCGAGCCGGCATCGCACCGATCACCCCGTTGACCTGCCCCTTCTCCTGGTGCCATGCCTGTGGCTACCGTGAAAGGGGGGAGGCGGTCGCCATGATGTCAACGCAGGACTCATATGGCGGTGGATCGGGGATTCTTCGCCGCAAACCGGTCAGCCAGATCGCCACGGAACACGAGGGTGAGCTCTCTCGTACGCTGGGCCTCTGGCAGCTCACCGCCATCGGCATCGGCGGCATCATCGGAGCCGGGATCTTCGCGCTGGCCGGAGCGGTCGCCAACCAGACGGCCGGGCCCGCGGTCCTCATCTCCTTTCTGATCGCCGGCATCGCCAGCGCCGCGGCAGCATTCTCGTACGCCGAGTTCGCGGGCATGATCCCGAAGGCGGGGTCGGCCTACACCTACAGCTACGCCGTACTCGGCGAGATCGTCGGCTGGTTCATCGGCTGGGACCTGCTGCTGGAGTACACCGCCATCGTCGCGGTCGTCGCGATCGGCATCTCCGGTTACTTCGGCTTCCTGGTCGGTCAGCTCGGGATCAATCTGCCCGCCTGGATGCTCGGCGCGCCGGGCACCGGTGAGGGGCGCGTCGTCGACCTGTTCGCGGTGGTGCTGTGCCTGCTGATCGCGTTCCTGCTCACGCTCGGCATCAAGACGGCGGCCAGGTTCGAGACGATCGTGGTCATCATCAAGGTGGCCGTGGTGCTGCTCGTGATCGTGGTCGGCTACTTCCACATCAACACCGCCAACTACACGCCGTTCTTCCCCTTCGGGGTCGCAGGGGCGATCACCGGCGCGGCCACCGTGTTCTTCGCCGTCTTCGGCTACGACGCGATGAGCACGGCGGCGGAGGAGTCGAGGGACGCCCAGAAGCACATGCCAAGAGCGATCATCTACTCGCTGGTCATCTCCATGGTGCTGTACGTGCTGGCCTGCCTGGTGCTCACCGGCATGCAGAACTACACGGAGATCGACCCCGAGAGCGGCTTCTCCACGGCGTTCGCCTCGGTGGGCCTGTCAGGGCTGGCGGGCATCATCGCGGTCGGCGCCATCATCGGCATTCTGACCGTCATGTTCACCTTCATGCTCGGCGTCACCCGAGTGTGGTTCTCCATGAGCAGGGACGGCCTGCTGCCGCAGTGGTTCGCCAAGCTGGATCCCGTACGCAGGGTGCCGACCAGGGTGACCTGGATCGTCGGCGTCGCCTCCGCGATCATCGCGGGCTTCCTCCCGATCAGGGAGGCCGCGGAGCTGACCAATATCGGGATCCTGCTGGCGTTCGTCGTGGTGTGTGTCGCGGTGATCGTCCTGCGCTACCGGCAGCCGGACCTGCCCCGCTCCTTCCGCGTGCCCGGCATGCCGGTCGTGCCGGCCATCGGGGTGATCTTCTCGATCTGGCTGATCACGTTCCTGGCGCCCTCGACGTGGCTGCGGTTCGCCGTCTGGTTCCTGATCGGCCTGATCATCTACTTCCTCTACAGTCGCCGTCACTCCGCGCTCAACACCGAGCGCGGCGAAAGGCGCTAGGGCATTTCGACCGGCATCAGCTTGCCCGTGTGGACGTCGTAGATCGCCCCCGCCAGTGGCAGTCCGGCGGGTAGGAAGGGGCTGGTCCTGATGCGGGTGAGGTCGTGGCGGAGGGCGGCGTCCTGATCGGGCACGGTGTGGAACTCCAGGCTGCGGGTGTCCACGCCGTTCTCCTGGGTGAGGGCGTGCACGTCGGCGTCGGTGACCTTCGCCATCCCGCAGTCGGTGTGCGGCATCACCAGCACCCGCTGGACTCCGAGCAGGTACACCGCCAGGACGAGGGTACGCAGGACGTCGTCGGTGACCCTGGCTCCCGCGTTGCGCAGGATCTTGGCGTCACCGGCCCGCAGGCCCAGCAGGCCGAGGGGGTCGATGCGGGAGTCCATGCAGGTCACGACGGCAAGGCCACGCGCTGCCCTGCCCGTGAGGCCCGAGTAGGCGAACGCCCGTGCATACGTCTCGTTGGCGGCGAGGAGGTCGTCGAACGCAGTCATGCCATTGATGATTCCGCATGCCCGTTTCGTGTTGGTTTCCGGGGGCTGATTGGCGGCAAGTTGTGGAAGAACCCACGATCACCGCTCACTTTGCGTGATGATGACGTTGCCCAACGTGTGTGACCTTAGAGGATGGACGTGAGTAGGACCGAATCGCTCGCCGCGTACCTGCGCGCGCAGGGGCGTCGCCGCCTGGACCGGGTCGAGGCGGCCGACGACGGGCACAACGCCCGCTGCGCCCTGGCGCTGCTCGACGCGGCCGCCTACACCGAGAGCCTCCCCGAGGACGACCCGCTCATCGAGATGCTGGAGAAGGCGGGGTGTTTCGGACCTCTCGGGTTCGACGAGTTCGCTCCTGGCGAGGAGGGGGCTCGCTTCATCCGCGACTGGTCCGGCAGTGAGCCGCACGAGCTCCTGCTCGCTCTTCCTGCCGTCACCGCGTCCGCCTGACACCGGAGCTGGGGGTTCTGGCCACCGCCGCGTGAGGTGGCGCGGGAACCCCTCCTGTACGCCCACGCCGTCTCATCTCGTCGTGCCGTGCCCCCAGCTCCGGGCTTCACCATGGGCGCCCTCCGCGATCGCGATCATCGCAGGACGCCGCGAGGTCCCTGGGATAGGGCCGCCCTTCCTGGGAATGTCGGTAGGCCCGTGTATCAACAGCGGGCACGGAGGAGAGGAGAGCTCGATGTCGGGAATCGCGCGGATGCGCTCGACCGTCCTTGACTGCGCCGACCCACAGCGGTTGGGCCGCTTCTACGCCGAACTGGTCGGCTGGGAGGTCACAGGGGACGAGGACGACTGGGTGGTCGTCAGCGACGGCGGCCGTTTCCCCCGCCTGGCCTTCCAGAAGGTCGACGACTACCGCCCGCCGGCCTGGCCCGGAGCCGAGATGCCGCAGCAGTTCCACCTCGACGTCACCGTCGACGATCTCGAGAAGGCGGAGGCGCAGGTGCTGGCCATCGGCGCCACCAAGCACGAGTTCCAGCCGAGCGAGGAGGGCGACTTCCGTGTCTTCCTCGACCCTGAGGGGCACCCGTTCTGCCTGTGCCTCGCCGAGGACGGCTGACCGCCCCCTGCCGTCCGCCCCCTGCCGCCCGCGCCCTCCGACCGGGCCGCGAGACCGCGACCCGGCCAGGCGCGAGGTCGCGACGGTGTCTCGGCACGGGCACGGGCCGCCCCTGCCGCGCGGGTGCGAGCCGACCACTCGTCCACGAGCCGCTGGTGGGCGCGCAGCGACTGGAGCTCGGCGCGAGCGTCGGCGCCCTCGTCGTCGCCGTGGACGAGGGCGCGGTGCCGTCCAGCCAGAAGACCGCCTCCTGCGGCGCGGCCTCGACCCCGGGCAGGATCTCCACGCTGTCGGCGCGGCCCAGTGGCGCGAGCAGCAGCAGCGGCGGCGTGTTGAGCGCGTGGGCGAGCACGAGCAGCTCGGGGACGGTGACCGACGCTCGGTGGCCGCTCTCCAGCTTGGCCAGGTTCGAGCGCTCCATGGGCAGGCCCATGGCCGTGCAGCGGTCGGCGAGTTTCTGCACGCTGAGGCCCTGACGGGTGCGGTGATGCCGGACGTTGTCGGCCACCAGGCGGGTGTAGGCGGCCGTCCAGGGCGTGGTGCTCGAGCCCGGCACGGAGGTCCTCTCCGCTCGGGGGGTGCGGACGGAATGATCCACGCTAGACGATCTTCGACGCCGTAGACAAACGGGGCGGGCGCGCAGCGCGCGGCCCGCCCCTTCGAAACCGGTCAGCGGGCCGACTGGGTCAGGAGGTCCACGGCCTTCCTGAGGTTGCCCGCCGCCAGCTCGTGATCGGCCGCCGCCTGCAGGTCGGGCCTGCGCCCTGCCGCCTGCGCGACGTCCCTCGCCACCGACACCACCGCGTCGTCCTGGGCGAAGGTGTCGCTACGCGAGCGCTCCAACAGCGCCGCCGCCACGCCCAGCGAGGTCAGCACCACTCTGGTGTCCCGCACCGACCCGTCCGCCGTCCAGTTGCGCGAGGCCAGAGCGACGCTCAGCGCCGCCGCGGCCGCCCTGGACGTCCCGTCACCCTTGGCCAGCTGGTCGCGCACCGCCTTGAGGCGTGGCCTCGCAGGGTCGGTGCGCAGGCCCCAGCCGTAGGGGAAGAGCGGGTCGTAGGCGGCGTCGCCCACGTTGAGCGGCAGCTGCCCGGCCGTACGGAACCAGGAGAAGGGCAGCCTGCCGGTGTACGGCACGGCCCCGAACAGCGGGTCGCTCACGCCCGCGCCCTCGGTGCCCGGCAGCCATGACGCGACGACGGCCTCGACGCCCGAGAGGTCGCCCAGCGAGAGCGGCCGTCCCGACACGACGAGCACGACGCACCTGAGCGCCCCGCACACCTTGTCCACGGCCGCGCGGTCGGCGGCCGACAGGTCGAGCGTGCGACCCTGGCGGCCGACGTCTCCGAAGCCCTCGGCGTACGGCGTCTCACCCACGACCACCACGCCGACGTCATGACCGGCCAGCGGCGCCGACGCGTCGGCCGAGTGGGTGACGGAGGCGGCGCGTCCCCTGATGCCTTGCAGGATGGTCGTGCCCTCGGTGATCGGTCCCGAGGAGCCCTGCCAGCTGATCGTCCAGCCGCCGGCCTGGTTGCCGAGGTCGTCGGCGTTGGAGCCGGCGAGGTACACCTTCGCGGAGGAGGGCAGCGGCAGCAGCCCGCCGTCGTTCTTCAGCAGTACCTGCGACCTGGCGGCCGCCGCGCGGGCCACCTGCCGGTGCTCGGCCGAGCCGACGTCGGGCAGGCCCGACCTGTCGGCGTAAGGGCGTTCGAAGAGGCCGAGCTCGAACTTCTGGGTGAGGATGCGCGAGACCGCGTCGTCGATCCTGGACTGCGCGACCCGCCCGGCGGCGACCTCGGCGGTCAGGGTGTCGACGAAGCTCACGTAGGCGTACGGGACCATGATCATGTCGAGTCCCGCGTTGATCGACGTGCGGACGTCGCTCGGGTAGTCGCCGGGGATCTGGTCGATGGCCTGCCAGTCGCTGATCACGAAGCCCTTGAAGTCGAGCCTGCCCTTGAGGACGTCGGTGATCAGCTCCCTGTGGGCGTGCATCTTGGTGTCGCCGACGCTGGAGAAGGACGGCATGACGGTGCCCACGCCGCGCCTGACCGCCTCGACGAACGGCGCGAGGTGGATGGCCTCCAGTTCGGCCCTGCTGCCGGTGAAGACGCCCTGGTCGATGGTGTAGTCACCGGTGGTCGAGGAGCCGAAGGCGGTGCCGCCGTCGGCCACGTAGTGCTTGGCCGTGGCCAGCACGCCGTTCTTCTGCAGCCCGTCCACGATCGAGGCCATCCGCGAGACGAGCGCGGGGTCCTCGCTGAAGGACTCGTAGGCCCTGCCCCAGCGGTCGTCGCGCGACACGCACAGGCACGGCGCGAAGTTCCATGGGATGCCGGTGGCCTTGACCTCCCTGGCGGTGATCTTGCCGGTCCGCTCCACGAGCGAGGGGTCGCGGGTGGCGCCCAGGCCGACGTTGTGCGGGAAGATCGTCGCGCCGATCACGTTGTTGTGGCCGTGGACGGCGTCGACGCCGTAGATCAGCGGGATCTGCAGCCTGGTCTGCTGGGCGCGCAACTGGTAGCCGTCGACCATGTCCGCCCAGCCCTTGGGCGTGTTGGCGGCCGGCGCCGAGCCCCCGCCCGACAGCAGCGAGCCGAGCAGGTAGGTCGCGATGTCGTCCTGCTTGGCCAGCGCGCCCCGCTCGGCCTGCGTCATCTGGCCGATCTTCTCCGCCGGGGTCATGCGCGCCATCAGGTCGGCCACCCGTTGCTTCACCGGTTTGCGGGCGTCGAGGTACGGCAGCCCGTGCGCGTCGATCACCACGACGGCGTCGTCGGCGGGTGGCGTGACGCCCTCACCCGACAGCACGATCGGGATGGTCTCGGCGACCTCGGCGTCGGAGTCGCCCTTGGTGGTGACCGTGAACGTCTTCACCGTTCCCGCCGGCGTGCCCGCGGGGAAGGTCAGCGTGCCCTCGGCGGGGGTGTAGTCCGAGCCTGCGGTCGCCGTACCGGAACCGGTCTTGTAGTGGACGGTCAGGTCGGCGGGCGGGACGGCCGAGACGGCCACGCCGACCTGCGCCGAGCCCTTCTCCTTGACCGGGTAGACGGGCGCGGTGGTGGTCAGGCGCACGGGGCGGGGCGGGGCGGTGCCGTACACCTGGACGTCGTCCCACAGCAGCGTGCCCGAGGAGGCGGACGGCAGGCGCATCGAGTAGCCCCACATCGTCTCCAGGTCGAGCTGCCCGTCGGTGGGCGCGCCACCCGGCTGGTAGTCGCCGCGCCTGACGAAGTCGGCGAACTTCACCTCGACGCGGCGCCAGCCGGCCTCGGTGTCGGTGAACGACGACTCGAACAGCTCCGAGCTGCCCGGCCCGCCGCCGCCGTCCTTGATCTCGAAGAAGATCTTCTGGCCGGAGCCCGTGCCCTTCACGGAGAAGGCGAAGCCCTCGTACGGTGTCCAGTCCTGGCCGGCGGGCAGGTCGTGGGACCAGCCGCCCCACTGGCTGACGTTGTAGACGGTCTTGAGCACGCGGCTGGTGTCGGTCTCGATGCTGAGCGTGGGGGTGGAAGCGCCGTCGTTGCCCCAGGCCACGACGCCGGGCGGCAGCGTGTCGCTCTCGAAGTCGGTGACGGTCAGCGGGGCGGCCGCCTGCGCGGCGGTGGCCAGGCAGGCCGATAAGAGCAGGGTGATCGCGCTGAGGGCGCCGATGCGGCGGGGGGTCACTGCGCCTCCTGAGGGAAGAGAGCGCTCTCTTGAGCGCACCATCCCGAATTCAAGGCGTGCGGTGCAATCGCGTCAAGGCGTTCTTTCTGATCCGTCGCGCAGCCAGAGCGCGCTCTCCTTGGGGTACGGCGCCGCGTCGCGCGGTCGACGTGCGCGGTGCCGAACCTGGGCTCGTAGCCGCAGGCCCAGTGGTCATCCCTTGAGGGCTCCGTGCATGATTCCCTGGATGATCTGCTTGCCGAACAGCATCGCCACGACGAGCAGCGGGATCGTGGCGACGGTCGTGGCCGCCAGCGTGAAGGAGTAGTCGACGGAGTAGCCGCTGGAGATGGCCGACAGGCCCACCTGGACCGTGGCGTTCTCCGGGGTCAGGACGACCAGCGGCCAGAAGAAGTCGTTCCAGGCGTTCATGAAGGTCAGCATGCCGAGGACGGCGGCGGCCGGCCTGGCCAGCGGCAGCACGACCCGCCAGAACAGGCCGAACGTCGTGCACCCGTCCACCCTGCCGGCCTCGAGCAGCTCCGTCGGGAGGGCGGCCGACAGGTACTGGGTCATGAAGAACACGCCGAACGCGCTGACCAGGTTCGGCGCGATGACCGCGGCCTGGCCTTCTCCAGAGCCAGACTGCGCGAGTGGTACCGCACAGGGCCCCGCGACCACGCGGGGCCCCGGCGCGTCAGGAGGGCTGGGGCGCCTCAGCGGCGAACGACCCCTCGGCGGGCGATCCCTCGGCGGGCGCCTCCTCGGAGCCGGCCCGCAGCGACCCGCCCACCGCGGCGATCGTATGCGTCAGGCGCAGCCCCGACCCGTCGCGCCTGCTGACCTCGTCGGGCAGCGGCACCGGCTTGCCCACCGCGGAGACCGCCTTGGCAGGGCCGGGCCCCGCCCACGCCAGCAGCAGCACGTCTTCGCCCTTGAGGAAGCGCTGCGCGCGCACCCCGCCGGTGGCCCTGCCCTTGGGGGGGAACTCGGCGTAGTCGGAGACCTTGCCGCCGCCCACCTGGGTGCCCGGCAGCGCGGTGGACGAGCCGGCGATGGTCACGACCTGGGAGGGACGCGAGGGGTCCACCGCGCCGAACCAGATGACACCGGCGCCGTCGTCGAGCCTGATGCCCGCCATGCCGCCGGCGGGCCGTCCCTGTGGGCGCACCGCGGAGGCGGGGAAGCGCAGCAGCTGCGCGTCGGAGGTGATGAAGACCAGGTCGTGCTCCTCGGACTCCAGCTCCACCGCTCCCACCACGGTGTCGCCCTCCTTCAGCCCGATGACCTCGAAGTCGTCCCTGTTGGCCGGGTAGTCGGGCACCACCCGCTTCACCACGCCCTGGGCGGTGCCCAGCGCCAGACCCGGGCCCGAGGGGTCGCACGAGCCCAGGCCCACCACGACCTCGCCAGGCTCCAGCGAGACGTACTCGGCGATCGGATGGCCGCCCGACAGCGACGGCGGGTTGGCCGAGGGCGGCAGCGTCGGCAGGTCGACCACGTTGACGCGGATCATGCGGCCCTGCGAGGTCACCACCCCCACGTCGCCCCTGACCGAGCTGCGCACCGCCGATATCAGCACGTCGTGCGCGGCGCGCTCGGCCCCTCCGGCCAGCGGCGAGTCGTCGGTCGTGCGGGCCAGCAGCCCCGTGGACGACAGCAGCACCAGGCAGGGGTCGTCGGGCACCTCGAGCGTCACCGCGGCGCTGCGCGTGACGCCCGAGGCCTCCAGCAGCACCGTACGGCGCGGCGTGCCGTACTGCTTGGCGACGTCGGCCAGCTCGCCCGAGACCACCTGACGCAGGCGGGTGTCGGAGGAGAGGATCTCGGTCAGCTCGGCGATCTCCCTGGAGAGGGTCTCCTTCTCGCGGTCGAGCTCGAGCTTGTCGAAGCGGGTCAGGCGGCGAAGCGGGGTGTCGAGGATGTAGGCGGCCTGGATCTCCGACAGCTCGAAGACCTCCATCAGGCGGGTGCGCGCCTGGGCGGAGTCGTCGCTGGAGCGGATGACCTGGATGACCTCGTCGATGTTGAGCAGCGCGACGATGAGGCCGTCGACCAGGTGCAGGCGCTCCTCGCGCTTGCGCCTTCGGTACTCGGACCTGCGTCGCACGACCTCGATGCGGTGGTCGACGTAGACCGACAGCAGTTCGCGCAGGCCGAGCGTACGGGGCTCGCCGTCGACCAGCGCGACGTTGTTGATGCCGAAGGTCTCCTCCATCGGCGTGAGCCGGTAGAGCTCCTCCAGCACGGCCTCGGGGATGAAGCCGTTCTTGATCTCGATGACCAGGCGCAGGCCCTTGTGCCGGTCGGTGAGGTCCTTCAGGTCGGCGATGCCCAGGAGCTTCTTGGCGTTGACCAGCTCCTTGATCTTGGCGATCACGCGCTCGGGGCCGACGTTGAAGGGCAACTCGGTGACGACGATGCCCCTGCGGCGCGGCGTGATCTGCTCGACCGCGCACTTGGCGCGCATCCTGAAGGTGCCGCGCCCGCTCTCGTAGGCGTCGCGGATGCCCTGCAGCCCGATGATCGAACCGCCGGTCGGCAGGTCGGGGCCGGGCACGTACTTCATCAGCTCGTCGAGCGTGGCGTCGGGCTTCTTGATCAGATGGCGGGCCGCCGCGATGACCTCGACGAGGTTGTGCGGCGCCATGTTGGTCGCCATGCCGACCGCGATGCCGGTCGTGCCGTTGACCAGCAGGTTGGGAAAGGCCGACGGCAGGACGGTGGGCTCGGTCTCCTGGCCGTCGTAGTTGGGCTTGAAGTCGACGGTGTCCTCGTCGATCGACTGCACCATGAGCATCGCCGCGGGCGCGAGCCTCGCCTCGGTGTACCGCATCGCCGCGGGCAGGTCGTCGGGCGAGCCGAAGTTGCCGTGGCCGTCGACCAGGGGGATGCGCATCGAGAACGGCTGGGCGCAGCGCACCAGGGCGTCGTAGATGGCGGTGTCGCCGTGGGGGTGCAGCTTGCCCATCACATCGCCCACGACGCGCGAGGACTTCACGTGCCCGCGGTCTGGGCGCAGGCCCATCTCGCTCATGGAGTAGAGGATGCGGCGCTGGACGGGCTTGAGCCCGTCGCGCGCGTCGGGCAGCGCGCGCTGGTAGATCACCGAGTAGGCGTATTCCAGAAAACTCGTGCGCATCTCGGCGGAAACGTCGATGTCGACGATCCGCTCCTCGAAGTCCTCGTCAGGAGGGGGTGTGGTCGTCCGTCGGGCCATGTCGAACATTGTGCCGAAGAATCTCGGGTGCCCGCGACACCGCTGACCCTTTGTACGGCTTGCGGCCCCGTCATGATCGGCTCGCGGTCAGGGCCTGGCGCCAGGCCACGGTCCCGGAGTCGTCCCCTCGTCCACGTCGCCGGGCTCGTTGAGCTTCTCGTCGTAGACCTCGAAGCCCCTCGCCCGGTAGTTGGCCAGGGCGGCGGGGCCGTCGAGCGAGCAGGTGTGCAGCCAGACCCGCCGGGTCTCGGGCAGGGAGGGCCAGCGGGTGGCCAGGTCCCAGGCGCGGGCGGTGCCGACCGAGAGCAGGTGGCCGCCCACGCCACCGCCGATCGCGTACGGCAGCAGCCCGAAGTAGGCGATCTCCACCTGCGCCCCCTCCTGCGGCTCCAGCTCCACGTAGCCAGCGGGGGTCCCCCTGTGCCAGGCGACCCACGTCTCGACGCCCGGCCTGGTCAGGTGGGTCATCCACTGGTCGTAGGTCCAGGCGAGCCGTTCGGTCCACTGCCAGTCGCCGCCGACCGCGGTGTAGAGGAAGCGGCCGAACTCGGGCGAGGGCACCTCGGCCCTGACCACCTCGACGGGCAGCCGAGGCTCCCTCGCGGGGATCAGGGCGTCGGGCGAGCGCTGCTCCAGGTACCAGGTGATGACATCCACGCGCGCTATTTCAGCACGTCGTCCCCGGCGCTGGGACCACCAGGCCGGTCAGGTAGCGGTTGAGGTGCCCACGGGCGCACTCGTTGGAGGGGTACAGGGTGTGCCCCGGCCCGTCGTGCCTGACCAGGCCGCTGCCAGGCACCTGCGCCAGCACCCTGGCCACGGCGTCGGACTCGCCCCACGCACCAGCGCCGACCAGCGGCGGCAGGCCCTTCGGCAGCGGCGCGGGCGGGTTGGTCACCCCGGCGGGCCAGCCCACGCAGTTCAGCGTCGCCGTGGCCATCGTGCCCGCCGTCCCCGTGTTCGGCGCGATCCTGTTCAGACGGGCGACGGTTGCGGCCATGTCCTTCCTGCCGGCGAAGCGCGGCCAGTCCGTGCACTCGGTGACGCCGTTGGCAGCGTCGGGGAAGCGCAGGCCGCGGGCGGGAACGAAGCCGGAGGCGTCGCCGCGGGCGGCCTTGGTGATCGCCTCGGCCAGCGCGCTCCACCCCTTCGGCCCTTGCCGGACGAAGGACTGGGCCAGTCCCTGCAGGTCGCGGCCGTCGTAGGCCAGGCCCGCCCCCGCGGGGATCGGGGTGCGGTCGGCCTTGGCGACCAGCTTCTGCCAGAAGGCGGGACGGCAGGCCTCGCGCTCGCAGGAGGCGAAGTAGCGGCCCATGGCCTGCTCGTTCTGCAGGGCGCTCAGCTCCAGCTCCCTGTTCCAGTCGGCGGCGCTGTGGTTCCAGGTGCCGTCCAGCACCATGGCGCGCACCTTGCCGGGGAAGAGCCTGGCGTAGGCCTGGCCGTAGAACCCGGCGTAGGAGGCGCCGTAGAAGGTGAGCTTGGGCTCGCCGATGGTCTTCCTGATCGCCTCCATGTCCCTGGCGTGGTCGGCCGAGCTCATGTTGGCGAACAGCTCGGGGTCGCTGCTCCTGCAGGGCTCGGCCAGGCCGCGGTTGAGGTCGGAGAGCCTGGCGAAGTCGGCGTCGTCCTCGGGGAAGGCGGGGATCGGCACACGCGTCCACGTGCACGGCAGGGCGGTGCTGGTGCCCTGGACCTGCTTGCCGTAGCCGCGGGTGTCCCAGGTGACGATGTTCATCCGTTTCCGCAGCTCGGCCCACATCTGGGGCATGGTCTCCGTCAGCAGGATGCCGGGCGCGCCCGGGCCGCCGTAGGCGATCAGCACCGAGCCCTCGGCCTTGCCGGTGGCGGGCAGCCGTCCGACCTTGAGGGTGATCGCGCGCCCTTCGGGTCTGTCCCAGTCGACGGGCACGCTCACCTCCGAGATCTCCATCTTCTCCGTGGGGGCCGGCGAGGGGGAGGGCGCCGGGTTCAGCAGCGCGAGCGTCAGCGCGAGGTGTGTGATCATGCCGACCAGGCTCCCGGCCTCCAGGCCCCCGCGCATCAGACCACGGTCTGATCCACGACTTGACCAAGCAATTGCTTGGCAAGTACGTTCCGTGCAGAGGAGACCCCTGGAGGCGTCATGATCGAGTTCCATCCGGTGACCAAGCACATCGGCGCCGAGGTGACCGGCGTCGACCTGCGCAAACCGCTCTCGTCCGAAGAGGTCGCCACCCTCAGGCAGGGCTGGCTCACGCACCTCGTGCTCTTCTTCCGCGACCAGCACATCGACGACGACCAGCACCTGCAGTTCGCGCTCAACTTCGGCACGCTCAACCACCCCGCCTTCAAGAAGGACGGCGCCAGCCCCATCCACGTGCTCGACCAGACCGACCCCAAGGGGGAGGGCGGCGACGAGTGGCACAGCGACAACACCTTCGAGCCGACCCCGCCGATGGGGTCCCTGCTGCGCTGCGTCCAGCTGCCCAGCGTGGGCGGCGACACCCTCTGGGCCAACACCTATCTCGCCTACGAGACGCTCTCGCCGCCGCTGCAGCGCCTGTGCGACGAGCTGACGGCCGTGCACGACATCACGGCCTCCATGAAGAAGGCCATCTCCAAGGGCCACCCCTTCGACCTGGCCGAGGTGCAGGCCAAGTGGCCGCCGCTGGTGCGCCCCGTCGTCCGCACCCACGCCGAGACGGGCCGCAAGGCGCTGTTCGTCAACCGCGCCTCCACCACCCGCCTGGTCGGCCTGTCCGACAGGGAGAACGAGGCGCTGCTGCCGCTGCTCATCGACCACATCCGCTCGCCCGAGTACCAGGTGCGGCTGAACTGGCGGCCGGGCACGCTGGCCTTCTGGGACAACCGCTCCACCCAGCACTACGCCGTCGCCGACTACACCGAACGCCGCCGCATGCACAGGGTCACCGTCAACGCCTTCCCCGAGCACGCGGACGCCTCCTGACCCCTCCTTCGGGCGCTCGCGGGCGAATTCGTCGGCGAGACCTGGTAACAAGGAGCACATGACTGAAGCAGTCGCGATGATGCGGGAAGAAGCCGAGACCCACCTGCGCGCGCTGGCCGGGGAGCACGCGCGGCTGCGCGACGACCAGTGGACGGCGATCGAGGCCCTGGTGGTCGAGCGGCGCAGGGTCCTGGTCGTCCAGCGCACGGGGTGGGGCAAGTCGGCCGTCTACTTCGTCGCCACCGCGCTGCTCAGGGAGCTCGGCGAGGGCCCCACGGTCATCGTCTCCCCGCTGCTGGCGCTGATGCGCAACCAGATCGCCGCCGCCGAGCGGGCCGGCATCCGCGCCGTGACCATCAACTCCGCCAACCCCGAGGAGTGGGAGGAGGTCTACGGGCGCGTGGCCGAGGGCCTGGTCGACGTGCTCCTGGTCAGCCCCGAGCGGCTCAACAACCCCGACTTCCGCGACAACGTCCTGCCCGAGCTCGCCGAGAGCGCGGGCCTGGTCGTGGTCGACGAGGCCCACTGCATCTCCGACTGGGGCCACGACTTCAGGCCCGACTACCGCAGGCTCGCCACGCTGTTCGAGGAGCTGCCGCCAGGCATCCCCGTGCTGGCCACCACCGCCACGGCCAACGCCCGCGTCACCCGCGACGTGGCCGAGCAGCTGCGCTCGCCCATGGGCGACGACGAGGGCACGCTGGTGCTGCGCGGGCCGCTGGAGCGCGACAGCCTCCACCTGTCGGTGGTCAGGCTGCCGACCGCCGAGCAGCGCCTGGCCTGGCTGGCCCAGACACTCAACGAGCTGCCGGGCTCGGGCATCGTCTACACCCTCACCGTGGCCGCCGCCCATGAGATCGCCTCCTACCTGCGCGAGCAGGGCCACGAGGTGGCCGCCTACTCCGGCCAGACCGAGCCCGCCGAACGGCTCGCGGCCGAGGAGGCCCTGCTCAACAACAAGATCAAGGCACTGGTCGCCACCAGCGCCCTCGGCATGGGCTTCGACAAGCCCGACCTCGGGTTCGTCATCCACGTCGGCGCACCGCAGTCGCCCGTCGCCTACTATCAGCAGGTCGGCAGGGCAGGCCGTGGCGTCGAACGGGCCGAGGTCATCCTGCTGCCCGGCACCGAGGACCGCGACATCTGGGCCTACTTCACCTCCCTCGCCTTCCCCTCTGAGCAGGTGGTCCGCGCCACCCTCGGCGCGCTGGAGGCAGGCGGGGTGATGTCCACCCAGGCGCTCGAGACGGTCGTCGACCTCAGCCGCAGCCGCCTGGAGATGATGCTCAAGGTGCTCGACGTCGACGGCGCCGTCCGCAGGGTCAAGGGCGGCTGGACGGCCACGGGCGAGGAGTGGGCCTACGACGCCGAGCGCTACGCCCGCATCGCCGCGGAGCGCAGAGCCGAGCAGGAGGCCATGCTCGGCTACCTCACCACCACCGAGTGCAGGGAGGAGTACCTGCGCAGGCGGCTCGACGACGACGCGGCGACCCCGTGCGGGCGCTGCGACAACTGCACCGGCCGGCACCGCTCGCCCGAGATCGCGGCGGTGGCGGTCGAGAGCGCCCGCCAGACCCTGTCCAGGCCCGGCGTCGAGGTCGAGGCCCGCAAGCAGTGGCCCACCGGGCTGCAGGACCTCTCCGGGCGCATCAAGCCGGAGCTGGGCGCCGAGCCGGGCAGGGCGCTGGGCAGGCTCACCGACATCGGCTGGGGCAACCGGCTGAGAGAGCTGTTCAACGGCCCCGACACGCAGCTGCCCGACGACATGTTCAAGGCCGTCATCCAGGTGCTGGCCGCGTGGGACTGGAAGGAGCGGCCCGTCGCGGTCGTCAACGTGCCCTCGGTGTCCAGGCCGCAGCTCGTGCGCGGCTTCGCCGAACGGCTGGCGAGCGTGGGGCGGCTGACCTACCTCGGCGAGCTCGGCTACCGGGCGGGCTCGCCCGGCCAGCAGTTCAACAGCGCCAAGCGGGTCCAGGCGATCAGGGGGACGCTCGCGATGCCCAAGGAGCTGGGCGCGGCGATCGCCCAGTGCGGCGGCCCGGTCCTGCTGATCGACGACAGGGTCGACACGGGTTGGACGATGACGCTCGGCGCGGCGCTGATCCGCCACGCGGGCGCGCCCGCCGTCCTTCCCCTGGCGCTGGCCACGACGTCCTGACGGGTCGCGAGGCGCGTCAGGACGCCACGCCCATCGGGCACCCCGTCGGGCTGACCTGAAGGTTCGTGGCGCTCCTGCCGCGGATCAGCGCCGACCTGTTCCACAGCAGCGGCAGCAGCGACGCCTCCCGCAGCACCAGCCTCCCGGCCACCTGCCACGGTCGAGACGGCCGGGCTCAGGTCGGGCGGTTCACCTCTGTCGGGCAGCGGCGGCTGCAGCCTGTGCGTCAGAGGCGCGGGCGAGCCCCGAGGTGGGAGATCGCCTTGGAGGCGAGGGCGCAGCCGGCCGACAGCGCCTCGGCCGGCGGCTTGCCCGCCAACCACGCGGGAAGGAAGCCCGCGCAGAACGCGTCACCCGCGCCCGTGCCGTCGACCACCCGCTCCACGGGCTCGGCCGCCACCCTGACGGGCTCGGGGCGGCCGTTGGTGTACCACAGCGCGCCGTCGACGTTCATC
Source organism: Nonomuraea recticatena (assembly GCF_039533245.1). NCBI lineage: Bacteria > Bacillati > Actinomycetota > Actinomycetes > Streptosporangiales > Streptosporangiaceae > Nonomuraea > Nonomuraea recticatena. The sequence continues at coordinate 173,467 of NZ_BAAATE010000007.1, read as the reverse complement.
TTGATGACGACCTGCGGGAACCAGGCGGTGAGCACCTTGGCCGCGGCCTCGGGGTCGTCGCGGCCGGTCAGCACCTTGGCCTGGTCGGAGTTGGCGAACAGCAGCTTGACGCCGTTGGTCCACTCGAGGAACGGCTCGGCGCCGGTGCGCTCGAGCGGCGCCGAGGACGAGCAGTCGACCGAGATCGACATGCCGGACCTGCGCGCCATCTCCAGCGCCGCCAGGCCCGCCTCACGGGAGCCCTCGTTGATCAGCGTGTAGCCGGACAGGTGCAGGTGGCCGCCCGAGTTGAACAGGTCGCGCGGCAGGTCCTCCGGCGACAGCGCGGCGTTGGCGCCAGGATCGGAGAGCATGGTGCGCTCGCCCTTGTGCGTGACGAGCACCACGCAGGTGCCGGTCGGCCGCTCGGGATCCATCACGAGCCTGGCGTCCACGCCGTAGCCCATGAGCTCCATGTCGCGGTTGCGCCCTGTGATATCGGCGCCACGGCGGCCGATGAAGGCGACCTCGGCGCCCTCGACCGCCAGCCAGGAGGCGATGTTCGCCCCCGACCCGCCACCGTGCATGGTGACGATCGCCGGGGTGTCACTCGCCCTGGCGAGGGCGTAGCGGGCGCGCGCGACCGCATCGGTCATGAGATCGCCCACCACCACGACCCGCGTCATGATGTCACCGCCTTGCTGCAATCCTTCGCGCCTGACGCCGAAAAACTTAACAGCTTCGGGCCTGCTCGTGGGGCATACACCGGACACCCGGTCCTAGTCGATGCACAAGCGTTGCCCAACGGGCGCCGCATGTGAGGCACGGGTCTACGCTCGGGACTGTGGAGGCTCACTATCCCGCCCACTGGGAGGCGGACGTCGTCCTGGCCGACGGTGGCACGGCGCACGTGCGGCCGATCAGGCCTGCCGACGCCGACCGGCTCAGGGCGTTCTACTCACGACTGTCGGCCGAATCCATCTATTTCCGCTACTTCGGGCCCAGGCCCAAGCTGTCGGACCGCGAAGTGGCCTTCTTCACCAACGTCGACTACGTCGACAGGGTCGCCCTGATCGCCACGATCGGCACCGAGATGGTGGCCGTCGTCCGCTACGACCGCACGGCTCCGGGCGAGGCCGAGGTCGCCTTCCTCGTCGAGGACGCCCACCAGGGCAGGGGCGTGGCCTCGGTCATGCTGGAGCACCTGGCCGCCACCGCCCGCGAGCGCGGCATCGAGACCTTCATCGCCGACGTGCTGCCCGCGAACATGAAGATGATGGGCGTCCTGCGCCAGGTCGGCTACACCGCCCAGAGCCGCTTCGCCGACGGCGTGGTCCGCATGACGCTCGACCTCACCCCGACCGAGACCTCGGACGAGGTGACGGCCTCACGCGAGCACCGCGCCGAGGCCCGCTCCATCGCCAGGCTGCTCACGCCCGGCTCCGTCGCCGTCATCGGCGCCTCACGCGAGCCGGGCGGCGTCGGCCAGACCGTGCTGCGCAACCTCCTGGCCGCCGACTTCACCGGGCCCGTCTACCCCGTCCACCGCGAGGTGCGGGCCGTGGCGGGCGTGCGGGCCTACCCGAGCGTCAAGGACATCGACGGCGAGGTCGATCTCGCGGTGCTCGCCGTACCGGCTGACAGCGTGATCGACGTGGTCAAGGAGTGCGCGGAGAAGGGCGTGCGCGGCCTGGTCGTGGTCTCCTCGGGCTTCGGCGAGACGGGGCCGAAGGGGCGGGCGCGCCAGGACGAGCTCGCCCGCATCGCCCGCGCGTACGGCCTGCGCGTGGTCGGCCCCAACTGCCTCGGCATCGCCAACACCGACCCGGCCGTACGGCTGAACGCCACGCTCGCGGCGACCGTCCCCGGCAGGGGCAGGGTCGGCTTCTTCAGCCAGTCGGGCGCCCTCGGCACCGCGCTGCTGCAGCGCGTCGCCCAGCGGGGCATCGGAATCTCCAGCTTCGTCTCGGCGGGCAACAGGGCCGACGTGTCGGGCAACGACCTCCTGCAGTACTGGGAGGAGGACGAGGCCACCGAGGTCATCCTGCTCTACCTGGAGTCGCTGGGTAACCCGCGCAAGTTCGCCCGCCTGGCCAGGCGCATCTCGCGCCGCAAACCGATCGTCGTGGTGAAGAGCGGCGGCACCACCCAGGGCGTGCCCATCGGCCACTCCGCCTCCGCCCTGCGCCTGCCCGACAGCGCGCTCAGCTCGCTGTTCGACCAGGCGGGCGTCATCAGGGTCGACGACCTCATCCAGCTGTTCGACGTCGGGCAGCTGCTGGCCTGCCAGCCGCTGCCCGCGGGGCCGCGCGTCGGCCTGGTCACCAACTCCGACGCCCTGGGCCTGCTCGCCGTCGACGCGTGCGTCAGCGCGGGGCTCGAGCCCCGCCCGCCGGTCAACCTCGGCGCGGCGGCAGGGGCCCAGGAGTTCGGTACGGCTCTCGCGGGCGTCCTCGCCGACCCGGACGTGGACGCGGCGGTCGTCATCTACATGCCCCCGATCCCCGGCGACTCCGCTTCGGTGGCGGCCGAGCTGGTGAGGGTCTCGCGTGAGGCGGGCAAGCCGGTGCTCGCCACGTTCGAAGGACAGCTCGGGATGCCCGCCGAACTGCGAACCGACCCGGCCGCCCTGCCCGAACGCGGCTCGGTGCCCTCGTACGCGGCGCCCGAGGAGGCGGTGCGGGCGCTGGCCGACGTCGTGCGGTACGCGCTGTGGCGCAAGCAGCCGGCGGGGGCGCCGCCCGACCTCGACCACATCGACACCGCATCGGCCCGCACCCTCGTCGCCCAAGCCCTGACCCACCCTCCAGCCGAACCCCCCGCATCCCCCGAGGGGACCGCAGCCGAAGTCCCGGAGCTCGTGGGTCAGGAGACCTCAGCGGACGGCCCGGTAGGCATTCCGGCCGAGGTCCCGGGATCCACGGGTCAGGAGAGCTCAGCGGTCGACCCGGTAGGCACCCCGCCCGAGGTCCCGGGATCCACGGGTCAGGAGAACTCGGCGGCCGACCTCGTAGGCACTCCGGCTGAGGTCCAGCCGGAGGAGTCGCCGCGGGCCGACGTCGGTCCTGTCGAGATCGACCCCACCGAGCTGCTCGCCTGCTACGGCCTCACCGTCTGGCCCGCCGAGATCGTCCAGACCCCCGACGACGCCGTCGCCGCCGCCGAGCGCCTGGGCTGGCCGGTGGTGCTGAAGGCCGCCGACCCCGAGGCCGCCAAGCGGGCCGGCACCGTACGCCTGGGTCTGACCTCACCCGCGGCCGTCCGGCAGGCCCACGCCGACCTCGCAGGACAGCTCGGCGCGGACGTGGTCCTCGCCGTCCAGAAGATGGCACCCCAACCTGCCGTCCCCACGGTCGTGAACGTCCTGGAGGATCCCGCCTTCGGCCCTGTCGTCTCCTTCGGCCTCGGCGACGTGACGGCCCGCCTCCTGCGCGACCGCGGCTACCGGCTGGCCCCTCTCACCGCGGAGGACGCCGCGGGCCTGGTGCGCTCGGTGGAGGCCGCGCCGCTGCTCTTCGGCGAGTACGGCTACCCGCCCGTCGCCGTCGGCGCGCTGCAGGAGCTTCTGGTGAGGGTCGGCCGCCTGGCCAACGACCTGCCGGAGGTCGCCAGACTCGACCTCGACCCCGTCCTGGTGGGGGAGTCGGAGGTGTTCGTGCTGGGCGCGCGCGCCGTCCTGAGAAGCCCCGAGGGCCCCCGCCGCGACGGAGGCCCCCGCCGCCTCGCCTGACCTGAGCCCCTCAGACGACAACGCGTCACCTCACCCACCCTCGGGGGTCCAACCGCCTCGGCCGACCCCTGAGACGAAGCCTCTGGCCCAGACAACGAGAGCCCCGCCCCGCCCCGCCCCGGTTCGGGCACGGGAAGCGGGAGCCCCGCCCCCAGTCCGGGCACGAGAAGCAGGAGCCCCGCCCCGGTCCGGGCGCGGGGAGTGAGACCCGCCCCGGCCCCGGCCAGGGAGAACCGGAGGATCGCCCATGCCCGGGAGTGGGAGGTGTGCTCCCGCCTCAGGTCAGGGAGAACCGGAGGAGCGAGCGCCCCGACTGGACACCGGGACGTCCGCCGCCTCTTCTCGGTGCCGGGACAGGGACTGCCGGCTCGTCCGAGCGCCCGCAGGGGAGCCGACCGCCGCGCTGAGGCGGTCGGGGCACGGCCAAGGGCGGCCGGGGATGCCCGCTGTTCCGGCAGGGTATGCCGCGGAACGGGATACGAGTTGGCGAAATGTTATGTCAGGCAATTGTCCGCCATGGCGCTCTATAAAAGTATCCGGTAAAGCGATATGCATAACGTATTAGGAAATGTCCGGATATGTGCCTGTGAGTGTGAGCGGTGTCCGAGGGCTGGCAGGATGGATGCCATGAGGGAAACCCGAGTCTCAGCCGCGGGCCTGCGTGAAGCGATCGAGCGCAGCGGCTACTATCCCGACCTCGTCACCGATGCGGTCGAATCCGCGCTGGGCAAGGAGGCGGTGACCGCCTACGTGGTGCACCACGAGGCCACGTTCGACCCGGCCATGGAGGTGCGCAGGCACGTCACGGTGCTGGTCCTGACGGGCTCCCGGCTGCTGGTCTGCCACACCGACGAGCACCCGCCCGCCGAGGGCGTCTCGGCCTCCCACGCCTCCACCACCACCGAGGCCGTACGGCTCAGCCGCGTCCAGTCGGTCGCGGTCACCAGGGTCGTGCCCGATCCCGCCTCCTACGTTCCCGGGGTGCCGCCCACCGAGGCGACGCTCACCATCGGGTGGGGCGCCATCTCCCACGTCGACCTCGAACCCGCCACCTGCGGCGACGAGAACTGCGAGGCCGACCACGGCTACACCGGCGCGATCACCGCCGACGACCTGTCGCTGCGGGTCAGCGAGGCCGCCGACGGTCCCGAGGCGGTGGGGCACGTGCTCGCCTTCGCCAAGGCCCTGTCCGAGGCCACCGCTCGCGCCGCCACCTGACCTCCCGCCACCCCGTGCCCCCGCCTCCGCGCCCTACGCCACCGCCCCGCGCGTGCTCGTACCGCCCCCATCGCGCGCGGGCCGAGGCGGAGCCCCTGCGTGCGCCCCCTGTGCGCGGGGCGAGGTCAGGGGCCCGCTTCCCCGCGCCCCGCCGCGCACCGGACTCGCGAGGGCGCGCCGACGCACGTCCCCTGAGCGGCGGTGGCGCACGCGTCCGGCCGCCCTGGCCCCGGCGAGCTCGAGCGGAGGCCCGCACGAGCGCGCACCCATCCGAGTTCGACACCTCAGGAGCGTGATGGACGGCAAGCCCCCCCAGCCCATGGTCCCCGCCTACGGCGGCAACTCCCTGGCCGACCTGCCGAGCTCACTCCTCGCCGCCCTCGGCGTCCCGAGCCGCGACCAGGGCGCCCGGTCCGCGGATTCGGACAACCTCCTGGATCTCGCCCCCGCCGACCGGGTCTGCCTCTTCCTGGTCGACGGGCTGGGCGCCGAGCTCCTGCGGGCCCACGCCGACCGCGCCCCCTTCCTGTCCTCGGCCACCGCGAGGCGTCTCACCGCGGGCTTCCCCTCGACCACCGTGACCAGCCTGTGCTCGCTCGGCACCGGCCTGCCTCCCGGCGAGCACGGCATGCTGGGCATGACGCTGGCCGTGCCGGGGGAGCGGCACCTGTTCAACTGCCTGCGCTGGACGCTGCCCAAGGGCATGCCGCCGATGGACCCCTCCGAGTGGCAGCCCGCCGAGACCGTCTACCAGCGCGCGGCCAGGGCGGGCATCACGCCCAGCTACGTCGGGCCCGCCGCCTTCGAGGGCACGGGCCTGACCGAGGCCGTCTACAGGGGCGTGCGCTACGTGCCCGCCGACACGGTGGAGGAGCGCGTGGCGGGGGTGAAGGCGATGCTGGCAGGGCCCCGCGCCCACGTGACCGTCTACCACGGCGACCTCGACGCGACAGGGCACCTCGTGGGCTGGGGCAGCCCCCAGTGGCTCGACCAGCTCGAGCTGGTCGACGACATGGCCGCGCGGCTGGCCGAGACGCTCCCTCCCGGCTCGGCGCTGTACGTCACGGCCGACCACGGCATGGTCAACGCCGTGGAGAAGATCGACGCGCAGGCCACGCCCGCCCTGAGCGAGGGCGTGGCGATGTTCGGAGGAGAGGCCAGGGCCAGGCACGTCTACACCGAGAAGGGCGCCGCTCCCGCGGTGCTCGAGGCATGGCGTGAGGTGCTGGCGGGCAAGGCGTGGGTGGTGTCCAGACAGGAGGCGGTGGATTCGGGGTGGTTCGGCCCCGACGTGCGCAGGGAGTGGATGGGCAGGATCGGCGACCTCGTCGCCGTGCCGTACACCGACTGTGTCATCCTCGCCTCTGCGACCCACCCGATCGAGGCGGCCTTCGTCGGCTACCACGGCTCGATGACGGCCGCCGAGCAGCTTGTCCCACTTCTGGAGGTGTCCACCCGATGACCAGCCCTCTGATCGGTCCATCCGAGCTCGCCGCGCTCGAAGGGGCCGCCCTGCTCGACGTGCGCTGGCGTCTGGGCGGCCCGCCGCAGCGTGAGGCCTACGCCGAGGGCCACATTCCGGGCGCCGCCTTCTGCGACCTCAACGCCGACCTGGCCGCGCCCGCGGGCGAGGGCGGCCGTCACCCGCTGCCTTCCGCGGAGGCGTTCACCGCCTCCATGCGCAGGCTCGGCGTGGACGGCTCGCGCCCCGTCGTCGTCTACGACGACGCCGACGCCACCGCCGCGGCGAGGGCCTGGTGGGCGCTGCGCTACTTCGGCCACGAGGACGTCAGGGTCCTCGACGGCGGCTTTCGCGCGTGGCAGGAGGCGGGCCTGCCGGTCACGAAGGACGTCCCGGAGGTCACGGGCGACTTCACCGCCAGGCCGGGCGGCATGCCGGTGCTGTCCGCGCAGGAGGCGGGCGCGCTGGCCAGCACCGGCGTGCTGCTGGACGCCCGCGCGGGCGAGCGGTACAGGGGCGAGGTCGAGCCCATCGATCCGGTGGCCGGGCACGTGCCGGGCGCCGTCAGCGCCCCCACCACGGAGAACGTCGGCCCCGACGGCCGCTTCCTCGATCCGGCCGCGCTGCGCTCCCGCTTCGCCGTGCTCGGCGCGGTCGAGGACGTGCGGGTGGGCGCCTACTGCGGGTCAGGCGTGACGGCCGCGCACGAGGTGCTGGCGCTGGAGGTGGCGGGGGTCCGCGCGGCGCTGTACGTGGGCTCGTGGTCGCACTGGATCACCGACCCCTCGCGTCCCGTCGCGACCGGCTGACGACCACGGGGTGCTCGCCCGCGCCGAAACAGGCGAAGCCGGGCACCCTCGTCTTGCTGGAGGCCGTGGCCAGTGCGGCGGCGGGCGGCTCGCCTGCGGCGATGAGGTTGTGGAAGAGCGTCATCAGCGCCAGCGCCTCGTCGTCGGGCACCGGGATGAGCCCCGCCACCACGCAGGCGGCGCCCCTGGCCAGGAACGTTCCCGCCAGCCCGAGCGGCGCGCCCTCCGCGGGCACCCTGGCCATCCCCGAGTCGCACGCCGACAGCACGACCAGGCGCGGCGGGCAGTCGTGGGTGAGCAGGTCGTAGGCCATCAACGGCCCGTCCTCCAGCTCGATGCTCGACAGCAGCGGGCTGCGGGAGTGGAAGGTGCCGTGCGCGGCCAGGTGCAGCACGTCGGCCCTGCCGAGCGCGTCGGCGACGTCGGCGAGGCGTCCGCGCACCAGCTCGGTGCGCCGGTGGGCGGCCAGCACCCGCTCGACCTCGGTGGCCGCATGCCGCAGCCCGGGGCCCGCGGCGGCGATCACCAGCGGTTGCGCGCGGCGAGCCCGCTCACGGGCCGCCAGCCACGCCGCGGCGCTGGGCACGACGCTCACCGGCCTGGCGTGCAGGCACGGCAGCACCGACCAGGGCAGCGTGTGCAGGGGGCCGGCGGGGACGATCACCAGAGCGCGGCCGTCGATCTCCTCGGCCACCTCCTCCAGCAGCAGCCGCTGGAGGATCGTGGCCTCGGCGAGCACCGGGTTGGGGCCGCCGTGCCTGCCTCCGGGGGCGGCGTCGCCCAGGCTGGCGCGGCGCAGGCCGTACCTGAGCCTGACGACGGCCTCGGACACGGTCGCCGTGTCGGCGACCCTGCGCAGGGTGATGCCCGTGGCGGTGATGACCAGGACCAGCAGCGCGTCGTCGTGGCAGACGAACTCCACCAGGGCCGCCCCCGCCAGCGCGGACCTGACCGCTGTCATGCCGGGCGCGTCGGGGCGCCCGCCCGCCACCGCCCGCCACCGCTCGGCCCAGGCGAACACCGACTCGGGCTCGCGCGTGTCGATCGCCAGCCCCAGGCCGAAGGAGGCCAGCCGATGCCCCGCGCGGGCCATGTGCGCCCTGAGCGAGGGATCGTCGAAGCGCCCCGCGTCGGAGCCGACCTCCCGCAGCCCTCGATGCACCGCGGCGAACGCCGCCGCGCTGTCGCCGCGCAGCCCCGCCAGCACCGCCGCCGCGTGCCATCGCACGGGGGACGGCACGCCGTCGCAGGGGTCGGGCTCGCCGCCCGGGTAGGCGGCCTGCTGCGCCGAGGCCAGCGGGATGAGGTGGCGCAGGCTCAGCGCGGGCGCGTCGAGCAGCGGGGCCAGATGGCGCGCCTCGCGCGCGGGACGCCGCGCCGCCGCCTCGGGGTCGAGCAGTGACAGCTGTGCCGTGGCCGTCTCGGTGTCGCCCAGCGTGAGCGCCAGCTCGGCGGCCGCCAGCCGTACGGCGGCAGCCTCGGCGGCGAAGGAGGAGGAGGCGAGGTCGTGCGCGCACGCCAGCAGCCGCTCGAGCAGCTCGCGAGAGGGCGGCTCCAGGGCGAGCCTGGCGCGCAGGACCACCTCGGCCGCCAGCCGCCAGGAGTCGCAGCCCTGGGCGCTCAGCTCCGCCTCGGCCCTGCGGGCCACGGCGAGCGCCTGGCGCGCGTCGCCGGTGACCAGCTCGACCTGCGCCAGGCGCAGCCTCGCCTCGGCCAGCGCCACCTGCGCGCCCGCGGCCTCCAGCTCAGGTACGGCCAGGCTGAGCATCGCCCTCGCCTCGCCAGGCAGGTGGGCGGCCAGCAGCGCGCCCGCGAAGTCGGCCCGCATCGTGGCCAGGCGCTCGGGGTAGCCGAACAGGGTGTCCTCGCACGCCCGGTAGTGGGCGAAGGCCGCGGGGATGTCGCCCTGCCGTACGGCGAGAAAGGGCAGGTTGGCCGCGGCCAGCCTGGCCAGGTGCGCCAGCCCCGCGCGCTGCGACAGTTCGAGACAGGAGGCGATGTCGCGGGTGGCCTGTGTCCAGCGGCCCTGGTAGGCGTGCACCAGCCCCCTGTTGAGCAGCCCACCCGCGCGAAAGCGCTGGTCGTCGATGGTGCCCGGCGCCTTGGCCAGGACCGCGAGCGCCCTGTCGCACGAGGCGACGGCCTCCTGGTGGCGGCCGAGGTGCGCCAGCGCGACGGCCCGCTGGGTGTCGAGCTTGGCGCGGTCGAGCGGCGACAGGTAGGCCCACGCCATGGCGGCCACGCGCAGCGCCTGCAGCGGGTGGCCGCGCTGGGTGCGCACGCTCACCAGCGACAACCGCGCCTGGGCCAGCCGCTCGGCCGGGGCGCCGCTCGTGGCGATCGCGCGGCGCAGATGGCTCTCCGCGGTCTCGAGATCGCCCAGCTCCCTGCAGGCCAACGCCATGGCACGCAGGGCGATCACCACCGCTTCGACGGCCCCTGCCTCCTGCGCGGCGGCGAAGACCGCGCGGGCGCTGTCCAGCGCCCGCGCGGGATCCATCCCGGACTGGAGGATCGCCTCCTCCGCCCGCGCGACCAGCCCTTCTGTCACGGACGGATCCGCACCCATCGGGTGGCGACGGGCGTGAACCCCGGCCGGTGGCACACCACGCTGAACCAGCCGGGCGGCAGGCCGGTGGCGGCGAACTGGCCGGTGGACGGCAGGTCGCGCGACACCGTGAGATGCGGCGTGCGGATGTCTATCGTGGCCCCGTCGCCGGGATGCGGTGTCACCCGCCCCGCCAGGTCGATCAGGCCGTCGCCGATGGTCACCTCCAGATCGAAGGAGAAGTCCTGGGTGGCGAACCTGACCAGGCGTGGCCCGTCCGCGTCGCGAGTGTCGCGGGTGGCGACGCTCTCCGCCGGGGCGGCGGTGTCGGCCTGGGCGAGACGCAGCGCGAAGGTGTCGCGCGCGGCGGCCGAGACATGGGCGGGAACGGGGTCGTGTCCCGCGGCGATGCGGAGCGCGGCCAGTAGGTACTCGTCGTCGATCATGGCACCGTTTCCTCTTGAGAGATCAGGGTGCGCAGCTTGTTCAGACAGCGAAGTCGAGTAGGCCCGACGCTGCCGGTCGGCACGCCCAGCCGAACCGCCAGTTGGTGCGTTCCCGCCTCGGGAACCGTCGCCACCAGGCGGAGCAGGGTTCGGCATGGTTCGTGTAGTGCGGACACCGCCTGCCAGAGCAGACGTCCCTCGTCGGCCTCGAGAATGAGCGAGGCAGGGTCGGGATCGAAGGGACCGCCTTCAGGAAGGCAGAGGTGCGGGCGCAGCCCCGCGCCTCTCCGGGAAATCAGCAGAGCCTCACGTCTGGCCGCCGTGGCGAGCCAGGCGCCCACGCTCGCTGGGTCCCTGATCGAGTGCAGATTCTCCAAAAGCCGCAACCACGCACCCTGGACGGCGTCCGCGGTGTCGGCCTCGTTCAGCCCGCACGCGTGAGCGACCGACCACATCCGCTGCCCGAACCGGCCGACCAGGCCGGTCCATGCGGAGTGGTCGCCGTCGGCAGCCGCCTTCAGCAGCTCCTCCGGGAGACGGTGGTCGCTCACGATGCCTCCTCGTAATGAGACGAGGACTGAGAGTAAACCTTATCGCGACCGAGGGCTTTCAGGTTGAGTGAACGACAACTCCCAGACCCGGAATCTGCCGCGAATCAGGCAGATCGGCGACATCGCGCACGGCGGGCGAGGCGGCGAAGGCTCCGGAGACCAGGGCGGCGGCGAAAGAGGTGCCACTCCAGCTGGCGAACCCCTCGAACTCGCCGAACTCCAGGAAGGTGCTGGTGAGCCACTCGCCCCTGGCCCAGGCGTCCACCCATGGCCCATGGGCGGAGAACGGCGCCCTGTGCTCCTGCGCCGCGTCCAGCGCGCCCACCCCGACCACGGAGGGCAGCGCGGCCGGCCAGAACGGACGGTCGGAGGCGGTGTTGCCCGCGCACGCCACCGTCACCGTGCTCTCCAGCGAGCCCACCGCGTCGGCCACCAGCCTGGACGGCTGGTCGTCGAAGGTATGGCAGCCCAGGGAGAGGTTGAGCACCTGAGGCGGGTCGGCGCGCAGCCGGTGCAACGCGCGCAGCAGGCCCGCCTCGTCGCCGACGCCGTCGGCGCCCAGCACCCTGGCGACCTGGAAGGCGGCCGAGGGCGCGCGCCGCTGGATCAGACCCGCGATGAAGGTGCCATGGCCCGCCTGCGCTTCGAGCGCGCCGTCGCCGTCGCCGTCGGGACGGTCGGCCGCCTCGGGCCCCAGCCTGCCGTACCAGTCGCTCTTGGCCCACCACGGGTGCGCCGCGATGCCGGTGTCGACCACCGCCACCCGCACCTGCGGGCCGTCGCGGCCGGAGGGGGCCGCCAGAGGGGCCGCGGGGAACGGTCTGGAGGCCGGGCCGCCGAACCACAGCGGCTGACCCGTCAGCACGTGGTTGGGTCCCGCCCTGTGGCCCTCCTCGCGCAGCCTCATGGCGATCTCGCACGGGTCCACACCGGGCGTGAGCCTGATGCGGAACACCCCGTCGGCCTCGGACACCGCCTGCGTCCATCGCGCCGCCGCCGACAGCGCCCCGCGGTCGGTGAGAAGTTGGCCGGGGCGGATGAGCGCCGCGCCGACAGCTTGGATGTCCATGGACCCGTATCTTTCCTGCCCCGGGCAGACGTCACATGCCCCAGCCGCAACATCTTGGTATAGCCCCCCACTAGCACCGGGCGGCAACCGACGGTAGTCTCTCCCTAGTCACTTGTGATCATCCCAGGACGAGGCCGTTGGGGAAGGCGCACCTCGTACCGAAACGGGAGGTCCGGTGTCTGCTCGTGGCGTGCTGTACGTCCACTCGGCTCAGCCCGCGCTATGCCCTCATATCGAATGGGCAGTCGCGGGTGTCCTTGGCGTGCCCGTAGACCTGACGTGGACACCCCAACCTGCCGCGCCGAACGTGGTGCGCGCGCAGGCCGAGTGGGAAGGACGCCCCGGCATCGCCGCGGCCATCACCTCCTCGCTCATGGGCTGGCAGCGCATCCGATTCGAGATCACCGAGGACGCCTCGCAAGGGGTGGACGGCTCCAGGCACGCCTACACGCCGACGCTCGGCGCCTTCAACGCGGTCATCGGGGCCGCGGGCGACATCATGATCCCCGAGGACCGGCTGAGGGCGGTGATGCTCATGGCCTCGCAGGGGCGGTGCGTGCTGGAGGACGAGCTGGACAAGATGCTCGGCAAGCCCTGGGACGAAGAGCTCGAACCGTTCCGCTACGCCGGCGACGGCGCGCCGGTCCGCTGGCTCCACGCGGCGGTGTGACCGGCCGCGGGTCCCGACCGGCTCGCAGGTGGGCCGAACACCGCCGCGCCGGGCCCGCCGCGAGCCGGCGCGGTGCCGTGCCGGCGTCGAACCGTGCGCGCAGGGGCAACGCGGTCGAAGCCCAAACGGCTGCCCGGCGAATGAAACGTTCGCGGGTGTGGATCTTTGGCTGTACCTTCGCGACATGCTTGCGCGATCGGTGATGTTGAGCAGTGAAGTGCCCTCCTCGTCCCGGATCATGGACTTCACGTTGGTCGGGGCCCCTGCCGGGCCGCTCGTGGTCTGTGCCGACTCCAGGTATGGAGGAGTGTGGACCTGGGATCCCCTGCGGGACGTGTGGCAGGAGCGGCCGCTGACCTTCGCCTGCGCCGGGGACCCGCTGGCCGCCCGGTATCCCGATGCTGAGAACGATGTCGATTCGGTGGCCGCAGTCGTGTCCGGCGGACGGGTGATCCTGGCTGCGGGAGGCGACGAACAGGGCTTCGCCTTCTGGGATCTGGAGAGCGGCGAGCTGATCCGGGGGGCAGGTTTCGACGATCCCTACCTCGCGGCGATCACCGAAGTGCGGGGAGAGGGACCGCCGCTGTTCGTGACCGCCACGCAGTACGCGGACGAGATCCTGGTGTGGAGGCCGTCCGCCGAGGACGTTCTCACCGAACTCTCCAACGACATCGGCCGCATCGCCTGTCTCACGGCCACATATGCCCATGGCCTCTCGCTGGCGGCGGCGGGCGGGATGGACGAAGGGGTGGCGGTGTGGGATCTGACGGCGGGCGGGGAAGTGAGGTCGTTCGACACCGACGAGAAGGGCGTGCCGGCCGTCTCACTGGCACGGCTCGCTGGTGATCCGATCGTGGTGGCGGGGGTCGAGGACGAGATCCATGTGTGGGGCCTGTCCGACGAGCATGGAGACGATCTCATCCGTGACCCGCTCACCGGTCATGAGGATGCCGTCGTCGCCCTGGACACGGCCGTGATCGGCGATCGTGTCCTGGCGGTGAGCGGGGGCGAGGACGCGACGGTGCGTCTCTGGGACCTGTCGACCGGCAGGCAGCTCGGCGATCCGCTGATCGGCCACGACGGAAGCGTCGAGACGGTCCAGACCGCCGTGCTCGACGGGCGTCACGTCGTCCTGAGCGCAGGCCGGGACAGCAAGATCAACATCTGGGATCTCCAAACCTTCGTGCGGTAGACGGCCGGCCGACCTGACCGGCGGACCGTCACCGGGGCCGAGCACGCCCACTGATCGACGCGCGGCCGAGCGCCTCGTCAGCGAGACGGCATGCGCGTGTGCCCCCTCCAGCAGGTGGAGGGGGCACACGCGGTCGGGCACTACAGCGGGATGTTGCCGTGGGCGCCGCGGGCGGGGGTGGCCGTGGCGAGGACCCTGGCGATCGCGCCGCGGGTCTGGGACGGGTCGATGACCTCGTCGATCACGCCCAGCTCCTGCGCCCGCGCCAGTCCGCCGGCGAGCTTCTCGTGCTCCTCGGCCAGGCGGTTCTCCAGCTCCGCGCGCTCCTCCTCGGGGGCGGCCGCCAGCTCGCGGCGCTTGAGGATGCGCACCGCCGCGACCGCGCCCATGACGGCGACCTGGGTCGTCGGCCAGGCGAAGACGCGCGTGGCGCCGAGGGCGCGGGAGTTCATCGCGATGTACGCGCCGCCGTACGCCTTCCTGGTGACCAGCGTGACGCGCGGCACGGAGGCCTCGGCGAAGGCGTGCAGCAGCTTGGCGCCGCGGCGGACCACGCCGTCGTGCTCCTGTCCGACGCCGGGGAGATAACCGGGAACGTCCACGAGGACAACCAACGGCACCCCGAAGGCGTCACACATACGAACGAAGCGGGCGGCTTTCTCGGCGGACGTGGCGTCGAGGCAGCCGCCGAGGCGCATCGGGTTGTTGGCGATGACGCCGACGGTCCTGCCGCCGAGGCGGCCGAGCGTCGTGACGATGTTGGGCGCCCACTTCGGGTGCAGCTCGATGCCGGGCTCGTCGAGCAGGCCGTTGACGAGCGGCTTGACGTCGTAGGCGCGGCGGGCCGACTCGGGCAGGAAGGCCGAGAAATCGACCTCGTCGACCGACGAGCTGCGCACGCGGCCCTGGTGGCCGAGCAGCACGGCCAGCTGGCGCGCCCTGAGCAGCGCGTCGCCCTCGGTCTTGGTGACGATGTGCACCACGCCGCTGCGCTTGCTGTGCGGCTCGGGGCCGCCGAGCGCGGCGCTGGTGACGTCCTCGCCCGTGACGCTGCGCACGACGTCGGGCCCTGTGACGAAAATGCGGCCCTGGTCGGCGAGGATGACGATGTCGGTGAGCGCGGGACCGTAGGCGGCGCCACCGGCGGCGGGGCCGACGACGACCGACAGCTGCGGCACGATGCCCGACGCCTTGGTCATGGCGGAGAAGACCCGCCCGACGGCGTGCAGCGACTCGACGCCTTCGGCGAGTCGCGCACCACCGGAGTGCCAGACACCGATGACCGGCACCCGTTCACGGACGGCCACGTCGTAGGCGTGGACGATGTGCTCGCAGCCCTCGCTGCCCATCGCACCGCCCTGGAAGCGGGCGTCACTGCAGAACGCGACGACGGGAACACCCTCGACGCGGCCCATGGCGGCGAGCACGCCGCTCTTGTCCTGGGGAGTGAGCAACCGCAGCGAGCCCTCGTCGAGCAGCGCGGCCAGGCGGACGATCGGATCGCGGGGATCGACGGGCGACTCGTCGGAGGCGCCGGTCACCACCCCGTTGTCGAGCACGGTCATCTATGGCTCCCTCAGTGCGTGGTGAAGACGACGGTGACGTTGTGGCCGCCGAATCCGAACGAGTTGTTGACCGCGGCGATGTCACCATCGGGGAGCTTGCGGGACCCACCGTGGACCAGGTCGACCTCGATGCCGTCGTCAGGGTTGACCAGGTTGATGGTGGCGGGCACGACGCGGTCCTCGAGAGCCTTGACCGTGAAGACGGACTCGATGCCGCCGGCGCCGCCGAGCAGGTGGCCCGTCATCGACTTGGTCGAGGTGACCAGCGGGTGGGTGCCGATGGCCTTGGCCACGGCCTGCACCTCGATGACGTCGCCCGCCGGCGTGGAGGTGCCGTGCGCGTTGATGTGCTTGACGTCCTGGCCTGTGACACCGGCGTCGGTGAGCGCCTGGGTCATCGCCATGATGATGCCCCGGCCCTCGGGCTCGGGCTGGGTGATGTGGTGGGAGTCGGCGGAGTAGCCGACACCTGCGGCGTAGGCGTAGACCCGCGCGCCACGCGCCTTGGCGTGCTCCTCTGACTCCAGCACCACGATGCCCGCGCCCTCGCCGAGCACGAACCCGTCGCGGTCGCGGTCCCACGGACGGGAGGCGCCCTGCGGGTCGTCGTTGCGGGTCGACATGGCCCGCGCGGCCGCGAAGGCGGCGATGTTGAGCGGGTGGATGGCGGCCTCGGTGCCACCGGCGACGACCACGTCGGCGCGACCCGACCTGATCATCTCCATCGCGTAGCCGATCGCCTCGGCGCCCGAGGCGCAGGCGGAGACGGTCGCGTGGACTCCCGCCTGAGCGCCCAGGTCGAGACCGATCCAGGCGGCGGGGCCGTTGGGCATGAGCATGGGCACGGTGAACGGCGAGAGCCTGTTCCAGCCCTTCTCCTTGAACGTGTCGTAGGCCGACAGCGTCGTGGTGATGCCGCCGATGCCGCTGGAGACGACCACGCCGAGCCGCTCGGGCGCCACCTGCGGAGCGCCGGCGTGCTGCCAGGCCTCCCGCGCGGCGACGAGGGCGAACTGCTCGCTGCGGTCGAGGCGGCGCGCCTCGGGCCGCGGAAGCACCTCGGACGGGTCGACGGCCGCGACCCCCGCGAACTTCACGGGGACGCTGTCGACCCAGTCCTCGGTGATGCTTCGCACACCCGACTGACCGGCGAGGAGCGCCGACCAGGTCGAGGTGACGTCTCCACCGAGGGGCGTCGTCGCGCCGAACCCGGTGACGACGACTCGTGCCCGGTTTGCACTCACGTGGTTACGCTCCTTGCTGATCAGAAGGGACTTTCAGGCCTGGATGAAGTTGAGGACGTCCTTGACCGTCTTCAGGTTCTTGAGCTGGTCGTCGGGAATCTCGACGCCGAACTCGTCCTGCGCGGCCACGGCGATCTCGACCATGGACAGGGAGTCGATGTCGAGGTCGTCCACGAAGCTCTTCTCCGGGGTGACCTCGGACGCCGGGATCCCAGTGATCTCGTTGACGATCTTGCCGAGGCCTTCGAGGATCTCCTGCTCGCTGACTGCCATGTCGGTAGTTCTCCTTTGAGTTTCTTTCTTGGGTTTGTACGGCGAGCCGTACAAGCTATGGGATCTCGACGACCTGGCCGGCGAAGGTGAGACCGGCGCCGAAGCCGAGAAGCAGGGCCAGCTGGCCCGACTGCACCTCGCCGCGCTCGATCATGCGTGAGAGCGCGAGCGGGATGGAGGCCGCCGAGGTGTTGCCCGCCAGCACGATGTCGCGGGCGATGACGGCGTTGTCCGCGCCGAGCTTGCGGGCGATGGCCTCGATGATGCGCAGGTTGGCCTGGTGCGGGACGAACGCGGCCAGGTCGGCCGGGTCAACCCCCGCACGGTCACAGGCCTCCTTGGCCACCGGGTGGAGCGCGGTGGTGGCCCAGCGGAAGACGGTCTGGCCCTCCTGCTGCAGGAAGGAGTCGCGGTCCTTGATGATGATCGCGTCGAACTTGTCGCCCGCGCTGCCCCAGACCACGGGGCCGATGCCGGGGGTCTCGGAGGCCGTGACGACCGCCGCGCCCGCGCCGTCGGCGAAGATCACCGCGGTCGCCCTGTCGGTCCAGTCGATCCACTGCGACAGCTTCTCGGTGCCGACGACGAGCACGTTCTTGGCCGAGCCCGCCCGTACGGCGGCGCTGGCCGTGCCGAGCGCGTAGCAGAAGCCCGCGCACGCGGCGTTGACGTCGAAGGCGCCGGGGGAGTCGATGCCCAGGCGGTGGGCGACCCTCGCCGCGGCGTTGGGGATCTGCGACTCGAGCGTGCAGGAGGCCACGATCACCAGGTCGATGTCGGAGGCGTCGAGGCCGGAGCCCGCCAGGGCCTTGCCGCCCGCGTGGACCGCCATGTCGATCTCGGTCTCGTTGGCGGGGGCGACCCTGCGCTCCTTGATGCCGACCCTCGACTGGATCCACTCGTCGTTGGTCTCGATGGTCTTGGCCAGATCGTCGTTGGTGACGATGTTGGCCGGCTGGTAGTGGCCGAAGGACAGGATCTTCGCTCCTGCCGCGACCTCGGGAATCCTCACTTGATCAGCTCCCTGGCCGCGTCGAGGTCATCGGGGGTCTTCAGTGCCACGCTCTGGACGCCGCGCAGCGCGCGCTTGGCCAGGCCCGTCAGGGTGCCGCCGGGCAGCAGCTCGACCATCCTGGTGACGCCGAGCGCGGCCATGGTCTCCATGCAGGAGTCCCAGCGCACGGGGTTGCTGACCTGGTTGACCAGAAGCTCGACGAACTCGGCGCCACTGCCGACGACCTGCCCGTGAGCGTTGGACAGCAGCCTGGTGTGCGGATCCCCGGGCGTGAGGGCGGCCGCGGCCTGGCGCAGCTGGTCGACAGCGGGCGCCATGTGCACGGTGTGGAAGGCGCCGGCGACCTGCAGCGGGATCAGCCTGGCGCGGGCCGGTGGCTCCTCCTTGAAGGCGGCCAGCTGCTCGAGCGTGCCCGCCGCGACGATCTGACCGGCGCCGTTGATGTTGGCGGGGGTCAGGCCGTGCCGCTCGAGGGCGGCCAGCACGTCGGCCTCGACGCCGCCGAGGACGGCGGTCATGCCGGTCTCGGTGACCGCGGCGGCCTTGGCCATGGCCTGGCCGCGCTCGCGGATCAGGCTGAGCGCCTGCTCGGGGGTCAGCACCCCGGCGAGCGCTGCCGCGGCGAACTCGCCGACACTGTGGCCCGCCAGCAGATCGGGGGTCGCGCCCAGAGCCTCGGCGGCGGCCAGCGAGGCGGCCACGAGCAGCGGCTGGGCGACGGCGGTGTCACGGATCTCGTCGGCGTCGGCGGTGGTGCCGTAGGCGATCAGGTCGAGCCCGACGACCTCCGACCATGCGGAGAGCCTGTCCGCGAGGCCTGGTAGCTCTAGCCATGGGGACAGGAAGCCTGGGGTCTGGGCGCCTTGGCCCGGAGCGACGAGTACGAACACGATTTCCACCATGCCCTGTAGAAGTCCGACACGCGGATAGAGATCCGTACGAACTTTGTCCCAGGGTTTTTGTAGGAACCCTACAGTAGGGGTTTCGGTGGAGTTACGTTAGAGCGCGCCAGGTTACGGCGCTCTCTGTGAGCCTGCCCAATATCAGGCCGACCTGCAAGGTGAAGGCCGATCTGCCCTCCGTCGGCTGGTAACCCGTCAGTTCGGTGATCTTCTTCAGCCGGTACCTGACCGTGTTCGGATGGACGAACAGCAGGCGGGCCGTGGCCTCGAGCGAGGTGCCCTGCTCCAGATAGGTCGCGAGGGTGTCGAGCAGCGGCGTGCCTGCCAGCGGGAGATAGACGTTCTCCACGAGCTGCTGCCTGGCGTCGTCGTCGCCGTCGAGGGCCCGCTCGGCCAGCAGGTCCTCGGCGTGGACCGGCCTCGGCGCGTCGGGCCAGCCCGAGGAGGCCTTCAGCCCGGCGATCGCGGCCCGCGCCGAGCGGGCGGCCGCGTGCAGGTCGGGCACCTCGGGGCCGATGACGATCGGGCCCGCGCCGAAGCGCGGCACCACCTGCCTGGCCGCGTGGTCCACGTTGTCGGCGCCGCCGACGATCACGATGAGCCTGTCGGCCTGGACACCGGCCAGCAGGTCCATGCCGATGCGCCTGCCCTTCTCGCGCAGGCCGTCGATGACCGCTCGGGGGTCCTCGTCGGGGGCGTGCCCCGCGACCACCACGACGGGGGCGGAGGTCCAGCCGAGCGCCGCGGCCCACGAGTGGAGCCCGTCGTCGACCTCGCCGCGCACCAGCGCGTCGACGATCAGGGCCTCCAGCCTGGCGTCCCACGCGCCGCGCGCCTCCGCCTCGCGGGCGTAGACCTGTGCGGCGGCGAAGGCCACGTCGCGGGTGTAGCGGAGCATCGCCTGCTCCAGCTGGTCGCCGCCGCCAGGGGCGGCCAGCTCGTCGGTCATGGTCTCGACGACCTCGACGACGATGCGGACGATGTCGACCGTCTGCTGCAGCGAGATCGAGCGCTTCAGCTCACGCGGCGCCGTGCCGAAGAACTCGATGCTCGGCGTTGGACGGCCCTCGCCCGCGTGGGCGAACCACTCGACGAAGGCGGCGATGCCCGCCTGCGCGACCAGGCCGACCCAGGAGCGGTCCTCGGCCGACAGGGCGCGGAACCACGGCAGCCGATCGTCCATGCGCGCCATGGCCGCGGTGCCCAGGGTGCCCATGTTGCGCTCGAGACGCCGGGTGGTGTCTTCCCGTGTCCGGTCCTCGTGGTCTGTCACGCCTCTAGAGTGCCAGGTCCGACGGAGTGCGCCGCTCCTGCCCGAACCTGACGGCGGCCATCCTGTCGGGTACGGAGAGTTTGCGGTAGACGTTCTCGAGGTGCTTGTCCACGGTGCGCTGGGAGATGCCCAGGCGCCGGGCCATCGCGCGCCTGGACAGGCCGCGGCGCAGCAGGCCGAGCACGTCGCGCTCGCGCGGCGTCAGGTGGGAGGGGACGGCGCGCCTGTGCTGCTCGTCCAGCGCCACGAGCAGGGGGTGCAGCCGCTCGACGAAGGCCCTGTCCTGGGCGGTGAAGCGCTCCCTACCCCTGCTGAGCGCGAAGGAGCGCATGGCGCCCGCGGGCGCGGTGAGCGGGACCGCGAGGTGATGCAGGACGCCTACCGTCTCGTACAGATCGCTGCCCTCCCGTGACGAACGCCACTGGCGCATGCTGACCGTGTCGGTGATCTCCAGCGGGGTGAGGTCGCCCGACAGGACGTAATGGCGGACGAGCGGGTGGCCTCGGGCGTTGCGGGTGGTGGCCTCGGTCATGAGGTCGTCGGTGAACACCGTCTCGGGCCAGCCGTAGCCGATGGTGAGCCCCTTGGCGAAGTCCACCTCGGAGAAGACGCAGATGGGCAGCTCGAGTGAGGTGCGGAGCAGCTCGGCGATCGTGCCGAGGTCGACACCTGCCTCGGCGCTCCTGCACAGCTGTCCTGCCAGGCCGAGCAGCTCGGTGTAGCGGGCGGGAGTGATCAATCCGGGCTCCCCTGCGTACGCGGTTGTGCGTATGGCCCACACCGTAACCTCGCGCCTAGCGTTCGGGGCATGGAAGGCGTGATCTGCCCCAGGTGCGGCGTGCTGCCGCCCTCCCCGTTCCCCTCGGGGGAGCTGTGGGTGCGCAGGAGGGGCGACGAGGTGCGGATTCTGCTCAGAGTGGGGCGGCAGGTCGTCGAACGCACCGCCGTCGGCGCGGTGGACGTCGCGGCGGTGCTCGGAGAGGCGCTGTCGGTGCTTCCTGCGGCGCCGGATGAGGGGCGCTAGATGACCGCGACGGCGGTGATGAGCCCGATGGCCAGGTGGGTGACGGCGAGCAGGCGGGCGCCCGGCTGAAGGTCGCTCTGCTTGACCAGCTCGCGCACCGAGATGCCCGCGACCAGATCGAAGATCAGCATGGCCACCGTCTGTACGGCGATGCCGACCAGCCCGAACACCGCGGTCGCCAGCAGCCCCTCGTGCAGCGCGCCGCCCGAGGACCAGATGGAGGCGGCGACGATCAGGCCGACCGCGGCCAGGCCCGAGC
This sequence comes from Nonomuraea recticatena, assembly GCF_039533245.1. Lineage (NCBI taxonomy): Bacteria > Bacillati > Actinomycetota > Actinomycetes > Streptosporangiales > Streptosporangiaceae > Nonomuraea > Nonomuraea recticatena. The sequence continues at coordinate 152,238 of NZ_BAAATE010000007.1, read as the reverse complement.
TGGCGAGCAGCGTGGCGTTGGGGTTGCGCTCGTGCTTGATCACGGCGCTGAGCTTGCCTGGAGTGGCCAGGTCGATGGCGTAGAAGCCGATGATCAGCAGGATCATGCCGAGGACGGCGTAGGCGGCGATGGCGAGCGCGCCGGAGAGAAGGTGGTCGACCAGAGGGGACATGGGGTGCCTTTACAGCTCGATGCGATGGGGGACGAACGACGAGGTGTCGTCGGTGATCAATCCTGCCGTCTCGCGGATGCCGAGTCCCGCGGACTCGTCGGCGACCATCCACGCGCCCAGCACGGGCCGCTGCCCCTCGAAGGAGGGCAGCGCCTCGAAGCCCTGGTAGACGAAGCCCTCGGCGCCGTAGGAGCCTTCGGTCCGCGCCTGGTGGTCGGGCGAGACGATCTGCATGGAGGCGCCCTCCCTTCCCAGGAGTGGCTTGACGATGTAGGAGGTCAGCTCGCGGGGGCCGTCGAGATAGGCGGGAAGCAGGTTCGGGTGGCCAGGGTAGAGCTCCCACAGCAGCGCGAGCAGCGCCTTGTTCGACAACAGCGCCTTCCACAGCGGCTCGATCCAGGTGGTGGAGGCGGCATGCCGTACGGCGTGCTCGCCGAACCTGTCGGCCAGCATCCACTCCCACGGGTAGAGCTTGAAGGCGGAGCGGAGCACCCGCCCGCCGGTGTCGACGAAGCGCCTGTTCAGAGGGTCCCAGCCGATGTCCTCCATCGCGATGGCGACGGTCTTCAGCCCGGCCTGGTCGGCCGTCTCCTGCAGGTAGGCGACGGTCATCGCCTCTTCGCCTGTCTCGTCCATGTTCGTCCAGGCGAAGTGGGTCGGCCCCGTGGGCAGGACCAGCTCGCGCCACCTGTCGATGAGGCGCTCGTGGATGGAGTTCCACTGGTCGTCGCCGGGGAAGCGGTCCTGCAGCCAGTACCACTGCACGACGCTCGACTCCAGCAGCGAGGTCGGGGTGTCGGCGTTGTACTCCAGCAGCTTCGGCGGGGAGACGCCGTCGTAGCGCAGGTCGAAGCGGCCGTAGACGTGCGGGTCGCGCCGCTCCCACGAGTGGGTGATCTCCTGCCAGGTCCACTCGGGCAGCGCGAAGTCGGCGAAGCGCCGCTCGGCGATCACGTGCTCGACGACGGCCAGGCACATCCGGTGCAACTCCTCGACCTGCGCTTCGAGGTCGAGGACCTGCTCCATGGTGAAGACGTAGTGGACGGACTCGTCCCAGTAGGGACGGGGCAGGTGCGCGGCCTGCACCGAGCGGTGGAAGGCCAGGCCCTGGCCCTCGATGGTCTTCTCCCAGCCCTCACGGGGAGTGGCGTGCTCGCGTCGCATCAGGATCCCGTCGAAGTGCGGTTGCCGAAGCCGTTGGTGGAGATCTTTCCCGAGCGGGTGAGCTCGTCGCCGCCCCCCGTGACGACGGAGACGTCGCGGGGGCGGGCGGTGGTGCCGCCGGACATCCTGCTGCCGTTCGTCGTCGTGCCTCCGTAGTACCAGAGGTAGGCGCCGTGCTTGCTCACGCCGTCGCAGTTCTCGTCGTCGACGACCTCGTAGGAGTCGTCGTCCTCGCTGTCGCGCTCGACGCACGTGGCGACGACCTCGTCCTCCTCGAAGTCCTCCTCGAAGTCGTCTTCGTCGTCCTCTTCGAGGGTCTCGCCCGCATCGTCGGCAGGCTCCTCCTCGGCGTCGTCGACGGGTTCATCCTCGGCGGAGTCGTCGTAGGGAGCTGCGTACTCGATGGTCGGGGAGGGCTCGGGGGAGGCGCAGCCGGTCAGCACGGCCGAGGACAAGGCCACGAGGGCGCCGAGCGAGACCGAGCGCGAGGAGAGCGCCCGCCGCATCAGCTGCCGCCTCCGCCTCTGCCGCCGAAGCCGCCCTTCTGGATGACGTGCCCGTTCCTGCTGGTGATGCGGGCCTCCGCGGGCCGTACGGTGGTGCCCTGCAGCACCCGCGCGCCGGTCCTGACGCCGCCGTAGTACCAGCCGTAGGCGTGGTGCGAGCCGCGCGCCTCGTCGCAGTAGTCGTCGTCGACCACCTGGTAGGAGCCGTCAGGCAGTCGGGTGTCGAGATCGACGCAGTCCGCGCCGACCTCCTCGTAGTCGTCGTTCTGTGCGGAGCAGTACCCGACCACCAGGACCGACACCACTCCGAGCGCGGTCAGTGTGATCGCCTTGGACGATTTCCGGGTTTCTGCCATGGGGCTCCAGAGCTTATCGATGCTTTATGACTGGAACAACGGGCAGGTGAAGTGCCGGGTTCCCATCGGGTATTCAACCGGCATGGAACCGGTCAAAGCACTGCGTGACATCGCTTTTCTGCTGGAGCGGGCGGGCGAGCCGTCCTACAGGGTGCGCGCCTTCAGGCGCGCCGCCTCCGTGGTCGCCGACCTCCCTCCCGACGAGCTGGTACGGCTGGCCCAGGCCGGCGCGCTCGCCGACCTGCCCGGCATCGGCAAGGTGACCGCGCTGGCGATCACCGAGGCGCTCGACGGCCAGACCCCCACCTACCTGCGCAGACTCCAGGCCACCGAGGGCGCGGACCTCGACTCGGACAGCGCCGCGCTGCGGGCCGCGCTCAAGGGCGACCTGCACAGCCACTCCGACTGGTCGGACGGCGGCTCGCCGATCGAGGAGATGGCCGCCTCGGCCAGGGAGCTCGGTCACGAGTACTGGGCGCTGACCGACCACTCGCCCCGCCTGACCGTCGCCAACGGACTGTCGCCCGCCCGCCTACGAAGGCAGCTCGACAGGGTGGCCGAGCTGAACGAGAAGCTGGCGCCGTTCAGGATCCTCACCGGCATCGAGGTGGACATCAACGTCGACGGCACCCTCGACCAGGACCCCGCGCTGCTCGGACGGCTGGACGTGGTGGTCGCGAGCGTGCACTCCAAGCTGCGGATGAACGCCCACGAGATGACCCGCAGGATGGTCACGGCGATCGCCGACCCGAACGTGGACGTGCTCGGGCACTGCACAGGCCGGATCGTGAAGGGCGGCACCAGGCGCGGAGGGCTGCGGCCCGAGTCGGACTTCGACGCGGAGCTGGTCTTCGAGGCCTGTCGCAGGTTCGGGGTGGCCGTCGAGATCAACTCCAGGCCCGACAGGCTCGATCCGCCCAAGCGGCTGCTTCGGCTGGCCTACGAGATGGGCTGCGTGTTCTCGATCGACTCCGACGCGCACGCGCCGGGCCAGCTCGACTGGCAGCGCTTCGGGTGCGAGCGGGCGGCCCTGTGCGGCGTCGAGGCCGAGCGCGTGGTGAACACCTGGCCCCTGGAGCGACTCCTGGAGTGGACCGCCTGACTCTGTGCTGATCGTGAGCGGACGGCGGTTGCGCGCGGTGTGGTCACGGAGAGTGCCGTTCGGGGAAGAGTCATGTCACCCCGAGGGCGCGACGGGGTGAAATGTCGGTGGCGGCGCGTAGCGTGCCGGTTGTGAACCGTACCGATCGGCTCTACGCGCTTGTCGAGGACCTGCGCGCGATCTCCCCCAGGTGCCGGTCAGCGCGCCAGCTCGCCGAACGCTTCGAGGTGAGCGTGCGCACGATCGAGCGTGACATCGCCGCCCTCCAGGAGTCGGGCGTGCCCATCTACGCCGAGCCGGGCCGCAGCGGTGGTTACGCGGTCGACAAGAACCACTCGCTGCCGCCGCTCAACTTCACCCCCGCCGAGGCCGTCGCCATCGCCATCGCCCTCAGCAGGGCGGGAGACCAGCCGTTCGGCCGCCAGGCGCGCAGCGCGCTGCGCAAGGTCGTCGCCGCGATGCCGGGCTCGGAGGGTGAGCTGGCGCGAGAGCTCGCCAGCCGCGTCCAGCTCGTCGCCCCCGTCGAAACCGGCGAGGAGATCCAGCCGCTCGGCCGCGCGGGCGTCTCCCGCGTCATCGAGGACGCCCTGCTGCGCCGCCGCGTCCTGCGCCTCGACTACGCCGACAGGAAGGGCGCGCTCACCTCCCGCGACGTCGAGCCCGGGGTCTTCCTGGGCGGACGGGGCGGGTTCTGGTACCTGGTGGCCTGGTGCCGCCTTCGCGACGACGTCCGCGTCTTCAGGCTCGACCGCATCGCGAGCGCATCCGTCAGCGACGAGCGCTGTCCCGACCGGCCGCTCGAGGGCTACGTGACGGACGTCCCTGACATGATCGTTCACGGCACTCTGCTCGATTAGTCGTTCGGAAACACCGACATAGGGTTGTCGCCATCACGACTTATCGTTGCCTTGTTCGAGAAACTCGACGGCTGGAGCTCCTGTGGTCAACACCGTGTCGTGGTTCGAGGTCGCCACCGGCGACCCCGAGGGTGCGTGGCGTCCCTCCGGCGACCTGTCCGGCCGGCGCCTCGCCGAGCCGGCCGGCTGACCCGCGTCACCCCTGTCCGCTGAAGGGCGTCGGACCTTTCCCTCCGACGCCTCGTCAGGCGCCTTCCCCGCCGCGGACGTGACGCGTACCGACCGCCCATCCGGGCGGTCACCTCCCTGGGCACGCCGCCAACCGCCGAGCGGCGGCGCGCCCAGGGCATTCCCGCCCGCCTGGCGCCGGCTACCTCAGGGACACTCGGGACCCCACTCGGACGGCTCCCACGCTGGAGACCACGCGTTGGGTCATGGTTCACACCGAGCACACCGTCCGCCACCGCCCAGCTGATCGCGCTCGGCCGTACCACTGTGGTCATTCCCGAGTCAGCCAGCGCCGACCTGCGCCGGGACCCCGCCGCCGTGCCGGTCCTGGACGCTCCGCCCGTGACAACGGTGATCGCCTGGCCGTCGCACAGCCGCCTTCGTGCAGTCGCTGACCTGATCCGCGTCGCAACACGTCTTTGATCGCTGATGAGGAGGGCGGCCACCCGACGACAGCCCCGAACAAGCACCTGTCAGCTCAACGCTCCTGCATCAGCGAGGCAGTGTCCTTCAACGTCTCTTGAGCCGTGACTAGGGTGCTGTGGTGAGCACCTCCCGATCCTCCTGGTGTAACACCACCCATGACTGGGCGACCGACGTCGACCTCGGCCACCTCGCCCGCATCCAGGGGAACCCGGCCGAGTTCGCCCCCGGCGGCGTCCGGCACCTGATCCTCGAAGTCCTCGCCCACCCGGCCGACGAGGCGGCGAGCACGGGCGCCGGGCGCTGCACCGTCATCCTCCACCTCGACGGCTCGGTGTCCGTGGCCGACGAGGGGCGGGGCACCGACACCCGTTTCGACGAGCAGGGGCGGCCGGTGAAGAAGCCCGTCATGTCGTCCAAGGACCTGCGCTTCTTCGACGACCCCGGCGCGGAGACGCTTCCCGACGGGCATCCGCGCCGCGGTATGTCCGTCGTCGCCGCGCTCAGCGAGTGGCTCGTCCACACCAACCGCCGCCTGAACGGGTCCTGGGTCCAGCGGTACGAGCACGGCGTCCCCGTCACCGGCCTGGAGGCCGTCGCCGGCGACGGCGCCACAGGGACGACCGTGCACTTTCTGCCCTGCGGGCACCTGCCCCCACTCGCAGACGACCTGCGCCGTTTCGCGGACGGATGGCCTGGCCTGGCCGTAACCGTCGACGACCGTCGTGGTGGCTGACTGATCGAGGACTGTGCCGTCTGCCAGAGCTGAGCGGCTCGCTCTTCGCCCAGACGAGCACCTTCAGCAACGGCTGGCCGCCGCGCAGGACGAACCCGATGACCTCGCCGCTGTGGGGCATCCGTACCGTCAGCGTGCCGGTGGGGTGGAGTCCGCGAGTCCGCCGGTCTGATCACCGGATCGGACCAATCGGCGTTCCCAGGCCAGGGCCGCGACCACACCGATGGCATAGGCGATCAGGTCCCATGGGTCGGGGAACGCGCCGACCAGGACACCGCCGATGCCCGGCGGGGTCATGCCGACTATTTGGTAGAACTCGACGGCGGCGGCGATCGCGGCCGTGGCCAGGGTGCGGCGTGCGGCGGTGGTGCGCCACAGCAGCCCCAAGAACGCGTAGACCAGCATGGTGGCGCCGACGTCGCTCACGTAACCGCGGATGAACGGTTGTCCCGGGCCTCGGTAGAAGAGGGCGAACGCGCCGACGGCGAGGGCGACGCCACCAAGAAGGAGCATGGCACGGCGCATGTGATTGACATCTTCTCCGAATCTCAACGATCAGGACGAACCTGATCATAGAGCTCGTCCCTTATGGCGGCATGCTGACTGCGGCAGGTCAGCGACCGCGGTGGAGTGCCATGGCGACGGCATGCCAGAGCCGATTTCCTGGTCCCCGCCCGGCCTCGGCAGACTCTCGCCGAGGAGTTGGACGATGTGGACCGGGACAGCCCTTATCCGCAAACGTCTTCACGCCAGCAACGGTCAATGCGTCGATCAAGCTCACCGCGCGAGCGGCACTCACGTCGTGGACGGCGCCAGGAGTGCCGGTGAGGCCCACACCAGCCGGCCCGCGCGGATACCCGGATGCGGCAAGTTCCAGGAGCGCCGCAGCAAGGTCAGCCACATGTACTGGACACCGCACCATGGACGAGGCGTCCACCCGCCATGGAGACGGCGAGAGCCACGTTCGCTGCGCCGGTCGCCGTGGTCGTCCAATCCGTCTGCCGGAAGGCGGCGTTGATGACCGCCTCCGGCTGGAAGGCGCAGATCAGCTCATCGACGTTCTCTCGTCGGCGCACGTCGAGCGGCAGCCACTCAACGCCGGCGGTCTCTCCAGCTCGGGTCAGGTACGTCGCAGCCACCTCGTGTCCTGCCTGCGAACACTGTCGAGCGAGCTCGCTGCCGAGCAAGCCGCTGCCGCCGACGATGAGGGTCCTCATGGCCGGTCACCATAGTTGACCAGCCGTTCCGAGACGGCCGCCGTGGCTCACGGCCCGTTTCCGCGATCGGAAACAGAGCTCTTGTCGCAGGTGTGCTGTCTGACCCGGCGCGGACCGTATCGCCTGGTGCCAGTGCGTGAGTTCTCTGGTTCCGCAGGGCATCGAGGACTTCCCGGCGGCTCATCGGACGAGCTCGTCTCCAGGCTGAGCCGTGCAGGGTCTCAGCTGTCTAGCGCTGCTTGAGGCGGAGTGCCTCTTTGCGGGCCTCGGCCTGGACGGATCGCTCGCGCTCCAGCCATGCCGGGTTCTCCGCCTTCAGCTCATCGATCTCAGCGGTGGTGAGCGGTCCGGTGATCCCGCCTCTGGCCAGGCCGGAGATGGAGATCCCGAGCTTCGCGGCGACGACCTGCTTGGGGTGCGGGCCGTTGCGGCGCAGGTCAGCGAGCCAGGTGGGTGGCTTCGCCTGCAACTCGTTCAGCTCGTCCCTGGAGACGACACCCGCCTGGAACTCGGCGGGAGTGGCCGAGAGGAGGACCCCCAGCTTCTTGGCCGCGGTCTCGGGCTTCATCGTCTGGATGGTCTTCGGTTTGGGCGAGGTCATGGCGTCGAGAGTAGTCAGTCGGAACGGGTTCCCCTGACATCGGTACCCTGAGGAAGTGACTGATGGGGAGATCGGCAGGGTGTTCCGGCTGGCGTACGTGCCCGGGGTGACCCCCGCCAAATGGGTCAACGTCTGGACCGAGAGGATGCCCAGCGTGCCGATCATCCTGGTCGAGGTCGCCGCCGCCGAGGTGGTGCGACTTCTGCGGGACGGCGGCGCCGACGCCGGATTCGTCAGGCTGCCGGTCGACCGCGACGGGCTCAGCGTGATCCCTCTCTACGTGGAGACCACGGTGGTCGTGGTGCCCAAGGACCACGCGGTGGCCGCCGCCGACGAGGTGACCACCGCCGACCTGACCGACGACGAGGTGTTCCATCCTCTGGACGACACCATCGACTGGACGGCCCGCCCCGGGCTGCCCGCGTTCAGCCGGCCGCCCACCACGGCGGACGCCGTCGAGCTGGTGGCGGCCGGCACTGGGCTTCTCCTGGTTCCGCAGTCGCTGGCACGCCTCCACCACCGCAGGGACCTCACGTACCGGCCGGTGACGGACGCGCCGCAGTCTCAGGTCGCGCTGGCCTGGCCCACGGACGCGACCACAGACCTGGTGGAGGATTTCATCGGCGTCGTCCGCGGCCGGACGGTGAACAGCTCGCGGGGCCGTACCCCCGCCTCCTCTGCGGAGAAACCGGCACAGCGGCAGCCCCAGAAACCCGTCCAGAATGGCTCCGGACGCCGGGCCGTACCGGCCGGCCGTAAGAAGAAGGGCAACCGACCCCGGTGACCCGCAGCCCCGAACCTCCGGTTCGGAGCCGGCAATACCGGTAGAGCACGCGCGCCCATCGACTTTCGCAGCCAGTTGATACAGATGGTGCTGCTTCACGGAGTCTGGCACCAAACTCCGTGAAGCGGTCACTTGACGTCGTCGAGAAGCCGCTGGACGGGACAGCTTGCCCGTACGGCCAGCCGCTGGGCAGGGCGACTACGGGATCTCTACCCGGTCGCTACGGGGCCGCTCAGGCGCGACCTAGACGGCATCGCCGAGCTGGCCCCGGATGGCGCCATCCGGGAACGGCGCGTTGTGGACGTTGGTGTAGAACCCGCTCGGATTCCGGACGATGTCCCGCAGCTCCTCGCGGGTCAGCGTGGTGTCCTGGTTCTCCTCCGTCTGATGCTTCTCGACGCGGATGCAGGCGCTCGCGAAGCCGTCGGTGGGCGCTTCCAGCGTCACCACGATCGGACCCGCCACTCCTGCCGCGCCCCTGTGGATGTGCGCCGCGGTCGCGGGTTCGATCTTGTGGGCGGTGATGACGTAGCAGAGCGACTTGTCCTTCACCTTCCAGGCGAAGATGCCCACGCCGTCCGGATCGCCGGGACCGGGAACCTCCTGAGCCCCGGTCATCTCGACGACCTCGAAGGGCGACGGGTCGCCTGTGGTCGCGCCGGCCGTGCCGGGGAAGACGGCCGCTACCGCGGCGAGTGCCGGAATCAGGATGATCGACTTGATCAACGTACTCTCCTTGGTGACTATGAGTAGCGATGCGCTACTTTGCGTAATGTATCCGAGTTCTGTCGAAGTGAAACCGTGCTGTTATGAGCGGGATCGTCAAGGAAGCGACATGTCCGACGACGACCTTGTAGAGGCGTGGGCAAGCCGGCCTTTCAGCTGACGAGACCATGCGCCGTCCGTGAGGCGGGCCTCGATGTGCCGGGGCGGGACGTGAGCGTCGTCACCGCCGGGCGGGGGTCGGAGACCCGTGGACGTCCGGCTTGGCCGACCGCGCGGCAAACGCCTCAAGGTCGGACCGAAGAGCGGGACTCGACCAGTCAATCGGGGCGCGGAACGCTGGAGAGCAACTCGTTTGCCCGCAGCGCACGGCCCACGACATGATCGAGTATGACGGTGACACGGGAGCTGCTCGCCTACTACGAACAGGACAGAGAACACGGCCGGCTTCGCGAAGGGCGTGACCGGTTGGAGTTCTGGCGGACACAGGATGTGCTGCGCCGATCGCTGCGGCCCGCTCCGGCACGGGTGCTCGACGTGGGAGGCGGCACAGGGGTGCACGCCGAGTGGCTGGTCGCCGACGGCTACGAGGTCGAGCTGCTGGATCCGGTCCCGCTGCACGTGGAGCGGGCCTCGGAGCTGGCCGGGGTGACAGCGCGGCTGGGCGACGCGCGGGAGCTTCCGGTGCCGGACGCGAGCGTGGACGCGGTCCTGCTGCTGGGCCCGCTCTACCATCTGGCCGAGCGTTCCGACCGGGTGCGGGCGCTGGCCGAGGCTCGCCGCGCCGTACGGCCAGGCGGACTGGTGGCCGCCGCGACCATCAACCGGTACGCGGCCGTACACCACATGGTTCACACGGGCGCGTACGCCGAGGAGCGACAGCGGGAGGCGGCGCACGCGGCCGCGAAGAACGGGATCATGCTCTCACCAGGGCGCGGGTTCCCCGCCTACTTCCACGACCCCGACGAGGTCCCTGGCGAGTTCGCCGACGCAGGACTTCCCGCCGCCGAGCGGTACGGGCTCGAGGGCGCCTTCTGGCTGTACGGCGACGTCGACGAGTGGCTCGACGATCCGGAACGCCGCACGCTGCTGCTCGATGCCCAGCGCTCGATGGAGTCCGTCCCGTCGCTGCTGGGGGTGAGCGGCCACCTGCTCACCATCGCCCGGCGGCCCGGCGCGCCATGACGGGCATCCACGATCTCGTGACGCAGCGAGCGGGCCGCTTCATGCCACTCCGCCGACCTCAGCCAAGAACGGCTCACGGTACCCGCGCCGCATGGAAAATGAACCCATGCTCCCCGACATGTTCTTCCACCCCCTGAAGCCCGCGCAGGTGCTCGACGCCGTCTACGAGCAGTTCGGCGAGCTGGACGAGTCCGGCGAGGTCACCAACGAGTCTGCGGCCAGGGAGACGGTCCTGCAGGTGCTGCTGGACCCGCGCAGCCAGGGCGATCCCGGGGTGTTCGAGCTCGCATGGGAACTGGTCGAGCTCTATGACGACGACGAACTCGACGACGCGGTCGAGCTGCTGACCGAGGTACTCAACGCCCACCCCGACCAGCGCTTCGCCCTGGGTGCCCTGCGCGCTGCCTACCGCGACGCCGAGGGCCTGGCCGAGATGGAGTCCCTCCATCGCGACATGTCGCTCCTGCTACCGGAGCGCCGCGACATCCGTTTCTACTACCTGGCCCCGGCTTTCCTCGCCGAACAGGGGCAGACCGACCGTGGCGCGTTCCTGGCCAGGCAGGGGGCCGCTCTGGCCAGAAGCCTCGGGCTTGAGGAAGAGGCTGAGCGGATCGAGGAGCGCAGCCCCGATCCCGAACACCGGCAGGCGTCGAGCGCCCGGCTCGGGAGCGCGATGGAGGAGTTGCTCAGCGCAGCAGGCGCCGCAGCCACGCCCACAGGGAAGCGGGCGCTGGGTGGCGTGCGCTCCAGGTTCCGGATGGCCTATCTGCCCCCGCGGGAGTACGCCAAGGGCCTGGCCGAAGGGCTGCTCGACGCCACATTCCCCCTCGACCACGAGGATTACCGTCGCGAGCTGGAGTCATCGCTGCACGACTCGGCCGAGCTCGGCCAGGTCTCGGTGGTCGCCATCGACCTGGCGGAGGTCGACGCGTTCGCCAAGCGGACGGGACGCGACCCCCGACGTCGAAGCACACGGCTGGCCTACCTGTCCACGCTGCCGGATCGGGGCGCGATCTCCTGGCCGCCGGAGCGCAACACGCCCTGCTGGTGCGCCTCTCAGCGCAAGTACAAGAAATGCTGTGGCCGGCCCGGATTCCGCGACCAGCCGGTTCCCGACCGAGGGCGGGCCATCCTGCGTGTCGATGGACCCCAGCCGCTCCGGGTGCAGGTGCCCTCCAGGATTCGGCTTGACCGGCTCCACGCGGTGATCGACGCCGACGCCGGCGCGGGCGGCCACTACAGCTTCTCGATCCAGGACGGCGAGATCGACGCCGACCAGGCTCCGCACGCGACCCTCACACAGCTCGCCAGCGAGCCCGGCCAGTCGTTCGGCTATCACAACGGCCGCGACCACAGGGTGACGGTGGAGGAGATCGTCCCGGTGGACCCGGCGGACAACGAGCCCCGGGTGATCTAGCGACACGCTGTCGCAATGGGCGACCCCCATCGCGCACGGCCATCGACGAGCCTGAAGCCGACCGCTTCAGCACGGCGACGTGGCCGAAACTCACGCCAGTGTCTCCCTCGCGGCCATCAGCGCGAAGCCCAGCAAGTTGAGCCCCCGCCACGTCGCAGGAGAGGCGGCTCGCTCGTCATCGGCGGTCAGGCCGATCCCCCAGATCCGATCGAGGGGGCTGGCCTCGACGATCACCCGGTTACGCGTGCCAAGCAGAAACTCCTTCAGCGCGGCATGCTGGCCGAACTTGGCGATGTTGCCGCGCACCACGATGTCGAACCGGTGAGCGTCCCAGGCCTCTTCGTCAAAGTCCCGTACGGCGCGGCCCAGCTTCTTGGCCTCGCCCGGATGCCCGGCAGCAAGGATCTTGGCTGCGGTTTCGCGGTCGTCGAACAGCCAGGCCTTGTGCGCCATCATGTAGTGCTCGGCTGAGCCGTACGTCTGCCCGTCCTCGGTGAAGGTGACCGGCCACCACTGCGACAGGCAGCCGGGGCGCAGGCTCTGGTGACCCCAGAAGTGGAGGAACTTCAACGATTGACCGGCCTGTTCGGCGGCGATCGCCTCAGCCACGTTTCCAGGGAGTCGCTCAATCACCCCGATACCCTGCCATAACCTTCCCTTGGTTCACCCCTCAATTAGGGGTGCGGAGCCGCGCGAACTGCCCATGGAGATGAACGACAGCAACGGTACCGATCGCCCCGTCCCGGCGGCGGCGAGCGGCTCGTGGTGCCCGTCGAGCAGGAAACGCGGTGCTCGCGGTCGGAGACGTGTGGGCCGCTGACGTCGAGGACGTCGAGCGCGACAGCCGTACCGTCGTGATCGAATCGCGCGTAGCCGGAGACCGTGGCCTCACCCATCGACTCCTGCGATCGCATCGGCACGGTCGCTCGGGCTCCACTGCAGCTCACCGATTCCCGGACTGGTCGAGGTGATCACCCCGGAGCTCTGTCCTCCGCCGGAGGCGGGTTCTGGCCTGCCGCCGTTCTTATGAGGTACCGACCTCGCGGCTACTCCTGATCGGGCGAGATCGGGAATCTTTGACGCAGAGATCCGGCATCATGTCCCGATATCAACAGTTTGGACTATTGGAGGCGGCCGTGGAGGTCTCACCTCGTACGAACGATTGCACCTGGATTCCCTTGAGGAGATTCAACAAAGCCCGCACTTCGAGGTCTTCAGCGCAGGGGTAGGCGAACGGCTACGCCCGGCGATCGGTGATGATCTGGGAGAGTATCGCCCCGAGTGGGAGAATGTGTCCATGGCTGGAGGGCTGGTGTCTCACCAGCTCCGGTTCTCGGAGTTCTTCATCGCGTGGCAGACGACCGGGCCCCTTCTCCGCGTCCACGGCGAAATCGATGTGTTTCCGCTGTTGGATGTGGTCGAGCAGGGCGATGTGCCCATGGGGTACCCGACCACAGAGTTCCAACGTCGCTTCTATTCTCAGTCACGGTGCATCGCGGGCTCCCGGGGCACAGGGAGCGGCCACCTGACCCACTTGCGCGTGCAGCCAGATGCCGGCCCGGTCGAAATCTGGTTCGACGACCAGCATGCCGCCACTGGGCCGTCTCCCAGCCACCCGTACCCCGTGACCTACACCAAGCTCGATCTCACCTACGGTGAGTACATGGACGCCTTGCTCGCCACCAAAGGGGCTCGCGGCTGGGAGTTTCTGTTCGCTGAAATGGAGCTGGGGAAACCAGGCTTTCATGACATCGTGACGAATCTGCGCAACATGCTTGAGGTCTTCCCCCGGCTGTTTCCTGGTTGCGACTACACCCCGTTCCAGGAGCGCCTGGCAGCGCGGCTCTAGCCGTACCTCAGAGGTGTCTGTTTCGGATCAGTCTGGCCGACGGCGACCCCCGCGCGAGACAGGCCCCCAGGCCTATTACGAGGGCTAAGGCCAAGTTCTACCCTCGACTTTTTAGCCCCCTAAAGTGGGGGATGAAGTAGGCCCCCGCCATGCGAACACGGTGCTGGACTACCGCCCACAACGGGGGTCCAGAACGCATCGAGAGCTTTGGGGCGTCACCGAGACGCCCTGCTGCGAGAGCACGACATACCGCGGACACGCACGACGGGTACGCATGGCGCTCGGGCTGGTGGTGTGGTGCGACGGCGAGTGGTTCTGGTGGAGGTCGGGCTGGGACGGGCGGCGCAAGCGTGCCGTGTAAGCCCGCCATCCGGCCATGGATCCATCACGGGCCGCTCGACGAATCGCCTTCCGCTACGCCGACCTTCGGGGGATACGACCGCTGTCGGCCGTATCTGATGATGTGGGAACAGCGAGCAAGGCACCGAGGTGACATCGCCTCGGCGTATGCCGGGGGTGCGGGCCAAGATCGTGGACTTGCTGCACAGTCCGGCTCGGACCCGTGCCTCTGGCGCGTGGTTGATCGGTCAGCGTGGAACCGTGGTCATGGTCCTGCGCAACGGCACCCTGGCCTTGTTCGAGCTCGACGACGCGGCCGACGATCTACCGGGCGGCGTTCGGCGCTGGCCGGTTCACTGGGACGACCTGCTCGTGTACGCCACGGAATCGGGGTCGGACCATCCCTGTGACGTCTACCGACTTGGGCTGTCCGGCACTGGACGGAACGCGGTGCAGCACGCCGTACCGCTCGACACGAAGATCAGCTTGTGCGGGGAGTCGATGTATCCATTGCCCGTGTGCGGCTGGTCGATACCGTTCTCGCCCACAGCGGACCGGGCTTGCCTGGAGTGCGTACACCGCGCGGAGCTCCCATGAGCATCGCTGGTGAGCGGGCTGGGCCGTCGCGCCGCCGGTCGTGGGTCGGTTCTTCCCACGGCCATTCCTCCATAGCTGCCAGATTGTGTGGCCCGCCCAGCATGATCGCGACGTTGCAGTTCGCGGTGATCTTCTCGGCGGTGAACAGTGGGGCGTCGGGTTCGACGTCGCGCATGGCCAGGTCCCAGTCGAAGGCTTTGACGTCGGAGTGGTTGCGGGGTGCGGCGAGGTCTGGCCTTTCACACCATCATCCGCCTCGACGGCCTGACGGACCGGACCACCTACCACCGGACTGGGCCGATCACCACCTGCTGGTGCGGGCGGCGCCTGCTGCGGCGCAAGCCGTTGAACTGCTGTCTCCTGCCAGCGACCTCGGCCGGTGGACCCTGGCCTGGGGTGACCAGCTCGACATCCGCCCCATCCTGCTCGACGCTCGCGCCGACCGGGTCAGCGAACGCGCGGTGGCGGGCCAACACAGTACGGCGGAGGCCGACCGCAAGATCGCTGACGCGACGGACGACAAGATCAATTAGGGCAGCCCGGACGATCTTCGGGAGCACTCGTCCGTGTGAGCTAATGGCACGAAGCCCGGTAGCAAGATCGCTACTGGGCTTCTTCGTGCAGGTGGGCAGTACTGGTATCGAACCAGTGACCCCTCGCTTGTAAGGCACCCCAGGGAGGACTGGGACCTGCACAGGCGCCAGCTCTGACCTGGCCATACATGTCCGTGGCAATGCGCTGCTGTCCAGGGTCGTCCACTGTCGTTGTCACCCAGATAGTCACTCAGACGGCCACGCCTGCGATCAGCCGGGCATCTCCCATCACGGGAGACGGCACGAGCAGCGGTCCCTCTGCCTGGCGGAGCAGCTTAAGGCAGGCATGGTGGTGCTCGTCCTTGACGTTGCCCGCAGCGAGCAACACACCCGTGTCGCACAGGAGCACGTCAGCGGCCCATTTCCGAACGCAGGATCTCCTCGTGCCGCTCGGCCAGATCCGGCTCGGCCTCGAACGACGCGAAGAACGGCAGATCACGCTCTGCCGGGGCGGGCTCGTCCAACCGCCCGCGAATCAGTTCCAGAGCGGGCCGTAGCTCCGACTCCGGCAACTGGTCAACCAGGTGATGCAGTTCGTCCCGCGTGACGCTCATGCAGTCAAGTCTAGGTCTCAGGGCACGCGCGGGAAGTAGCGCCAGGCGAAGTCAGCCATCAGACAAGACACCCCGAAGCTGACGAAGACAGCTGGGATGAAGCACAGAGTTCCAACGCCGCCTTCTTTCTCAGTTACGGTGCGTTGCGGGCTCCAGGGGCACAGGGAGCGGCCACCTGACCCACTTGCGCGTGCAGCCAGATGCCTGCCCGGTCGAAATCTGGTTCGACGACCCGCATGCCGACACTGAGCCGTACCCCAGCCACCCGTACCCCGTTACCTACACCAAGCTCGATCTCACCTACGGCGAGTACATGGACGCCTTGCTCACCACCAGAGGGGCTCGCGGCGGGGAGTTCCTCTTCGCTGACATTGAGCTGGGGAGACCCGGCTTCCATGACATCGTGACGAATCTGCGCAACATGCTTGAGGTCTTCCCCGACTGTTTCCTGGTTGCGATTACACCCCGTTCCAGGAGCGTCTGATAGCGCGGCTTTAGCAGTACCTCGGACGGGTGTCTGTCTTTGTGATCAGTCTGGCCGACGGTCTCGCCCGCGTGGGCTAATGGCGCGCTAATGGCACGAAGCCCGGTAGCAAGATCGCTACCGGGCTTCTTCGTGCAGGTGGGCGGTACTGGTATCGAACCAGTGACCCCTCGCTTGTAAGGCGAGTGCTCTACCGCTGAGCTAACCGCCCCTGATCGGCACTACACCTTACGACACCGCGGGCGCCGATCGCACATCCATTGTCCATCCCGTGCCCGCTCCAGGCACACCCGCCGCCCTCCAGCCCAGGAGGGCCGCGCCCAGCATGCCCGCGTTCACCCCCAGTGCCGCCGCCACCAGGGGAGGGGCCTCCCTGAAGGCCAGGCGCTTGACCAGCCTGGTGCGTACCGGGTCGAACAGGGCGGGGCCCGCCTCGGCGAGCCCGCCGCCGAGCACGATGACGGAGGGGTCGAGCAGCAGCGTGTACGTGGCCAGGGCCAGCGACAGCGCCTCCACCGCCTCGTCCCACACCTCGATGGCCAGCGGGTCGTCGGAGGCGACGACCTCCTCGGCCTTCACCCCCGCGATGCCCGAGCGCTCGCTGTAGCGGCGTCCGACCGAGGCGGCCGAGGCGTAGGTCTCCAGGCAGCCGAGCTGCCCGCAGGCGCAGGGCTCGCCGTCGGGGAAGACGGGGATGTGGCCGATCTCGCCGCCCCAGCCCTCCGCGCCGCCGTACGGCCGGCCGGACAGGATCATGGCGCCGGCGATGCCGGTGCCGATGGGCAGGAACAGGAAGTCGGAGATCCCGCGCCCCGCGCCCAGCACGCTCTCGGCCAGGCCGCCGGTGCGGACGTCGTGGCCGAGCATGACGGGGACGTCCATGTCCACGAAGGAGCGCGCGGGCACGTCGCGCCAGCCGATGTTGGCGGCGTAGATCGCGCTGTCGGCCGTGACGAGGCCGGGTACGGCCAGGCCGACCCCGGCGGGCATGCCGTCGCCCCTGGCGGCCAGGTCGGAGACGAACTCTCTGACGGCGCCCACCGCCTCGTCGCCGCGCAGCGTGGGACGCCGGTCGGTCACCAGCACCTGACCGTTCTCGCTGACGAGGCCGCCCTTCATGGACGTGCCACCGACATCGAGCGCGACAACGTAGGAACTCATAGCGGTCATCCTGAGGGGCAGGGGCAGGTCAACGGCTATGAACGATAGCGCACCTAATGTCGAGAAAGACCCAGCACTCTGTTGAGCGCCGCCTCGACCTCGTCGGCCAGGCCGGGAAGCGGGGTCGAACCCGTGGGCGCCGACAGTCGCGCGAGCCGTACCGAACCGCAGGAACGGCACTCGACCTCGCCGAGCCGGCAGATGAGCGACGAGGAGCCACAGGACTCGCACACGTCGAGTTCGAGGTCGTGGGACAGCTGGCAGTCCGGGCAGATGAGCACCTGGACCTCGCCGCGGACCCCGCGCCGCCACGGCGAGACGCCGCGGACCGGGTCGGTCTGCCGGGCCCCGCACTGGTAGCAGGGCATGGTTTCCCTCCGTTACGACAAAGCCTTGAGATAGTCGGCGACGTCACGCGCCGAGGAGATCGGATTGACGACCGACCACCTGATCACGCCCTCGCCATCGATGAGGAAGGTCCCGCGCTTGGCGAGCCCTCTCTTTTCGTCGAAGACACCGTACGCCTGAGCGACCTGTCCGTGGGGCCAGAAATCGGATAGCAGGGGGAATTCGTACCCCTCCTGCTCGGCCCATGCCCGCTGGGCGAACATCGAGTCGACCGAGACGCCGAGCACCCGTACGTCGGCGGGCAGCTGGGGGATGAGCTCGTCGCGTACCTGGGCGAGCTCGCCGCGGCACACCCCGCTGAAGGCCACCGGATAGAAGATCAGCAGGACGCGGCTGCCGCGCAGGCCTGAGAGCCTGACCGGCGTGCCGTGCTGGTCGGGCAGTTCGAAGTCGGGAGCCATGCGGTTCATCCTGCCGTACGGCCCTGGGGGCCGCACGGCAGGCTCAACGTCTGACTAGCGCCGGCCCTTGGGCGCCACAAGCCTGGTCCCCGACCAATCGGGTGCGGCGGAGATGCTGCTGGTCTGGGAGAGGCCCGCCGTGGTGGCGTCCTCCCCGATGTCGCTCGGCTCCACGTGGCCGTCTCTGCCTGCCTTGGGAGTCAGGAGCCAGATCTGGCCCGCGTCGGCCAGTGATCGCATGGCGTCACTCAGAGCGTCGAAGAGGTCCCCGTCGCCATCGCGCCACCACAGCAGCACCACGTCGGCGACTTCGTCGGTGTCCTCGTCGAGTAGCTCGGTGCCGGTCAGGTTCTCGATGGACTCGCGAAGCTCTTCGTCGCAGTCCTCGTCCCAACCGATCTCCTGCACCACCTGACCCGGCTTGAGGCCGAGTCGTTCGGCCAGGCCGCGCTCGCCCTGCGCCTGACCCGCGGTCGCGCTCACTTGTATCCCTCCTGATATGCGGTCATCGCTTCGGGACAGTCCACACGCTGTGACCCTCAGTCGTCAACGGTCGCCACGATGACGGCCGTACTCGAGACGGATTAATCAGACAAAAACGACAGGCGAACCTGGCGTTCACGGTTGTCGACGTTGAGGTCGACGATGGCGATCGACTGCCAGGTGCCCAGTGCCAGCCGCCCGCCCAGCACGGGGACGGTGGCGAAGGGCGGGATGAGCGCCGGCATGACGTGCGATCTGCCGTGGCCCTTCGAGCCGTGGGCGTGTCGCCATCGGTCGTCGGCCGGCAGCAGGTCGCCGAGCGCCGCCAGCAGGTCGTCGTCGCTGCCCGCGCCGAGCTCGATGATCGCCACCCCGGCCGTCGCGTGCGGCACGAACACGTGCAGCAGCCCGTCGCCGCCCACCGAGCCCGCGAAGGACTGGCACTCGCCGGTGATGTCGTGCACCGTCTCGCGCGACCCGGTGGTCAGCGAGATGATCTGGGATTTCACATGGAAATCCTACTTGGGCTCGACCACCGCGTCCGGGCCGGGAAAGACCAGGCCGGTGTGGCCGTCGTCGAACCTGACCATGTAAGGCGGCCCGCCGTCCGTGCCGCGGACCTCGATGATCTCTCCGATCCGGTCTCTCTCGCCCACGGTGCTCCCGTGCACGTGCAGCCGGTCTCCTACCGTCGCGTTCATACCTCCACCTTCGTACGGCGGGCGCGATAGGAAAAGGGCCTTCAGCTCACAGAGCGGCTGGCGGAATGATGACCGAAACGTTACCCGCCCGCTGACCCCTTCTCCTGTGGCGCTACGCTGACGCGCGGTCCGTCGCGGCGGCCGGTCGGCGCCTCGACTCCTTGCCGAAAATTTCGTAGCTTTTCCGGGGTTGTTAAATCCGTACCTAGATGTAACCTTTGGTGGCGATTCGTCCTACCATCGGTGGTCTAGGCCACCATTCATGGCCCTGCCAGCAGGGACGTTCTGGTTACCGGTCAGTAGAGATGCACTTTCCGGAGTTAGCGACCAGGATGGAAGGCGACCCAGACCAGACATCAGTCGATCCTCGGAAGGCGAGACCCAGTGGCTTCCGGACGCCAGCGTTTCTCGATCATCAGCGACGGCCTACCCAGCCAGCTGCCTGATGTCGACCCCAGCGAGACCAACGAGTGGCTCGAGTCCCTCGACAACGTCATCAAGACCGAGGGGCGCACCCGCGCCCGCTACCTGATGCTGCGCCTGCTGGAGCGGGCCCGAGAGCATCAGGTCGGCGTGCCCGGCCTGCGCAGCACCGACTACATCAACACCATCCCGCCCGAGCGCGAGCCCTGGTTCCCCGGCGACGAGCACGTCGAGCGCCGCATCAGGGCCTACATCAGGTGGAACGCCGCGGTCATGGTCTCGCGCGCGAACGCGCGCACCAACGTCGGCGGCCACATCGCCACCTACGCCTCGGCCGCCTCGCTGTACGAAGTGGGCTTCAACCACTTCTTCCGCGGCAAGGACCACGGCGAGTCCGGCGACCAGGTCTTCTTCCAGGGTCACGCCGCGCCTGGCATCTACGCCCGCGCCTTCCTCGAGGGCCGTCTCAACGAGGCGCAGCTCGACGCCTTCCGCCAGGAGCTGTCGCACGGCTTCCACGGCCTGCCCTCCTACCCCCACCCGCGGCTCATGCCCGACTTCTGGGAGTTCCCGACCGTGTCGATGGGCCTGGGCCCGATCGGCGCGATCTACCAGGCGCGGTTCAACCGCTACCTGCTCAACCGCCAGATCAAGGACACTTCGCGCAGCCACGTCTGGGCCTTCCTCGGCGACGGCGAGATGGACGAGCCCGAGTCGCTCGGCGCCATCGGCCTGGCCGCCCGCGAGGAGCTCGACAACCTCACCTTCGTCATCAACTGCAACCTGCAGCGGCTCGACGGCCCCGTGCGCGGCAACGGCAAGATCATCCAGGAGCTCGAGTCGTACTTCCGCGGCGCGGGCTGGAACGTCATCAAGGTCGTCTGGGGCCGCGACTGGGACCCGCTGCTGGCGGCCGACGTCGACGGCGTGCTGGTCAACCAGATGAACACCACGCCCGACGGCCAGTTCCAGACCTACTCGGTCGAGTCGGGCGCCTACATCCGCGACAACTTCTTCGGCAGCGACCCGCGCCTGCGCAAGATGGTCGAGCACCTCAACGACGACGACATCCGCAAGCTGTCGCGCGGCGGCCACGACTACCGCAAG
This sequence comes from Nonomuraea recticatena, assembly GCF_039533245.1. NCBI lineage: Bacteria > Bacillati > Actinomycetota > Actinomycetes > Streptosporangiales > Streptosporangiaceae > Nonomuraea > Nonomuraea recticatena. The sequence continues at coordinate 131,667 of NZ_BAAATE010000007.1, read as the reverse complement.
GTCTACGCGGCCTTCAAGGCGGCCCGTGAGCACGTCGGCCAGCCGACGGTCATCCTCGCCCAGACCATCAAGGGCTGGACCCTCGGCAAGGACTTTGAGGCGCGCAACGCCACGCACCAGATGAAGAAGATGACCAAGGCCGAGCTGAAGGAGTTCCGCGACCGGCTCTACCTGCCGATCCCCGACTCCGCGCTCGAGGGCGACCTGCCGCCGTACTTCCACCCTGGCGAGAACGACGAAGAGATCGCCTACATGAAGGAGCGCCGCGCGGCGCTGGGCGGCGTGCTGCCCAGGCGCGTCGTGCGCGCCAAGTCCCTCAAACTGCCGGGCGACGACGTCTACAAGCAGTTCGCCAAGGGCTCGGGCAAGCAGCAGGTGGCCACCACCATGGCCTTCGTCAGGCTGCTCAAGGACCTCATGCGTGACAAGGAGATCGGCAAGAGGTTCGTGCCGATCATCCCCGACGAGGCCCGCACCTTCGGCCTCGACGCGATGTTCCCGACGGCGAAGATCTACAACCCGCACGGCCAGACCTACGAGGCTGTCGACAGGGACCTGCTGCTGTCGTACAAGGAGTCGACCGAGGGTCAGATCCTGCACGAGGGCATCAACGAGGCGGGCTCGATGGCCTCGGCGACCGCGGCGGGCACCTCCTACGCCACGCACGGCGAGCACATGATCCCGATCTACATCTTCTACTCGATGTTCGGGTGGCAGCGCACCGGCGACCAGATGTGGCAGATGGGCGACCAGATGACCAGGGGCTTCCTGGTCGGCGCGACGGCGGGCCGCACCACGCTGAACGGCGAGGGCCTGCAGCACGAGGACGGCCACACCCCGCTGATCGCCTCGACGAACCCGGCCTCCATCTCCTACGACCCGTCGTGGGCGTTCGAGACGGCCTACATCGTCAAGGACGGCCTGCGCAGGATGTACGGCGAGCAGCCGGAGAACGTCTTCTACTACCTGACCGTCTACAACGAGCCCTACGTCCAGCCGGCCGAGCCCGCGGGCCTCGACGTCGACGGCCTGCTGAAGGGCCTGTACAAGTTCGCCGACGGGCCGCAGACGCAGGGGCCGAAGGCCAACATCCTCTCCTCGGGCGTCGCGGGCCCGTGGGCGATGGAGGCGCAGCGCCTGCTGGCCGAGGACTGGGGCGTGTCGGCCGACGTGTGGTCGGCGACCTCCTGGTCGGAGCTGCGTCGCGAGGCGCTGGCCTGCGACGAGCACAACCTGCTCAACCCCGACGCCGAGCAGCGCGTGCCGTACGTCACCCGGGCGCTCAGCGGCGCCCAGGGGCCGTTCGTGGGCGTCAGTGACTACATGAAGGCCGTGCAGGACCAGATCTCGCAGTGGGTGCCAGGCGACTGGAGCTCGCTCGGCACCGACGGGTTCGGCCTGTCTGACACCCGCTCGGCGCTGCGCCGCCACTTCCACGTCGACGCCGCCTCGATCACCCTCGCGGTGCTCACCAGTCTGGTCAAGCGCGGCGAGCTCGACGCCGAGGTGCTGCGCGAGGCGATCGCGCGCTACCACCTGAAGAACGGTGTCACCGAGGCCGGTGGCGCCGAGAGCAACGACACCCAGTCGATGGGCGTCTGACCTTCGCTCCAGGGGAGCCCGTGCCGTCCGCGGCGCGGGCTCCTGGTTTTTCACCGGAAGTTTTTCCGCGCGGTCGCGTCATGGATGGGCGGGGGCGCTGTCTTGGATGGTGAGGCGGCGTGTTCAGGAGGGGTGCACGCCGCCTCGCCGTCCATGCCGGGGCGCGACGGCGCCTGCCGCCTTGCGCGCGCGAGGCGCGCGCGCCGGAGCTAGCGTGGAAGGCGCTGCGGTTCGACGGCGAAAATTCCCGGTCAAGGGGGAGCATCGGCCGATGAGGACGCGCGCGGGGCGGCGTGTTCCTCGCCCGGGATTGTGACAGGATTTTGTCGCTACTCGATATCGGGGGATATTTTTCATGCGCTGGACTCTCATCACGGTCACCGTGACGGCGGGGCTGTCCATCTCGCTCGTCGCCTGTGGCACCTCCGCGGGCACCTCCGCGGGGGCCACGCCCAGCGGTTCGGCCTCCGCCCCGGGCTCTGAGCCCGGCGCGGCCCCGGCGGGGAAGATTGCCTGGGGCGCCTGCACGGATCTGCGCAGGCCGGGCGGTGACTCGCCCGCCACTCCGGCCGCCACCATGCAGTGCGGGAAGCTGGCCGTGCCGCTCGACTACGGCAAGCCGGACGGCGAGACGCTCGACCTGGCGCTGATCAGGATTCCCGCGACAGGTCCCGGCCAGCGCATCGGCTCCCTGGTGTTCAACTTCGGCGGGCCCGGCGCGTCGGGCGTCGACACGATGGCGCAGGCGGCCAAGGCGTTCGGCACGCTCGGCGCGCGTTACGACCTGGTGAGCTTCGACCCGCGCGGCGTGCAGCGCAGCCGCGGCGTCACCTGCGGCACCGGCGCGCAGATGGACGCCTACGTCGCGCTCAACACCCTTCCCGCCAACGCCGAGACCAGGGACAAGAACGAGGCGGCCATGCGGGAGTTCGCCCAGCTGTGCGAGAAGGACTCGGGAGAGGTCCTGCCGTACGTCGGCACCGTGAACGCCGCCCAGGACCTCGACAGGATGCGCGTCGCGCTCGGCGACGCCAAGCTCAACTACTTCGGCATGTCGTACGGCACGCAGCTCGGCGCCGTCTACGCCACCAAGTTCCCGAAGAACGTGGGCCGCACCGTCCTCGACGCCCCGCTGGACCCCAGCGTCACGTTCTACCAGCGCACGATGGCGCAGACCAAGGGTTTCCAGCAGGCTTACGAGAGCTTCCTGAAGGCGTGTGTCGCCGAGGGCTGCGAGCTCGGCCCCGACACCGCGACGGCCAGCAGCAAGATCGACCGTCTCATGGAGCGGTCGGTCACCGCCCCGCTGCAGGTCGGCGACCGGCTGCTGACCCAGGGCCTGGCCAGCACCGCGGTCGCCGCCGCGCTCTACTCCAAGCTGACCTGGCCCTTCCTCGAGAACGCGGTGGCCTCGGCGCTGAAGGGCGACGGGGGTGCGCTGCTGTACCTGGCCGACACCTACACCGGCCGCAAGCCCGACGGCAGCTACTCCACCGAGATGTCCAGCTTCCCCGCCATCACCTGCGTCGACACCGCCGAGCGGCCCGGCGAGGAGGAGCTTCTCCGCACCGAGGAGGCGGCGCTGAAGATCTCGCCGCTGTTCGGCAACGCCGGGGCGGGCTCCATGTGCTCGGTCTGGCCGGTGCCAGGCAGCGACGAGGCCAGGAAGGTCGACGCGACGGGCTCGGGGCCGATCCTGGTCGTGGCGGGCAAGGGCGACCCCGCCACGCCGTACCAGTGGGGTCCGAAGCTGACCGAGCAGCTCAAGACCGCCACGCTCCTGACGTACGAGGGTGAGGGCCACGGCTCCTACCTGTCAGGCAGCCGCTGCGTGGCAGGGGCGGTCAACGCCTACCTGCTGGAAGGCAAGATGCCGGACTCCGGCGCCTCCTGCCCTGCCTGACGGCGGCGCGGGGCCACCTGCCCTCGCGTGAGCCTCCGTAGGCGCCAGCCGAAGCCGCAGCAGCCGGCCCGCGAGACGAAGCGCGGGGCGGCTGCCGCGGATCGGACCCGAAAGGGTCCCCTGGCCGCGCGGAGTGAGGCGCCAGGGCGGGTGGCTCACAGGGCGGGCATGCCGCCGTCCACGAGGACGGAGGCGCCGGTGACCGGCGCCACCTCCGTGAAACGCCCGGAAGGGACCGCCGCGCGGCGGCCTCGCAGAAGCCGGGGCCGTACGGCCGGCGAGATCAGCCGCCCTGGGTGTAGACGGTCTTCCAGCGAGAGCACTTGCCGACAGGGCGCTTGGCCGTGCCGCGGCAGACCTTCACCCTGATCTGCAGCACGCCCCCCACGTCCTTGCGGAAGGTGCCCGTGCCCGTGACGCAGTTGTAGACGCCGTGCGTCCGCCAGCGGCCGTTGCGGGCGTTCTGGTAGCGGATGAGCGCCCACGAGCAGCCCTTGCCGTAGGAGTCGTCGAGGTTGCCCGACACGACCAGCCCCGACTGGCCGACCGAGACCTTGCCCCACGCGGTGGCCCACCCGTCGGTGGAGTGGAGGGCGCCCCACTTCCAGACGGTGGAGGGTTCGGCGGAGGCGGCGGGCGAGCAGGACAGGGCGAGCGTGGTGGCGGCGGTCATGCCGATCAGGACGCGGGCACCGATGCGCACGAGGGTCTCTCCAAGCTGGAAGAACGGTTGTCGACCCCTCCAGAGGTATCCCCGCGCGCTTGCGTCCGGCTTGGAGCCGGATGTGAGCGCCGGTGGGAGGGCCGGAAATGGCCGGGAAAATGTCGGTGCCGTAGGGAAGAATCATGCTCACTATGGCGATCTCCCCTCTTCTTCCTTTCACCCCCGTGCGCTCGCCCTCGGGCGACATCGTGGTGTTCTACACAGGCACCGAGCCGCGCATGACGCCTGAGCAGGCGCTGGCCTTCGCCGACCAGCTCAGGGAGATGGCCGCGCCCGCCGGCCTGGTCACCGCCACGGCGGCGCTCTGACGGCGAAGGCTGGTCACACTGGAACCATGAGTCTGTATGTGGAGCTGGCGCTCACCGCGGCGGAGAAGGACCGAGTCCGCTCGCTCGCCGGTGAGGTCCCCGTGTGGTTCGCCGAGCCGAAGGAGCACACCGACCGTGACGCCGAGGTGTTCGCGCGTGCGGAGGTCGCCGTCGGCAACTGCCCGCCCGAATGGCTGAAGCAGGCGGCGAGCCTCAGATGGCTGCAGCTGTCGTCCATGGGGATCGACAGGTATGTGGGGCTCGACTGGGCCGAGCTCGGCCGGCGGATCACCGTGACGAACCTGACGGGCACCTTCGCCGACCCCGTCGCGCAGACCTGCCTTGCCGGAATCCTCGCCCTCTACCGGGGCGTGGACGAGCTGGCCAGGCTGGGGGAGCGGCACCAGTGGTCGACCACCCCGCTGCGGCCGGGGCTGCGGCTGCTGACCGGCGCCTCGGTGGTCATCCTCGGCGCGGGCACGATCGCGAGGCGGCTGGCCGAGCTGCTCGCGCCGTTCGGGTGTGAGGTGACGCTCTACTCGCGCAGGATGACGCCAGGCGAGCTCGACGCCCTGCTGCCCGAGACCGACGTGCTCGTGGGGCTGCTGCCGGGCACGGAGGAGACGGCCGGGCTGGTCGACGCCGCGCGGCTGGCCCTCCTGCCGCGCGGGGCGATCTTCGTCAACGCCGGCCGAGGTTCCCTGGTCGACGAGGACGCGCTGGTGGCCGCGCTGCGGGAGCGACGGCTCGGCGGAGCGGTGCTCGACGTCACCGCGACCGAGCCGCTGCCCCCCGACCACCCGCTGTGGAGCTGCCCGCGCACGCTGCTGACCCAGCACACGGCGGGCGGCTCCGACCAGGAGTCCGGCCAGATCCTCGAGGTCTTCGAGGACAACTGGCGCAGGTTCACGTCGGGGCGGCCGCTGCGCAACGTCGTCGAGTGGTCAAGGGGCTTCTAGCGCCGGGCCGCCGGCCGGCGGTTCTCAGGTAGAGGGTCCTGGCGGACCAGTGTCCTCCCCTTCATGCCCGCGTCGAGCGCAAGGTGAGTAGGGCCTACCCATGCGGAACCCGCTTGCCTGCGCCAGCATTCCTGGAACAGATCGCTCCAGCCACGCGGGAGTCCCCATGCCCACGATCAATCGAAGAGTGAGGCCGGCATCGGTCGTCCTGGTCACCGCGGCAGTGTTCCTGACCGGCACGACCTCCGGCGTGTCCAGCGCCGTGGCGTCATCGAGCGTCAGATCCACTCTGATCGGCAACCTCCACAGCGGCAAGTGCCTCGAGATCCTCGGCTACAGCACGGCCGACTGGGCGCAGGCCGGTCAATGGACCTGCCACGGCGGCAACAACCAGCAGTGGAACTACAGCTACACCACCGGACTGATCCAGAACGTCCACAGCGGCAAGTGCCTCGAGATCCTGGGCTGGAGCACGGCCGAGGGAGCGGTGGCCGGTCAATGGACCTGCCACGGGGGGAACAACCAGCGGTGGTACATGAACACGTCCAACGGACTGATCGGCAACCTCCACAGCGGCAAGTGCCTCGAAGTCCTGGGCTGGAGCACGGCCGACTGGGCCAGGGTCGGCCAGTGGACCTGCCACGGGGGGAACAACCAGCGGTGGGGCTGGTGAGCGACGTCTACGAGCTGAAGAGCCGATCCCAGACGAACGGAAGGGGCCGAGCCGGGCATGAGGCATGAGGCGGCCTGCTCCTCACGGCTCGCGCGAGGCCCGGCCTTCGGCCTGCTCGGCTCGAGCGGGCTCACCTGTCCGGCGGCAGGGGAGCACCTCAGCCGCGGGCGACGATGTCGCCGAGCTTGGTGACGGTGTCGAAGTCGTTGGCCAGCCGGTTCTTGGTGACGGCGAAGGCGAGGCCGGAGGCGGTGTCGGCGTACGCCACGCTCCCCCCGGCGCCGGCCATGCCGAACACCGTGGGCGTCTGCTCGGGCGTGGACCCCGGCCGGCCGATCGCGTAGCCCAGCCCCCACGCCGACGGCATGCCGAACACCTCGTCCATGCCGGTGTAGGCCACGGCCGTCACCTCGCGCAGCCTCTCCGGCGAGATCAGCCGCGTGCCGTCCACCTCGCCGAGCAGCGCGGCGTACATGCGCGCGATCGCCCTGGCCGAGGTCTTGCCGCCTGCGGGGATGTCGGCCGACAGGTAGTCGGGGCGACTGCCCAGCGCGGCGGTGGGCATCAAGTCCATCGGGGCGGCCTTGAACATCGGCAGGTCCTCGGGCATGTCCGCGAACGCCGACATGTCCATGGGGGCGTCCTCCAGCCGTGCGAGCCTGTGGTGCTCCGACCGGGGCATGCCGAAGTAGAGCTCGTCGGCCACGGCGAGCGGCCCGCTCACCTCCTCGCGCAGCACCTGCGAGATCGGCTTGCCGGTGGCCCGCCGGACGATCTCGCCGACGAGGAATCCGAACGTGTAGGCGTGGTAGCCCGTCTTGGTGCCCGGCTCCCACCACAGCTCGGCGTTCTCCAGGGCGGCGACCATCGTGCCCCAGTCGCAGACGTCCTCCGGCGTCGTGTCCAGCGGGACGCCGGGCACCCCCGCGGTGTGCGTCAGCACGTGGCGCACCGTCACGCCTTCCTTGCCGTGCGCCCCGAACTCCGGCCACAGCTCCACCACGCGCGTGTCGTAGCCGAACAGCCCGCGCTCCACGAGCACGTGGGCGACGGTGGCGGTGGCGCCCTTGCCGATGGAGAAGTTGTAGAAGGGCGTGTCGGGCGTCACGGGCCTGCCGGTCTCCGGGTCGGCCACACCGGCGACCACGTCCACGACCTGCCGGCCGTCACGGTAGACGGCCACCTGGAGGCCCCGCTCCTGGCCCGACTCGACCAACTCGTCGGCGGCTTCCTGCACCAGCTTCTGGAGATCACCCATCGCTACCATCCTGTCCATGGTGAGAACTAGACGGTACAGTACTCACTTGGGTACGGAACTGTCTAGTACTATGCGATCGTCGGCAGAGGGGATCACATGGCACCGGACGTGGACGAAGGCCGTACGGCCCGCAAGCGCAGGCAGATCATCGACGCGGCCAGGGCTGTCTTCCTGCGCAACGGCTACGTGGGCGCCAGCATGGACGAGGTGGCGACCCTCGCGGCGGTGTCGAAGCAGACGGTCTACAAGCACTTCACCGACAAGGAGCAGCTCTTCACCCACCTCATGCTCGACACCACCGGCGAGATCGAGGGCCTCACCCGGGTGATCACCGCGGCGCTCGACGACAGCGACGATCCCCGCAAGGCCCTGGGCGAGCTGGCCCGCGCGTTCCTCGGCTCGCTCATGCGGCCCGAGGTCCTGCGCCTGCGACGGCTGATCATCGCCGAGGCCGACCGCTTCCCTGATCTGGGCTGCACCTGGTACGAGCAGGGCTTCGAGCGGGTACTGGAGACGCTGACGGGCTGCTTCGGGCGCCTGGAGGAGCGCGGTCTGCTGCGTCTGGACGACCCCCGGCTGGCCGCCGACCACCTCATGGGCCTGCTGCTGTGGATCCCGGTGAACAGGGTCATGTTCTGCGGCGGGAGCGCCTCCTACACCGATGCCGAGCTCGACCGGCTGGCGGAGGCGGCGGTGGCGGCATTCCTGCGAGCCTACGGCCAGGACGCTTCGCGCCCACAGGCCGGAGACGCCTGAGGACCGCGGGCCGACGATCGACGTGCGCCGGAGCTCGACGGCCACCGCCGCCCTCCGAAGATCGACACGGATCCCGCAGCACCTTGACGGTCAGGGACGACCGAGCCGGGTCCCCTCTGCGTCCCGCCGTGGATGGGCGCAGGCATGGTCGATGAGGAAACTCGGACGCCGCCTCGAACCAATGATGGTGTCGTCGCATCCAACAAGATCACAGCATCGGAAGGGACTCACGTGATCATCTGGTTGGGCGGCGCCTTCGGAGCAGGCAACGATGTCACCGTGGACGGGCCTTTCGGCAGGTGGCCAGGGCTGCGCGGGACGCAGGCTGTCCTCGCAGCCGTGAGCGTGTCCGAGGCATGGTGATCCGCAAACGCGCCCGACGCTCCACGCAGCGAATCGACGTGACCCGCCTTCCCGAAGACGTCGTGGCGCTCATCGACGCCCTCGGGCCTGGTGAGAACGTGGTCGTCACGCGTGACGGCGCGTCGATCGCGACGATCTCCAGCACCGTCGACGTGGTCCAAGGCGCCATCGTCGAACGCGACGCCCCGGATGGGGCCGGCGATCAAGCACCGACGGACTACGAGAGCGTGACAGTCGTGGTCACCGCGATGGCATTGTCGAAGAAGGCCCGGGTTGCGCTTTCCACCCAGCTCGGGGCGGACTACGTGGTGCTCGACATGCATGCGGCTCCAGCGACGGCCGATGTGCTGCTGGTGCCTGCGGGCAGCCCGCAACTGATCGGAGCGCTCCGATCGATGTTCCCGAAGGCTCGCGTCGTCGTCACCGAAATCGAGGACCCCGAACTCGGAGTTCGGTACCACGGCCCGGTCCGGCGACTGCTCGATGCCGGCGCTGACGCGTATCTCCCTCCGGCGACCCTCCCACTCCTGGCCAGGCAGCTTGACTACACCCTGAGTCAAGGGCGCGAGATCGCCGGCGGGCCCGCTGCACCACTGCAGATCGCACAGACGGGGGACTCGGCAGACCCGGATGCCGAATGACCCTCCTCTTCGCCCTCGGTCGGCGGCTGTAGAAGGCGGCCGGCCTTCAAGCGGCAGCGACGGGACCAAGGGAGAGGGCCGCATGGAACCGCCTGAAGGAGTTCAGGTACCTGGCGCAGGTGCTGCCTGGCACGGAGGCGCTGGCGCTGGAGCTGTCCCACCTCGACGACCTGCGCCCCGAAATGGGGGATGCACTGCTACGAGCGGGTCTCCTGATACGTTCTCCGACGTGATCGTCATCACATTTGACCGATTCGTAATCAACCGCCCCCTTGTCGGGGCGGTTGATGCGTTTGTACGGTCCCTTCATTGCTACTTAACAAATTGTTCAGTGCAGAGAATCGAGACGTTCGATGGCATCTGAGCCCTTGGGCGATCGGATCCGTGCCTACAGGACCATGCGCCAGATGACCGTCAGGGGTCTGGCTGCGCATGCACAGGCGAGCGCCAGCTTCATCAGCCAGCTGGAGCGCGGGCAGACCAGCGCGAGTGTCGGCATGCTGCGGCGGATCGCCGTGGCGCTCGGCATCACGGTCGCCGACCTGTTCAACGAGGAGCAGGCGACAGGACACCGCCTGGTTCGCAGGGCGGAGCGCCCCGAACTGCACGCGGGGCGCGGCTCACGCAAGTACCTGATCTCGCAACGGCCGCTCCAGAACCTGGAGGTGTACAGCGGCGAGTTCGAGCCCGGCGCCTCCACAGGGGACGACCAGTACACCCACGGAGACTCCCAGGAGATCCTGCTCGTGCTGCGCGGCACGGTCACCGTCCACCTCGGCGAGGCGATCCCGCGCCGGCTGGAGCCCGGCGACAGCGTCGAGTACCGCACCTCCATCCCGCACCGCGTCGTCAACGACGGAGTCGACGACGCGGAGGTCCTCTGGATCATCAGCCCGCCAACCCCTGACTGACACCCCGTTTCTCCATTACAGAGGGGGCAGACATGCTCAACAAAACCAAGCGACTGGCCGGTACGGCCGCAGCCTCCGCCTCCCTGCTGCTCGCCGCGGCCTGCGGCGGTGGCGCCGCGGCGCCCGCGGACATCGACCTCGGCTCCGGCCCCGCCAAGTCGGGAGTCGTGAAGAAGGACGCACTGAAGGGCGTCAACCTGACCTTCGTCTCCTACGGAGGCGTCTACCAGAAGGGCCAGCAGGACGCGGCGATCGATCCCTTCGCCAAGGAGTCGGGCGCCCAGGTGCTGCAGGACGGCCCCACCGACTACGCGAAGGTCAAGGCCCAGGTCGACTCCGCCAACGTCACGTGGGACGTCGTGGACACCGACTCCATCTGGGCCGCGGCGCAGTGCGGCAAGCTCCTCCAGCCGCTCGACTACAAGATCATCGACAAGTCGAAGGTCCCCGAAGGCCTGGCCACCGAGTGCAGCGTCCCCGCGATGCAGTACGGCATGGTCCTCGCCTACAACAAGAACAAGTTCGGCGCCAACCCGCCGCAGGGCTGGGCCGACTTCTTCGACACCGCCAAGTTCCCCGGCAAGCGCGCCATCCCCGGCAACCCCGGTGACTCGGCGCCAGGCCCGTTCGAGGCCGCGCTGGTCGCCGACGGTGTCGCCCCCGACAAGCTCTACCCGCTCGACGTCCCCAGGGCGACCAAGAAGCTCGACACCGTCCGCGCCGACCTGGTCTTCTGGAAGACCGGCGCCGAGTCCCAGCAGCTGCTGGAGTCCGGCGAGGTGGACATGGTCATGATGTGGAGCGGCCGCGCCTACGCCGGTATCAAGAACGGCGGCACGTTCGACGTCCAGTGGAACCAGTGGATGCCCATCATGGACTCGCTGGCCGTGCCGAAGAACGCCAAGAACCCCAAGGCCGCCATGGCGATGATCAACTACTACCTGGGCGCCCAGCAGCAGGCCAAGCTCACCGAGCTGACCTCCTACTCGCCCATCAACACCGACGCCAAGCCCAAGCTCGACGAGCTCGGCACCTCCTTCCTGACCACCCGCCCGGAGGTCGCCGACAAGCGGCTCACGGTGGACGACAAGTGGTGGGCGGAGAACCAGCCGGAGATGATCGAGAAGTGGTCCGCCTGGCTCGGAGGCTGAGCACGCCGTGAAAGAGAGAACGGCGGGGCCCGCGCTCCTGATCCTGCCCGCGCTGATCGCGCTCGGCGTCTTCTTCCTCTACCCCCTGCTGTCCATGCTGGTCAGCGCGTTCACCGACCCGGAGCCAGGGCTGGGCAACTTCGCCTGGTTCTTCGGCGAACAGGCCAACATGCAGGTGCTCGGCCGCACGTTCAGCACCGCCTTCTGGGTGACGCTGGTCGCGCTGGCGCTGTCCTACCCCTACGCCTACGCGATGACCATCGCGGGGCCCAGGGCCAGGGCGGTCCTCACCCTGCTGGTGCTGGTGCCGTTCTGGACCAGCCTCATGGTGCGCACCTTCGCCTGGGTGATCCTGCTCCAGGACACCGGCGTGATCAACAAGGCGCTGGGCGCGATCGGGATGGGGCCCTTCAGCCTCATCCGCACCCAGACCGGCGTGGTCATCGGCATGGTGCAACTGCTGATGCCGTTCATGGTGCTGCCGCTGTACGCGGTGATGAGCGGCATCGACAGGCGGCTGCTGCCGGCCGCGACCAGCCTGGGCGCGCACCCGGTCAAGGCGTTCCTGCAGGTGTACGTGCCGCAGTCGTTGCCAGGCGTCTCCGCGGGCTGCCTGACGGTGTTCATCAGCGCGCTCGGCTTCTACGTCACCCCCGCGCTGCTGGGCTCGCCGACCGACGCGCTGATCTCCCAGCAGATCTTCACGCAGGTGAACGGCCTGCTCAAGTGGGGCAGGGGAGGGGCGATGGGCGTGGTCCTGCTGGGCCTGACACTCGCCATGATCGCGTTGCTGGCCGTGACGCTGCGCCGTACGGGAAGGAAGGTGACCGGATGAGGGCCCGCGGCCTGCTCTGGGCCTTCTGCACCCTGATCGGCGTGTGGCTGGTCGCACCGGCGCTGATCGTGGTGCCGCTGAGCTTCACCGACAAGCCGTCGCTGAAGTTCCCTCCCGACGGCTACTCCACCCGGTGGTACGCCAACTTCTTCGGCGACCCCGCCTGGATGTCGGCGCTCGGCACCTCGGTGCAGGTGGCGCTGCTGGTCACGGTCGTGGCCACCGTCCTCGGGACGGCCGCGGCGCTCGGCCTGACCAGGGCGAAGATCAGGGGCCTGGCGCTGGCCCAGGGCTCCATGCTGGCGCCGATGATCGTGCCGGGTGTCGTGCTCGCCATCGGCACCTACGCGGTCTTCCTCAAGCTCCAGCTCGTCGGCACGCTGGCCGGGTTCGTGATGGCGCACACCGTGCTCGCCCTGCCTTTCGTGATCATCCCGGTCACGGCGTCGCTGCGCGGCTTCGACAGGCGGCTCGAGGACGCCGCGGCCAGCCTCGGGGCGAGCAGGTGGACCGCCTTCCGCAGCGTGACGCTGCCACTGGTGGCCCCCGGCGTCGCCTCGGGCGCCCTGTTCGCCTTCGTGACCAGCTTCGACGAGGTGGTCGTCTCGCTGTTCATCCAGAGCCCCTACCTCCAGACGCTGCCGGTGAAGATGTACGCCAGCGTCACCCGCGAGACCGATCCCACCATCGCCGCAGCGGCCACGATGATCATCGTGCTCACCACGACGCTCGTCCTGGTCGCCACCTTCTTCGTCGCCAGGAGGACCCGTGCCAAGTAGCATCCAGCTCACCGGCCTCACCAAGACCTACGCCGACTTCGTCGCCGTCGACGACGTGTCGCTGGCGATCGAGCCCGGCGAGTTCATGACCCTGCTCGGGCCGAGCGGCTCGGGCAAGACCACGACGCTCAACATCATCGCCGGGTTCGTCAGGCAGACCAGCGGCGAGCTGACCGTCGACGGCGCCTCCATCGGCGCCACCCCTCCGCACAAGCGCGACATGGGCATGGTCTTCCAGCACTACGCCCTGTTCCCGCACATGACGGTCGCCGAGAACATCGCCTACCCGCTCAAGCAGCGCAAGGTGCCGAAGGCCAGGCGCGCCGAGCTGGTGGCGGCGGCGATGGAGACCGTCCACCTCGGCGACTTCGGTCACCGCTACCCGCGCGAGCTGTCAGGAGGCCAGCAGCAGCGCGTCGCGGTCGCCCGCGCGATCGTCTACAACCCGCGCGTCCTGCTGATGGACGAGCCGCTCGGCGCCCTGGACAAGAAGCTGCGCGACTGGCTCCAGCTGGAGATCAAGCGCATCCACGCCGAGCTCGGCACCACCTTCGTCTACGTCACCCACGACCAGGACGAGGCGCTGGTGCTCTCCGACAGGATCGCGGTGTTCAACAAGGGCCGCATCGAGCAGGTCGGCCCCGCCGCCGAGCTCTACGAGCGGCCCAGGACGCTGTTCGTGGCCAAGTTCCTCGGCGAGTCGACCGTCCTGCGCGGCACCGTCGACGGCCAGGGCCTCGGCGCCTGCGCCCGGCTGCTGCGGGTGCCAGGCTCGATCGAGGGCAGGGACGGCGCGCTCGTCGTGCGGCCCGAGCGGCTGGCCGTGCGCAAGCAGGGTCACGAGGCCGAGTCCGGCTGGAACGCCCTGCCCGCCACGGTCACCGGCGAGATCTACCTGGGCTCCAGCCGCAAGCTGGAGCTGAAACTGCCGGACGGCTCGCCCGCCCTGGCCCGCGAGCAGGCCGGCGGCCTGAGCGAGGCTCGCGTGGGCGACGAGGTGACGCTGACCTGGCGCGTCGCCGACTCCGTCCTCCTACCCGACGAAAGCGACGCGGAGGCTGTGCTCACGTGAACCTCACCAAGGACTTCGCCAACGGAGGAGTCTCCTTCTGGTACCGCCAGATCGGCATCCCCGAGCGCAGGGCGGCGCTGCCCGGCTCGCGCGACTACGACGTGGCGATCGTCGGCGGCGGCTACACCGGCCTCTGGACCGCCTACTACCTCAAGAAGGCGCAGCCCGACCTGCGGATCGCCATCCTGGAGAAGGAGTTCGCCGGGTTCGGCGCCTCAGGGCGCAACGGCGGCTGGCTGTCGGCCGAGTTCGCCGGCTCACGCGAACGGCACGCCAAGGCGCGCGGCCGCCAGTCGATGATCGACCTGCAGCACGCGATGTTCGCCTCCGTCGACGAGGTCATCCGCGTCGCCGACGCCGAGGGCATCGACGCCGACATCCACAAGGGCGGTCTCATCCACACCGCCACCAACCCGGCCCAGCGCCGCCGCCTGCACGAGGAGCTCGACGAGCTGCGCGCGTGGGGCTACGGCGAGCAGGACCTGCGCCTGCTCGAACGCGACGAGCGCGAGGAGCGGCTGCGCGTCGCGGGAGCGCTCGACGCCACCTACAGCCCCCACTGCGCCAGGATCCAGCCGGCCAAGCTGGCCGTCGGGCTGGCAGGCGTCGTCGCCGGGCTCGGCGTCGACATCTTCGAGGGCACCACCGTCACCCAGATCAAGCCACGCGAGGCGATCACCGACAGAGGTGTGGTCAGGGCCGAGTACATCATCAGGGCCACCGAGGGCTTCACCGCGGGCATCGAGGGACAGCGCCGCCAGTGGCTGCCGATGAACAGCTCGATGATCGTCACCGAGCCGCTGCCCGCCGACGTGTGGAAGCACCTGGGCTGGGAGGGGCGCGAGCTGCTCGGCGACGAGGCGCACGCCTACATCTACGCCCAGCGCACCTCCGACGACCGCATCGCCATCGGCGGGCGCGGCGTGCCGTACCGCTACGGCTCGCGCACCGACGACCGCGGCGCCACGCAGAAGTGGACCGTCGAGTCGCTGTGGCGGATGCTGGTCAAGCTCTTCCCCGCCGCGGCCGACGCGCGCATCCAGCACTCCTGGTGCGGCGTGCTCGGCGTGCCGCGCGACTGGTGCTCCACGGTCCACCTGGACCACTCCACAGGGCTCGGCTGGGCCGGCGGCTACGTCGGCAGCGGCGTGACCACCACCAACCTGGCCGGGCGCACGCTGCGCGACCTGGTGCTGCGGCGCGACACCGAGCTCACGGGGCTGCCGTGGGTGGGCCGTCAGGTGCGGCAGTGGGAGCCCGAGCCGCTGCGCTACGCGGGAGTACAGCTCATCTACACCCTGTTCAGGGCCGCCGACCGGCGGGAGAACGACAGAGGAACCTCCACCTCGGGCTACGCCCGGCTGGCCAACCTGATCGCGGGTCGCTGATGACGTACCTGGACGACGCCTACACCGTGGCGATGCCGCCCGCCGTGGCCAAGCCCACCAGCCTCACGGGGCAGCGCGAGTCGACGCTCGAACTGTGGCGCGCGGGCGGCGCGGAGACGGGCGTGTGGGAGTGCGAACCCGGCACCTTCACCGCCGTGCGCGACGGATTCCACGAGATCTGCCAGATCCTGAGCGGCAGCGCCACCCTCACCACCGCGGACGGGCAGGTGACCGAGCTGGGCCCCGGATCGACCGTGGTGCTGCCGGACGGCTGGCAGGGCACGTGGGTGGTGCACGAGAAGCTGCGCAAGATCTATGTGACAATCGAACATTAGTTCATTTATCCTGGACGCATGCTGTTCCAGGGTTCACTGCTCGACCTGGGCGCCGAGGAGGGGCCGGGGCCCCTCACGGTCAAGCGCGTCCAGCTCGGCCGCGGCGCCTGGATCGATGTCCTGCCGGGCTGGATCGGCGGGGCCGACGCCCTGCTCGAACGGCTCGTCACCGGCGTGCGGTGGCGGGCCGAGCGGCGGCACATGTACGACAAGGTCGTCGACGTGCCGAGGCTGCTCGCCTTCTACGAGGAGGGGCAGGCGCTGCCCGATCCGGTGCTGGAGGAGGCGCGGGCGGCGCTCGACGCGCACTACGGCGCCGAGCTCGGCGAGCCGTTCGCCACGGCGGGGTTGTGCTTCTACCGCGACGGGCGCGACAGCGTCGCCTGGCACGGCGACACGATCGGGCGCGGCAGCACCGAGGACACGATGGTCGCCATCGTCTCGGTCGGCGCGCCCCGCGCGCTGCTCCTGCGCCCTCGCGGGGGCGGTGGCGCGACGGTGCGCCACGACCTCGGCCACGGCGACCTCATCGTGATGGGCGGCAGCTGCCAGCGCACGTGGGAGCACGCCATCCCCAAGACGGCCAAGCCGGTGGGGCCCAGGATCAGCATCCAGTACCGCCCGCGCGGCGTGCGCTGACCCCTTCGCCCCTTTCCCTGTGGCGAGGCGCGGTCAGTAGGCTCCAGGGGGTGGAGACTCTCCTCGAAGGATGGACGGCGCTGGCCGGGCGGTCGAGGGCGGCGACGGCCGTGGGCGCCGAGCTGGTCGCCCGCTGGTCCGAACCGCACCGCCGCTACCACACCCTTGACCACCTGTGGGCCGTCCTGGCCGCGATCGAGCCGCTGTCGCCGGTCGCCGACGACGCCGACGCCGTACGGCTGGCCGCCTGGTTCCACGACGCGATCTACGACGGCAGGCCCGCATGGGACGAGGAGCGCAGCGCCCAGCTCGCCCAGGCCCTGCTGCCGAGGTGCGGGGTGGCGGAGGGCAGGGTCGCCGAGGTGGCCAGGCTCGTGCGCCTCACCGCCACCCACGACCCCGGCTACGACCCCGCGGGGGCGGGCGACGCCAACGGGGCCGTCCTGTGCGACGCCGACCTGGCGGTGCTGGCGGGGGAGCACTACGACGCCTACGCGCGGGCGGTGCGCGAGGAGTACCGCCACGTTCCCGACGAGCTCTTCAGGGCGGGCAGGGCCCAGGTGCTGCGACGCCTGCTCGGCGCGCCCCGCCTCTATCGGACCGCCCGGGCCCACGACCTGTGGGAGGCGCGCGCCAGGGCCAACGTGAGCGCCGAACTGCGCCTCCTCGATGGCGTGGGAGCGGTCGGGGGTGGCTTCACGTCGCCCGCGGCGGCCCGGACCGGGCGCGATCAGGCGGAACAGCGGCTCACGTGAGGTGACCGGCTCGGCGCCCAGGGCGACGGCGCGCCGGTGGTCTTGACGGCGGCCGGTCGCCGTTCAGCTCGTGCGCAGGAGCGCGCGCAGCGGGGGGAGGAAGGGCTCGGGGCCGTCCGCGAAGCCGGTGTGGTCGCCGGGGAACATCACGGGCTCGATGCCGAGCGCCGAGGCCAGCGCCCTGGAGGTGCGGTCGCACTCCTGCCCGGCCGAGTCCTCCCCGATGCCGACCACGATGCGGGTCGTGGTCGCGCGGAGGGCGTCCAGGTCGGGCCGCCAGTGGGTGGTCGCGCGCAGCTCGTGCGCGAACCAGCGACGCTCGTCCGCGACCTGCTGCGGGTCGCGCTCCCCGCCGAACATGTGCTCGATCGCGCCCTCGGGCAGGTCGATGTCGGCATGGGCCATGAACTTCGTCCAGGCCCCGACGACGTCACCGGACAGATAGGTGGCGATGACGTCGTCGGTCTGGGCGTGGATCAGGTCGCGGTCGTCGAGCAGCTCGACCACCGGCGGCTCGTGGGCGATGACGGTGCGGACCTGGTCAGGACGGCTCTGGGCGAGCGCCAGCGCGGTGACGGCGCCCCCGCTGGAACCGAAGACGACGGCAGGACCGGCGTCCAGGTGGGCCAGCAGGCGGGACAGGTCGTCGGCACGCAGCTCCGGCGTGGAGTCCTGGCTCGGGTCGTCGAGCGGGCTGCGGTTGATGCCGCGAGGATCAGTGGTGAGCACGGTGTGGTCGGTGGCGAGCAGCTCGGCCAACGGCGCGAAGGACGTGGCGTCCATCGGCGCGCCGACGAGCGCCACGAGGGGGCCATGGCCGCGCACCTCGTAGTGCAGGCGGGCTCCGGGCACTCGCAGATGCCGTCCAGGGGTGGTGACGGTCGAGGGGGAGATCATCGGGTCCTCCGGTCAAGGCGTTGCCAGCTCCAACGAACTTAACTGTACGGTACAGGACAGTTGCCCTGTACTCAATAGTTAAGTTCTGGGTAGGATGGCGGCCGTGGCCAGAGACACCAGCAGATCGCCCGCCCCGTCGGGCAAGCGCGCCGAACGCAACAGGCAGGCCATCGTGGCCGCCGCCCGCGACATGTTCGTCCGTGACGGGTTCGACACCAACATGGACGTGATCGCCGCCGCGGCGGGCGTGTCCAAGGTGACCGTCTACAACCATTTCCGCAGCAAGGAAGAGCTGTTCACGGAGGTCATCGGGCAGGCCATGGACGAGGCGCACGCGACACTGGCCGAGGTCCGCGCCCATCTCGTCGACACCGGGGACGCGCGCGAGGCCCTCACGCGCACCGCGCGCGCCATGGTGGAGGCGGCCACCGATCCCTCGAGGCTGGCGCTGCGCAACCTCGTCACGAGCGAACTGCGCCGCTTCCCCGAGCTCGGCCAGTCCTACCAGCAGCGCGGGCCGGGCCGGTCCGCCGCCGCCCTCGGCGAGGTCTTCGGCGACCTGTGCGCGCGCGGCCAGCTGGCCATCGCCGACATGGAGGTCGCCGTCATCCAGTTCTTCGGCCTGACCGTCTACCCCCATCTGATCGTGAGCTCCATCGGCGCGACCCTTGGCCAGGATCTCACCGACCGCCTCATCGCCGACGGAGTGGACACCTTCCTCAGCCGCCACCAGCCCCGACCGCCAGGCTGAGGTGACGGCCGCACGACCCGTGACCCCGCGCCTCCTCGGAGGCGCGGGGTCAGTCAGAGGCGGGTTCGCGACGCCTGCGGCGGCGCAGACCGGCCGCGATCAGGCGCGACAGCAGCTCGCGCGAGCTGACCGGCTCGGCGCCCAGGGCGACGGCGCGCTGGTGGACGGTCTCGGGCACGTCGTAGTGGTCCCTGTCGAAGGCCCTCTCCGGCACCCCGAGCAGGGCCGCGAACGCGTGCAGCTCCTCGAGGGAGGTGTCGCTGACCAGATGGGACCACAGCAGGCCCCTGGGCCCAGGCCAGTTGGGCGGATCGATCAGCACGCTCACGGCGTCCAGCGTAGAACCATCCGCGACCGGCAGGGCCCTGGCCCCCTAACCGGCCGTGGGCAGCCAGACGCGCATGGTGGCGGGGCCCGCGTTGCCCCACCGGTGGTACGGCACCAGCCGCAGGCTCGTACCGGTGGTCGCGGGCCGCGCAGGTAGCGAGCTGTAGGGCCAGCCCGCGCTCTCCTCCTCCCCGAGCAGGGCCTCGACCTCCAGCTCGACCACGCCCGAAGGACCGGCGTGCTCGACCGGGGGAGTGAGGCGGGCCGAGAGGCCGGCCAGCGGCGGCTCGTCGGCGACGGACTCGGCGCAGTAGACCAGCGGGCCCCGCTCCACGGCGGCGGTGCCGCGCAGCGCGTCCACCCTGCGGTCGGGGAAGGTCCACCGGGGGGCCATCGGCAGGTCGAGCGTGACGACGTCGCCTGCCCGCCACTCGCCCTCGACGGCCGCGTATCCCGGCGCCGCGTCCCTGACGATCCGCGTCCGCGCGGCCGCCTCGTCGCGGGCGCCTGCAGGGAAGGGCGCCTCCCTCCGCGCGAGGTCGGCTGCCTGAGCGGGGCCGTACCCGACGGTCGCCCCCTCCGCCCACGCCGGCACCCGCAGGGAGAGCCGCCCGCGCCCGTCGGCCAGCATCCGCACCGCCACCCCGCCGGACCAGGGGTAGCCGGTCTCGACCGCCACGCGCATGCCCGCGCCCTCGATCACCGCAGGAGTGTGGTGGTGGATCCGCAGCCCTGAAGGGTCGGCGGCGGCGAGGTAGGAGCCCAGAGAGGCGAAGGTGCGGGCGATGTTGCTCGGGCAGCACGACACCGCGAACCACGGCGAGCGCAGCCCGCCGCTGTGCCCCAGATTGATCCCGTCGGACGGCTCGGCAGGCACCCGCACCTGCAGCGGGTTGGAGTAGAAGAACGACCGCCCGTCCAGCGCCACCCCCGTCGCCAGGACGTTGAACAGGGTCCGCTCGGCCAGGTCGGCGTAGACCACCTCGCCCGTGGCCAGCAGCAGCCGGTGCGACAGCATGATCGAGGCGATCCCCGCGCAGGTCTCGGCGTAGGCGCGGTCGGGCGGCAGCTCGAAGTCCTCGCCGAACCCCTCGTCCGCGTGGCGCGAGCCCATCCCGCCCGTCAGATGGGTACGGCGCGCCACCGCCCGCTCCCACTGCGACCGCACCGCCTCCAGCAGCTGGTCGTCGCCGGTCTCCACCGCGACGTCGACCGCGCCGCAGGCCAGGTAGAGCGCCCGTACGGCATGCCCGCGCAGCGTCGTCGCCTGCCGTACGGGGAGGTCGTCCTGGAAGTAGGCGGCGCCCAGGTGGATCGGGCCGAGCGCGGGCAGCCCGCGCCGCTCCAGCAGGCGGCGGGCCAGCTCCAGGTAGCGCTCGACCCCGGTCGCCCGGTAGAGCTCGACCATGGCCATCTCCAGCTCGGGGTGCCCGCAGGTCTCCGTGCCGTCCATGAAGCGGCGGCACACGTGGTCGGCGGCCTTGCGCACGGCCTCGGTGAAGGCGTCCTGGCCGTGCGTGCGCAGCCTGGCCACCCCCGCCTGGATCAGGTGGCCGTAGCAGTAGAGCTCGTGGCCCCACTCGAAGTCGGTGTAGCGGCTGCCGCTCCACCTGGTGTTGAGGTAGCCGTCGCCCTCCTGCGCCTTGACCACGGTGAGCGCGAGCTCGGCGAAATCCGGATGATCGGCCCAGGCCATCGCCTCGAGCAGCTTGTAGATCTCCGAGTCGCTGAACTCCCTGCCGCGCCTGGGCAGCTCGCCGCGGAAGTTGCCGATCCAGCCTTCGCGCTCCATCCACTCATGGGCGTGCGCGATCGTGACCTCTCTGTTCAGCGCCACGCGGTCGCCCCAGAAACCGGGCGCGAGCCTGACCGCGTCGAGCCCGAGGGGAGACAGCGCGCCGGAGGAGGGCAGGACGGGGTTAGCCACGCAGAGCTCCTGACATGAATCCGCGCACGTAGTGGCGCTGGAGGAGGACGAAGAGGATCAGGCAGGGCAGCGCCATGACCATGACGCCCGCCTGCAACACGCCGTAGTCGATGGCGCCGAAGGTCTGCTGCGTCATGCTGACCACGGCGACCGGCAGGGTGAAGGACGCGCCGTCGTTGAGCAGGATGAGCGGCGCGAAGAAGTCGTTCCACGAGGCGAGGAAGGCGAACAGGCCGACCGTGACCAGCGCCGGCCGTACGGCGGGCAGCAGGACGCGCAGGAAGGCCAGGAAGGTGCCGCAGCCGTCGACCATCGCCGCCTCCTCCAGCTCACGCGGCACCGCCTCGAAGGCGTTGCGCATCATGAACAGGGCGAAGGGCAGCTGGAACATCACGAACACCAGCGAGAGCCCGACCAGGGAGTTCTGCAGGCCGAGGTAGCCGAGCAGGACGTACAGCGGGATGAGGATGGTGGCGTAGGGAACCATGAGGATCGCCAGCGTGGCCAGGAACAGCAGGTTCTTGCCCGGGAAGTCGAACCGGGCGAAGGCGTAGCCGCCGAGAGCCGCGACGACGAGCGTGCCCGCCACCGTCATGGCCGAGACCAGCACGCTGTTGGTGGCGTAGGTGCCGACGCCCTCGCCGAAACGGGCCATCTCCAGGTAGTTCGACGGGTCTTCGAAGGAGGCCCAGCCGCTCCACACCAGCGGGAAGAGGAACAGCACGGCCAGGGCCGACAGGGTGGTGTAACGCCGCGTCATCGGTCGTTCACCTCTCCTCACTCTCTGCGCGGGCCGCTCGTCCCTCGGGGACCGCTCCGCTCGCCGCGTCGGGTTCTCTCCTCATCGCAGTCTCCGCATCATCAGCGCGTTCAGGCCGACCAGCGCCACCAGCAGCACCACCGACAGCGCCGCCGCGCCGCCGAGGTCGAAGCGGAAGAACGCCTCGCGGTAGATGACCATGACCATCGAGACGGTGCTGTTGTCGGGGCCGCCGTTGGTGAAGACGAAGAACTGGTCGAAGGCCAGCAGCGAGCCCGTGACGCTGAGGATCAGCATCAACGCCAGCGTCGGGCGCAGCAGCGGCAGGGTGATCCTGGTGAAGATCTGCCAGCGCCCTGCGCCGTCGCTCCTGGCCGCCTCGTAGACCTCGACGGGGATCGCCTGGAGCCCCGTCAGCAGGATGAGCATGTTGAACCCCGCGAACCGCCACACCACGAGCGCGATCGTCGAGAACAGCGCCATGTCGGGGGTGCCGATCCACTTGACCGGCTCGTCGATGAGGCCGACGGCCCGCAGGGTAGGGTCGATGGGTCCGAAGTCGTTGTTCAGCAGGCCGTAGAACAGCAGCGCGGCGGCCGCGAAGCCCACCGCGCCCGGCAGGAAGAACGCGGTCCTGAAGAAGGTGATCCCCGGCCTGCGCTCCTGCACCAGCAGGGCCAGGCCGAGGGCGACCAGCGAGAGCAGGACCGTGGTGATCACGGTGTACTTCAGCGTGAAGAGCACCGCGTCGAGGAAGAGCGGATTGTCGGCGATCTTGAGGTAGTTGGCAGGGGCGTTGAACGTGGCGCCGCCGAGCAGCGGCCAGCGGTGCAGTGACATCCACACCACCAGCACCAGCGGGGCGAGGAACAGCACGCCGACGATCAGGGCGGTGGGCGCGGCGTAGACCCAGCCCATCGCCCGCCTGGAGCGGGCGGCGGTCAGTCGCACGGGTCTCTCCTACTGCTGCAACGAGGCGGTGACCTCGGCGTTGAGCCGCGCCACCTTGGTGGTGTCGCCGAACATCGCCTCACGGGCCAGCCGCAGCCACGGGCCCTGCGGGTCGTTGAACGTCTGGCCGAAACGCGGCGCGTACGGCGTCTGCCCCTTGGCGACCAGCGAGTTGATCAAAACCACCCTGGGGTCCTTGGCGGAGTGGGCGTTGGCGGCCAGGTCGGTCCTGGCCAGCACGTCCTTGTTCTTGGCCATGACCTCGACCTGTGCCTCGTCCGAGACGGTCCACGACAGGAACTCCCACGCCGCGTCGGCGTGCTCGGTGGTGGAGGAGATCCCGACCGAGTCCCCGCCGACGAACGTCGACTCGCCCCCTGAGGGGCCCGCGATCGGGGCGACCCCGATCTTCAGGTCGGCGGGCATCAGACCGAGCGTGGTCGAGGGCATCGGCATGACGCCGATCTCGCCCTTGGCGAAGTAGCCGGTCCAGGTCGGTCCCTGCTCCTCCTTGGCCGTCGGCCCTGTCACGCCCTTGTCGTAGAGCCCGCGCCAGATGGCGAAGACCTCGCTCATCGCCGCCTGGTCGTTGAGGGAGGCGGTGCCCTCGGCGTTCATGACCTGCCCTCCGGCCGCCCAGACCGAGGGCCAGAAGGTGAAGACGTAGCAGCCGCCGCAGTTGCCGCCGAAGAAGGTGCCGTGGACCTTGCCGTCCCCGCCGAGCTTGTCCTGGACGGCCGTGGCGTGCTCGGCGAACTCCTTCAGCGTCTTCGGGCCCTTCTCCGGGTCGAGCCCGGCCTTGGCGTACAGGTCCTTGTTCCAGAACCAGACCGACAGGTCGAGGGTGTGGGGGAGCGTGTACTGGCGGCCGTCCATGGTGCCCAGCTTCATGTGGCTCGGCGCCAGACCCGCCTTGTACGGCAGGGCGTTGATCCGGTCGGTGATGTCCAGGAAGAGGCCCTGCGAGGTGTAGTTCGGAACGAAGATCACGTCTGCGGCGAAGACGTCGGGAAGCTGCTTGGCCCCGGCCGCCGCCGCGATCCGTGGCTGGTAGTTGTCGGTCGGGATGACGGTCAGCTTCACCTGGTTCTTGTGGCCGGCGTTGTAGGCCTTCACCAGGCGCTCGCTCTGCGCCTGGGTCGCGGCCCTGGTCCACATCGTGATCGTGACGGCGCCCTCCTGCGGCGTTTCGCCGCCGCCGCATGCTGTTAGCGTTAACAATGCAGCGAGCGCGATGCCGGTCACCACACGTCTCATGGCTGTCTCTCCTCTGAAACCGTCCCCCGCAGCGAACTAAAAGGTTTTCGGAAACGTAAGAGAAACACCGAGCGGTGTCAATGGCATGTACTGTCTCTGGTGTGCGAAAAGGATTTCGGGCGACCATTACCGATGTGGCCGCCCTGGCGGGCGTCTCGATCGCGACGGCCTCCAAGGCGCTCAACGGACGGCAGGACGTGCGCGACTCCACCCGCCAGAGGGTCCTGGAGGCCGCGCGGGAGCTCGCCTTCCAGCCCAACGAACTGGCCAGAGGGCTGCTGTCCGGTCAGACCCGCACCGTGGGGCTGCTCACCTCCGACAGCGCGGGCAGGTTCGGCATCCCCGTGCTCCTCGGCGCCGAGGACGCCTTCGGCGCGGGCGAGATGGCGGTGCTGCTCTGCGACGCCAGGGGCGACGCCATCAGGGAGCAGCACCATCTGAGGGCGTTGCTCTCGCGCAGGATCGACGGGCTGATCGTGGTCGGCGAGAGCACCGACCCCCGGCCGTCGGTGAGCAGCGACGTCCCGGTGCCGGTGGTCTACGCCTACGGCCCCTCGGAGGATCCCGCCGACGTCTCCTTCGTCCCCGACGACGTGGGCGGGGCGGCCATGGCCGTACGTCATCTGCTGGCCATGGGACGGCGGCGCGTCGCGCACGTCACGGGCCCCGCGCACTACAAGGCCTCCAGGGACCGCGAGGAGGGGCTGCGCCTGGCCCTGGCCGAGGCAGGGGTGGCGCAGACGGGACAGACGCTGTGCGGGCCATGGTCGCAGCGGTGGGGGCGGCATGCCGCCGAGATGCTGCTGATGGCCGAGCCCGAGATCGACGCGGTGTTCTGCGGGAGCGACCAGATCGCGGCAGGTTTCGTGGAGATCGCCCGCGAGCGCGGACGGCGGGTGCCTGACGACCTCGCGGTGGTGGGCTACGACAATTGGGAGGTGCTGTCGACCGAGACGCGACCCGCGCTGACCACGGTGGACATGAACCTCGAGATGCTCGGCAGGACCGCGGCCCAGCACCTGTTCGCCGCCATCGACGGCAGGGCCACGCCCGGTGTCCACCGGATGCCGTGCGAGCTGGTCATCCGCGACTCCACGGGCAGGTCGTGACAGCTCCCGCCTTCCGGTTCTCCCGATCGTTGTTCCGCGAGGCGTGTGTGCGCGGGGAGGGCCGGGGGCGGCGTCGTTCCGCGGCTCCGCTGCTTCCGCGCTCGGCCGCATGGCGTCTGAGCGGTCTTCCCTTCCTCGTGGCAGTCACCTCCACCATGTGGTTCCACGCTCTGACACCGGCGCCGGGGGCCGTCCTGGGCGGGCCACCAGTTAACGAGGCGGGCGGGTCGGCCGTCAAGGGGCGTTAACAGCAGGTTTCGTGTGACCGGACCGTAATCGTGCAGACCCTTGACGCTCCCTAGTGTTAGCGCTCACAGTCTTGCCCAGACAAGAAAGGAGCAAGCCGTGGGAGCGACCGATGCGCGCCGACCGCCAGTCATGGCCGATGTGGCCAAGGAGGCGGGCGTGTCGCACCAGACGGTCTCACGGGTGCTCAACGACCACCCCAACGTGCGCGGAGAGACCCGCGCCAGGGTGCTCGCGGCCATCGGCAAGCTCGGCTACCGCCGCAATCTCGTCGCCCGCGCGCTGGTCACCAAGCACTCGAGAACGCTCGGCGTGGTCAGCTTCGACACCACCCTGTACGGCCCCGCCAGCACGGTCTACGGCATCGAGCAGGCCGCCAGATCGGCCGGATACTTCGTCAGCATCGTCAGCCTCAAATCGATCGACAGGAGAGGGGTGCTCGATGCCCTCGACTACCTCGCCGACCAGGGTGTGGACGGGATCGTCGTGGTCGCGCCCCAGCGCTCGGCCGCCACGGCGCTGACCGACCTGCCGGGCGGCATCCCGACCGTCGCCGTCGAGGGCGGACACGCAGGCGGAGTCCCCGTCGTCTGCGTCGACCAGGTCGAGGGCGGCAGGCTCGCCACCGAGCACCTGCTGTCGCTCGGGCACGAGACGGTCTGGCACGTGCGCGGGCCGTCCGACTGGCTCGAGGCCGAGGGACGGGTGGCCGGATGGCGGGCGGCTCTGGCCGCGGCGGGTCGTGACGGACCCGAACCGCTCGCCGGGGACTGGAGTCCGCGCTCGGGCTACGAGGCCGGGCGCAGCCTGGCGAACATGAAGGACGTCACCGCGGTGTTCGTGGCCAACGACCAGATGGCGTTGGGCGTGCTGCGGGCGTTCACCGAGCGGGGGGTGAGGGTGCCCGACCAGGTGAGCGTCGTCGGTTTCGACGACATCCCCGAGTCGGAGTTCTTCTCCCCGCCGCTCACGACCATCAGACAGGATTTCGACGCGGTCGGCAGGCAGAGCATCGAGGTGCTGCTGCGGCAGATCGGGGGCTCGAGTGAGCGCGAAAGGCTCGTGGTGTCGCCCTCCTTCGTGGCGAGGGCGAGTACGGCGGGGCGGTAGCCGTACCCGGCTTGCCGGGAGGACGGAGACGGTCCGGCCGGGACGCGCTCCCGGCCGGGAGGCGACGACAGGCTACGACCTGACCGGCAGCGCGTGCCGGCCAGAAAACGGTGACACGCACGGCTTGCCGGCAGCGCGAGACGGGCCGGTGCGGTAGGGCCTGGCTTGCAGCGCATGCAGGTCAGGAGGCAACAGCGCAGTACGGCCTGGCCGGCGGCACGGACCGGTCAGGTGCCAACAGCGAAGTGGGACGTGGCCGGTAGCGCAGGGCGAGGCGGCGACGCCGGTGCGGTACAGCCTGGTTGGTAGCGCCGAGACGGGCCGATTGGTGCAGCAGGACCTGATTGGCGGCCCGTGCCAGTCAGGAGGCACCGGGGCAGCACGGCCTGGCCGGTGACGCGAACCGGTCGGGTGGCAAGGGCGAGGTACGGCCTGGCGCCGTAGCTCGGCCGGACGAAGTGGCAGGACCGGTACGGCCTGGTGGTCGTAACGGATCAGGAGTGAGGCGCGACGTCGCGCACGCGAATGTTAGCGCTAACAATCAGAGAGGACACCCCCCAACGTGTTGAAGAGGATCTCGGCCCTGGTGCTCGCGGGGCTCACGGCGGCCGCGCTCACCTCCTGCGGTTCAGGAGGCTCCGGCGGCGCGTCAGGCGCGGACGACGGCTCGATCACCATGGGCTTCTCCCAGGTGGGCGCGGAGAGCGGATGGCGTACGGCCAACACCAAGTCCGTCCAGGAGGCGGCGAAGGAGAGCGGCATCACGCTGAAGTTCTCCGACGCCCAGCAGAAGCAGGAGAACCAGATCAAGGCCATCCGCTCCTACATCCAGCAGAAGGTGGACGTGATCGCCTTCTCGCCGGTGGTGGAGTCGGGGTGGGACACCGTGCTGAAGGAGGCGCGCGACGCCAAGATCCCGGTGATCCTCACCGACAGGGCGGTGGACTCCAAGGACACCACTCTCTACAAGACCTTCCTCGGATCGGACTTCGTCGAGGAAGGCCGCAAGGCGGGTAAATGGCTCGTCGAATCGTTCAACAATTCCACAGACCCCGTGAATATCGTTGAACTTCAGGGCACCACGGGCTCCGCACCCGCCAACGACCGCAAGGCCGGTTTCGCCGAGGTGATCGGCGCGGACCCCAAGTTCAAGGTCATCGCCTCGCAGACCGGCGACTTCACCAGGGCGAAGGGCAAGGAGGTCATGGAGGCCTTCCTGAAGTCGAACCCCGACATCGACGTGTTGTACGCGCACAACGACGACATGGGCCTGGGCGCGATCGAAGCGATCGAGGGCGCGGGCAAGGTGCCGGGCAAGGACATCAAGATCATCACCGTGGACGCGGTGAAGGACGGCATGCAGGCGCTGGCCGACGGAAAGATCAACTACATCGTCGAGTGCTCGCCGCTGCTCGGCCCGCAGCTGATGGACCTGGCTAAGAAGGTCGTCAAGGGTGAGACGGTGCCGGCTCGCGTGGTGACGGAGGAGACGACGTTCACGCAGGAGCAGGCCAAGACCGCGCTGCCGAACCGGAAGTACTGACCGGGTGAAGCACCCTCTGGGTGTCTCCAGGATTCCGGCCTCCGGCCTCCAGGATCCCGGCCTCCGGCCGGTATCCGGTTCCGGTCCCGGCTACCGGTCTCTGGTCCCCGGTCTCTGGTCCCCGGTCTCTGGTCCCCGGTCTCGGGTCCCCGGTCCCCGGTCCCCGGTCCCCGGTCTCGGGTCTCGGGTTCCCGATTCCCGGTCCGGGTCTTCCGGGTCCCTGGTCTTCCGGGTCCCTGGTCTTCCGGGTCCCTGGTCCTCTGGGGTCCTGGTCACCGGGGTCTGGGGTTGGGCTCGGATCCGGGTGGCGCGGGTTCCGGTGTACCGGGCTTCCGGGGCGGAGGGTCCCGAAGGTTTCGATCTCGGGTCGAGGGTCTCGGGGTCTTCGAGGCCCGGGGCTCTGGAGTCCAGAAGCCCAGAAGTCCGGGAATCCGGGAATCCGGGAGTCCGGGGACCAGGGCCCTAGATCTGGGGGCCAGCAGTTCAGAAGTCCCGAGTCCGGGGCCCAGGAATCGCTTGCCCCGGTACTCGGGTGGTCCTGGAGCCCGGGCCCTGAAGTTGCTGCTGAAGCTCGGACCCTCGTGTCTCGGTTCTCGGTGGCGTGGTGGCTCAGTCTCTGAGGCTTGGTGTGTCGAGGAGGCGGGGGTCTGGGAGAGCTGACGTCTCCAGGAGGTTCGGTGTGCACGGGAGGTTCGGTGTGCACGGGAGGTCCGGTGTCTCCAGGAGGGCCGGGGTCCGGTCGCTGCGGGAGAGCCGTGATCCGGTGTCTTCAGGAGGGCCGGTGTTCCGGGTGTCCCGTGTCCCCTGTCTGCAGGAGGTCCGGTGGCTGTGGGAGGTCCGGTGTCCGGTGGCTGCGGGGTCTGGTGCCTCTGGGAGATCGGGTCTCGGGGTCGGGGGCGAGGGAGCGTTTGGTGGGTCGGCTGGGGCGCTTGACGGAGAGGAAGTAGCTCCCATGGGGCGATCGATGGACGGATGGGCGGGCCGTTAGGTGTGCCCCGTTGACAAGGAGAGGGGCGCCGCGATGGCCGTACCCGAGCCGATCCTGCGCATGAAAGGCATCGGCAAACAGTTCCCCGGGGTGAAGGCCCTGGACGGTGTCGACTTCCGGCTGCTGCCCGGCGAGGTGCACGCGCTGATGGGGGAGAACGGCGCGGGGAAGTCCACCCTGATCAAGGTGCTCACCGGGGTCCATCCCGTCGACACCGGCACCATCGACCTCGACGGCGTCCCCGTCGCCTTCGCCGGGCCGCTGGAGGCGCAGCGGGCCGGGATCAGCACGGTCTACCAGGAGGTCAACCTCTGCACGAACCTCTCGGTGGCCGAGAACATCTTCATCGGCAGGGAGCCGAGGAAGAGGGGCCGCATCGACTGGAAGCGGATGCGCGCCAGGGCCGCCGAACTGCTCGCCAGGCTTGATCTCGACCTGGACGTCTCGGCGCCGCTGGAGGCCTACTCCCTGGCCGTGCGGCAGATGGTCGCCATCGCCCGCGCGGTCGACATCGAGGCGCGGGTGCTGATTCTCGACGAGCCGACCTCCAGCCTGGACGCGGGTGAGGTGGCGCAGCTGTTCAAGGTGATGCGGACGCTCAAGGGCGAGGGCATCGCGATCCTCTTCGTGTCCCACTTCCTGGATCAGATCTATGAGATCGCGGATCGTATGACGATCCTGCGCAACGGCAGGCGGGTGGGTGAGTACCTGGTCAGCGAGCTGTCCCAGGTGGAGCTGGTCGGCAAGATGATCGGCCAGGAGCTCAAGGAGCTCGAGCGGTTGCACGGCGAGGCGAAGAGGTTCGACGCGCCGCTGGTCGAGGCGCGCGAGCTGGGCCGTCCGGGAGCGATCGAGCCTTTCACGCTCACCATTCACGAGGGCGAGGTCGTCGGACTCGCGGGGCTGCTCGGCTCGGGCCGTACGGAAGTGGCGCGGTTGCTCTTCGGGGCCGACCACGCGGGCGGGGGAGAGATCGCGGTCGGCGGGACGCCGGCCGCGCTGCGCACGCCGCGCGCGGCGATGGGCCACGGGATCGCCTTCTGCTCGGAGGACAGGAAGGCGGACGGGCTCGTTCCCGACCTCACGGTCAGGGAGAACATCATCCTCGCGCTCCAGGCCACCAGGGGGTGGACCAGGCCGGTGCCGCGTGAGCAGCAGGACGCGCTGGTCGGGAAGTACATCAAGGCGTTGAAGATCAGCCCGCCCCATCCCGAGCACCTGGTGCGCAACCTCAGCGGCGGCAACCAGCAGAAGGTGCTGCTGGCCAGGTGGCTGATCCTCGAGCCCAGACTGCTCATCCTCGACGAGCCCACGCGCGGCATCGACGTCGGGGCCAAGGCCGAGATCCAGCGGCTGGTGGTGGAGCTGTCCGACGGCGGGATGGCGGTGCTGTTCATCTCCGCCGAACTGGAGGAGGTGTTGCGCCTCAGCCACAAGGTGGGCGTGCTGCGCGACCGCAGGCTCGTCGCCCAGCTGCCCAACGACGAGGAACTGACCATGGAGGTGCTCATGGAGACGATCGCGAGCGGAGGGCGGCCCTGATGCGACGCCTGCTCTGGCCGTTGGTGATCCTGGCCGCGCTGCTGGCGGTGAACGTGCTCTTCACGCCGGGCTTCTTCTCGATCCAGGTGCGCGAGGGGCACCTGTACGGGAGCCTGATCGACATTCTGCGGTTCGGCGCGCCGCTGATCCTGGTGGCGCTCGGCATGACGCTGGTCATCGCGACCGGCGGCATCGACCTGTCGGTCGGCTCGGTGGTGGCGATCTCGGGGGCGCTGGCCTGCCTGCAGCTCAGCCAGGACGCCGGTGTGTTCACCGCCGTCGTGCTGGCGCTCGGCCTGTCGGTCGCGCTGGGCGTGTGGAACGGGTTCCTGGTCGCCAACGCGGGCATCCAGCCCATCATCGCGACCCTGATCCTCATGGTCGCGGGGCGCGGGCTGGCCCAGCTGATCACCGACGGGCAGATCATCACCGTCAACGACCCCGCCTTCAAGCTCATCGGGGGCGGCTACCTGCTGACGGTGCCGTTCGGCATCCTGCTGGTGCTGGCCGTCCTGGCCGTCACGGCGTTCCTGACCCGCAGGCTCGCGCTCGGCATGCTGATCGAGGCGGTCGGAGGAAACGCGGAGGCCAGCAGGCTCGCCGGCATCAGGGCGCGCGGGATCATCGTGATGGTCTACGCGTTCGCGGCGCTGTGCGCGGGCGTCGCCGGGCTGATGATCAGCTCGAACGTCTCCAGCGCCGACGGCAACAACGCGGGGCTGTGGATCGAGCTGGACGCCATCCTGGCCGTCGTGATCGGCGGCACGTCGCTGGCCGGCGGGCGCTTTTCACTGGCGGGGACGGTGGTCGGCGCGCTCATCATCCAGACGCTCACCACGACGATCTACTCGATCGGCGTGCCGCCGGAGACCACGCTGCTGTTCAAGGCGCTGGTGGTGACGGTGGTCTGCCTGCTCCAGTCCGCGGCCTTCCGCGAGAAGGTCTTCAAGCGCCGCGCCCGTACGGCGGGGGCCCAGGAGGTGGCGGCATGAGCGCGCTCGCCTCCCGGCAGAGGTACCTGCCCGCGCTGGTCACCGGGTGCCTGTTCGTGGCGATGTTCGTGGCGGGCGGGATCCGCTACGAGGGGTTCGCCAGCGGCCAGGTGATTCTCAACGTCTTCGTCGACAACGCCTTCCTGCTGGTGGTCGCGGTCGGCATGACGTTCGTCATCCTCACCGGCGGGATCGACCTGTCGGTCGGGTCGGTGGTCGCGCTGTCCACGATGATCGCCGCCACCCTGATGTCGGGCCCAGGCTGGCCGCCTTACGTGGTGATCCCGCTGGTGCTGCTGATCGGCTCGGGCCTCGGGCTGGTGATGGGCTACATCATCCACGTCTTCGACATCCAGCCGTTCATCGTGACGCTGGCGGGCATGTTCCTGGCCAGGGGGCTGTGCTACACGATCGGCACCGAGTCCGTCCCGATCGAGGACGCGACCTTCACCGCGTTCGCGCAGACCAGGATCGACCTGTTCGCGGAGATGTGGATCTCACCGAGCGTGATCATCGCGGCGGTGGTGGTCGCCGTGGCCGCGTACGTGCTGCACTACACGCGCCTCGGCAGGGCCGTCTACGCCACCGGGGGCAGCGAGCAGTCGGCGCTGCTCATGGGGCTGCCCGTGGGCCGCACGAAGATCGCCGTCTACACGATCAGCGGGTTCTGCTCGGCGCTGGGCGGGGTGCTGCTGTCGTTCTACATGCTCTCCGGGTACGGTCTGCACGCCGTCGGCATGGAGCTCGACGCGATCGCCGCCGTCGTCATCGGCGGCACCCTGCTGACCGGCGGGTCGGGGCTGCTGCTCGGGACCGTGCTGGGCGTGCTGGTGCTGGGCCTGATCCAGACGATCATCAGCTTCGAGGGCACGCTCAGCTCGTGGTGGACCAAGATCTTCATCGGTCTGCTGCTGTTCGTCTTCATCGTCCTGCAGCGCCTGTTCTCCTCCAGGAGCTCCCGTTGACCTTCGAGGCTCCGGCCGGAGTGGCCTGTCGTCACCGGCGACCTGCCAGCGGTGGGCGACAGTGACCGCGAGTGCGGCGAGGGCTGCGAGCGCGGCGGCAGGGGCGAGCACCGCCCAAGGGGCGCGTTCCACGTAGGGGAGCGATTCGGCCAGCATCAGTCCCCACTCCGAGGACGGCGGCTGGGCGCCCAGACCGAGAAATCCGAGGGAGGCGACGGCGAGAGCGATCGCGGGCAGCCGGAGCACCGCGTGGCGGGCTACCGGGCCCGCGACCGCCGGCAGCAGGTGGCGCCAGAAGATCCGCAGCTCCGAGGAGCCCAGCCCGCGCTGGGCCGTCAGGTGTGGTGCCGCCCTGGCCTCCTCCAGCAGCGCCGCGGTGTGCATGGCGAGCGGGGCCCATGCCACCAGACCGACGGCGAACGAGGCCCCGAGGACCCCAGGCCCGTACAACGCGGCCACCACCAGTCCGGTGAGCACCGGTGGCAGGGCGTTGACCATCTCCGCCGCGCCCGCCGTGAGCCAGGGCAGGAGCCCGACGACCAGGCCGACGAGGTAAGCGGCCAGGCACACCAGGACGGCGACCCCCACGGTCGCCAGCGCGCCGTGGCCCACGCGGGCCAGCACGTCCCGTCCCAGGCCGTCGGCGCCCAACGGCGCGTCGCCTGAGGGGGCGGCGAGCCGCGCGGCGGTGTCGAGCGTGGCCGGGTCGCGCAGGAGTCCCCAGCCGATGACGGCAAGCAGCACGACGGCGAGCAGCGCGGGCAGCGCTCGGCCGCGTGGGCCCGAGGTGTCGGGCGGCGGCGGTGCCAAGGCGGCGCCCGTGAGCGCGGCGCCGAGCAGGCCACGTCTGAGCAGGTCGGCCACGACTCCCACGGCGAAGCCCAGGAGGACGAGGGTCAGCACCGCCGCCTGCAGTACCGGCAGATCCTGCGCTTCGGCCGCGCCGAGGGCGGTGCGGCCGAGACCGGGTATGGCGAAGATCTTCTCCACCGCGACGGCTCCCCCTGTGAGGCCGACCACCACGAGCCCGAGCTGGGGAAGCAGGGCGGGCATGGCGCGCCGGGCGGCGGCCCGCGCGACGGTCTTCGCGGGGAATCCGGCCGCACGCCAGGTGGGTACCCATCGTTCGCGTAGCGCGCCCCGCAACGCGTCATCGGCCAGGTGAGCGAGGAGTCCACCGGCGGGCACGCCCAGCGCGATCGCGGGAAGGATCAGGTGGCGTGGTTCCTGCCAGCCGTACGGCGGAAGCCAGTCCAGCCAGACGGCGACCACGATCAGGGACACGGTGGCCAGCAGGAACTCCGGGATCGCGGCGAGCATCGCCGCGCGGGCGCCGTGTCCGCCAGGGGCATGACCGCGTGCGGCCCTGAGCGCGGTCGGCGCGCACAGCGCGACGGCCACCACCACCGCGACCGCCATGGCCGCCGCCATGAGGGTGAGCGACACACCGAGTCCGGACGCGATGCCCGGCAGCACCGGACGACCGGACACCCAGGAGACGCCCGCGTCGCCGCGCGGCAACCCGGACAGCCAGCGCCAGGTCAGCGCGACCGGCCCCGCGTCCAGCCCCAGGTCGGCCCGAATCGCCGCGAGCGCCTCGGCGGTCGGTTCCTGCTCGGCCGAGCGGGCCCGCAGCAACGACAGCGCGGGATCCCTGCCCGACAGCCACGGCAGCGCGCCCACCAGGGCGACCGCGCCCGCGATCGCGACGGACCTGCTCAGCGATGCACCCAGGCGGCTCATCGGGCGTGCGTGTCGGCGGTGATCAGGAGGCGTTCGCGCGGGTCCTTGACCGAGCCGGTGACGCCCTTCGCGTCTCCCTGCAGGACGCGCTCGTGCAGCATCGGGATCGCCGCGCCGGTGTTCAGGATCGCGGCTTCCGCCGCCAGGATCGCGCGCCGGCGTTCCTCTCCCGCCGGAGTGCGGGCGGCTTCCTCGAGCGCGGCGTCGACCCGTTCGTCACACAGCTGGGCGATGTTGAAGGACCCCTCGCAGCTGAAGTCGCTGACCATGTACGCGACCGGGTCGCCGGAGTCCAGTACGGTCGCCCGGGACAGGATGAAGGCGTCGAAAGCGCCCTCAAGGGCGTCCGCCTCGATGTGCGCGTACTCCCGCACGACGAGCTCGACCTCGAATCCGGCCCGCTCCAGTTGCTGGCGCAGGACCGCGGCCACCTCGGGCAGCTCGGCCCGGTCGGTGAAGGTCGCCAGAGTGATCTTCGTTCCGTTCGCCGGGCCTGGCTCGACGGTGGCGGGGCGGGCCGGACGCCGCGCGCTCCACGGCAGGGCGGGACCGAGCAGACCGGCGGCGACGTCGGCCCGGCCCTCGTACACGCCGGTCACCAGGGCCTTGCTGTCGATGGCCGCGCGGGCCGCGGCGCGCAGGCCGGGGTCCTTGAACGCGCCTTTCGCGGTGTTGAGGTAGAGGGTGTTGGTGCGCGGCATCGGCACCTCGCTGATCGTCTGGGAGTCCAGCAGCGCGGCCTGCGAGACCGGGATGGCCTCGACGATGTCGGCCTCGCCGGTCCTCAGCGCGGCGGCGCGGGCGGTGCCGTCCGGCACGAACCGCACCTCGATGCCGGCGGCCTTGGCCTTGGGACCCCAGTAACGCTCGTTGCGCTCGAGAGTGGCGCCAGAGGTGCCGTCCACCTTGGTGAGCACGAACGCGCCGGTGCCCGTGCCGACGGGGTTCACCGTGCGTCCCTGGTACGCCTTCTCGGCCAGGATCGCCAGCTGCGGACTGGACAGGCGGTGCGGCACCAGCGGGTCGGGCGTGGCGGTGGCCACGAGCACCTTGTCGTCCTTGGCCGTCACCGTCAGCTCGACCCCGTCCAGGATTCTGGGCTTGGGCGCGGCAGCGGCGGCGGCACGCAGGGAACGCGCCGCGCGCTCGGCGGTCAGCGGCGTGCCGTCATGGAATCTCACGTCCCTTCGGATCGTGAATGTCCACGTCAGCCGGTCACTCTGGGACCAGCCGGTGGCGAGCGCCGGCTGGGGATCGCCCGCGGCGTCGAGGTTGACCAGAGTCTCGGCTGTGCTCCAGCGCGACAGCTTGAACGCGTCGTCGCTCAGCGGGTTCAGGCCGGAGCGGGGCGGCTGGAGCATGACCAGGTCGATGCGGCCGGCTCCGGCGTCCGCCGCGCCGGGCATGGCCGAGCAGCCGGTCAGGGCGATGAGGGAGAGGATCACGGGAGGAACGAGAAGGGAGCGCATGCCGGTCTTTCACCAAGGGGATTCGAGCTCCGCACCCTAACACAGAATGAAAACCGTATTCATTTTTGCCCGGCGGTGGCCATCGGACACGGGCGGGCCCGCCGGGACCCGCCCGTATCAGGTCACTTCCTGCCGCTGCTCACCGCGTGGTACTGCAGGTCCTGCACGGTGAAGTCCTTCTTCACCTGCCAGGGCGAGGTGACCGTCACGGCGCCCACCGACGCCTTGTTCGTCCCGTACGCCAGGGGGAAGGTCTTGGCCTGGAGCCCGGCCTGGCCCGCGTAGGTCTTCTCGACCCCGCCGATGCTCGCCTTGACCGTGGCGGCACGGGTGAGGAAGGACAGCACCTCCACCGTGTCGCGCGGGGCGCTGGTGCCCGAGCGCGGGAGCATGAACTTGGTCTGCGTGCCCGACGTCGGCCTGGCGGCGGCGAACTGAGTGCGGTGCGTCAGGTAGAGCGTGTCACGCGTGATCGCCGGCGCCTTGCCGGTCTTCCACCAGGTCAGGTAGTAGGAGGAGATGTCCAGGTAGGCGCCGCCGTTGTGCACAGAGGGCGCGAACTGGGTGCCCTCGGAGAAGTCGTTCCAGGTGGTCAGCTGGATCCAGTCGGCGCCGCCCGAGATCGACTTCTCCCAGGTGACGCGCAGGTTCTCCGTGTTGTTGGCCTCGTCGTAGATGCCCTGGTTGGGACGCTCGTCCTGGACGGAGACCGGCTGCATCCAGATCTTCTTCAGCTCGTGCGCCTTGGCGATGTTCGAGGCGATGCCGCTCTGCCCCGCCGGGCTGCGGTTGCCCCAGTTGGAGAAGCCGTAGCTGATCGGCGCGAAGGCCGCGGCGTTGGAGGGGAAGTTCAGGAAGACGGGGACGAAGGCGACCGTGATGCCGTGGGTGTCCTTCATGATCTTCATGAAGTTCGTCCACCAGGCGGCCGACTGGCCCTCCGCCTTGAACGGGGAGATCACCAGGCGCCGGTCCGGCAGGCGGTAGACCGACTTGGCCGTGGCGAGCTTGGCCATGGCGGCGGCCAGCGTGGCCGCGTCGGTCTTCAGCGAGGTCATGTCGGGCATCAGCACGATCTTGAAGCCGGGGTCGACGGCGTCGGCCGCCTTGATCAGGGTGTTGAGCCTGTCCCAGTGGGCGCTGGTGAGGGAGAGCACGTCCACGGTGAAGCCGTCGAGTCCTGCCTCGACGGCGGTCTCGATCTCCTGCTTCATGTCGGCCAGCTGCCAGTCGCCGGACAGGACGCCGCGCGGGATCGGCCGGTCGCGCAGCAGGCCGCCGTAGGCGAGGTGCTTGTTGCTCTCGCCCGTGGGGGTCAGGTAGTGCTTGGTGTAGTAGTCGTCGGCGCCCGTCCTGTTGTTCAGCGAGATCGGGTACGGCGTGAAGTAGTGCGCGAAGACCTTGCGCTCGGAGGCCCGCAGAGTGGCGGTCGAGGGTATGGCGAAGGGCAGCGGGCCGCTTGGCGCGGGGGTGGCCGTCTCGGTGTCGTAGCCGATCGTCAGCTTGGGGCCCTGGCCCGAGGTGGCGCGCGAGGAGTGCAGCACGCCGTGGGCGCCCGAGGGGGAGGTGAGGGCGAAGTCGTAGGCGCCGTTTCCGGTGAAGGCCGACGACACGTCGAGCTTGGCCGTGCCGCCCGCTGTCAGACCCTTGTGAGTGGTGATCACCTCACCCAGGGCGGGGCGGTTGTCGAACGTGAGCGAGTCGGCGGTCCACTCGCCCTTGACCGGGCGCACCTCCAGTGTGGTGTCGGTGGTCCTGACCGACTGCACGTCCAGGGTCATCGTGACGTTGACGGCGTTGGCCGGCACGTCCTTGACGTCGAAGCGGACGAAGGCGCCGCGCTCGGAGGCGGCGGCGCCGTCGCACGGGGTGGTGCAGACCGACAGCCAGGTGACGGTGTGGTGCGTCTTTCCCGGCCCTGCCTGGCTGACGTAGCTGTCCTCGGCGGAGGCGAAGGAGACGGTCTTCTCCGCCTCCGCGACAGCCGGGGTGACCGCCGCGGCGGTGCTTCCCAGGAGGACCAATAACAGGGTGATCGCGCGT
Source organism: Nonomuraea recticatena (assembly GCF_039533245.1). NCBI lineage: Bacteria > Bacillati > Actinomycetota > Actinomycetes > Streptosporangiales > Streptosporangiaceae > Nonomuraea > Nonomuraea recticatena. The sequence goes on along the minus strand of NZ_BAAATE010000007.1, from coordinate 93,995 downwards.
AGGCGCATACTCATCGTGCCCTTCATGTAGCGATATGTCATGACATACCGCGTGACAACGGGCAAGATCATAGGCTGACGGGTCACCGGTCCACCGGGTTTCGGACCGAAACCCTCACGCCGACCGAAATGACGGAGGGAACAGCTCCTCCACCGGCCTGCGCAGGTGGTCGCGCGTCGAGTAGGCGGCCTTCATCTCGGTGAAGTACGCCTGGGCCCGCCCCATGAAAGCCTTCTCGTCCACGCCGGGGATCACCCTGTCGCGCATCACGACCCTGCCGTCGATCACCACGGTCGTCACGTCGGCGCCCGAGCAGTTCATCAGCAGGGTTCTGATCGGGTCGTCGACCGGGCCGGTGCGCGGGCCCGACAGGTCCACCACGACCAGGTCCGCCTTCGCTCCCGGCGCCAGCCTTCCCAGGTCGTCGCGGCCGAGCGCCCGCGCGCCCGACAGCGTGGCGGCACGGTAGTAGTCGGCGGCCGAGCCGGCCTCCAGCCGCCCGGTGACGAGCTTGGCCAGGTTGTTGCCGTAGTCCATGTTGCGGATCATGTCGGGCGGGAAGGAGTCGGTGCCCAGCGCCACGTTCACCCCCGCCGCCCGGTAGCGGTCGAAGTCCTGGAGCGCGTCGCCGTACCTGACGGTGGTCAGCGGGCAGTGCACGATGCCGGCCAGCGCGGCGAGCCTGTCGGGCGAGCCCTCGAAAGGCGTCTCGGGCGCGCCGAGGTAGAGGGCGTGCGGGATGAGCAGCCTGGGGCCGAGCAGTCCCACCGACTCCAGCACGTCGAGCGGATGCCTGCCGTACCACTCCCGCAGCAGCCGCAGCTCGGACAGCCCCTGCATGCAGTGCAGGCGCACCAGGCAGTCGAGCTCCTCGGCGGCGCGCGCGGTGGCGCGCATCAGGTCGAGGGTGACGGTCTCGATCCTGCACGGCAGCAGCGCGCCGCGCAGCCTGCCGTCGTAGGCGCCGTCGAAGTCGCGGACGAACCTGACCGCCTCGGCCAGGCCCTTCTCTCCGAGCTCGGGCTCCCAGTGCACGTCGCGAGCGCCGTCCCTGACCACCGGCACGCCTGAGCGGTAGCTGGGGCCGAGGTACATGCGCAGGCCGAGCCGTCCGGCGATCTCGGCGACGCCGGCGAACTCCTCGTACGACTCCGCCCACGCGCTGTGTGTCTCGGCCGCGATCGGCATCGCGGTGGTGATGCCGTTGCGGATCAGCTGGGTGAGCGCGTACTCCCGCATGAACAGCGTCTCCTCCAGCGGGAAGACGGCGGCCCTGCGCCCGGCGGCGTACTCGGCCGACCAGGTCAGCCCGTCGGAGGAGGCGTGCCAGGTGTCGATGAGAGCGTGGTCGATGTCGGACAGCGCGTCGAGGTCGATGAAGCCGGGCCCGACGATCGCCTCGCCCGCGTCGATCACCTCGTCGGCGGGCCCGTCGTAGGAGGACCCGACATGGACGATCGAGTCGCCGGCGTAGACGACGCAGCCGTCGCGGTGGACGACGTGGTCGGCGCCGTCGAAGCCGATGACGTACGACGCCCTGACAACAGTGGTGCTCACGTGACTCTCCGAGATGGTTTCCAGCCTGGCCTGGGGACCGCGGCCAGGAGGGCCTTGGTGTAGTCCTCCTGAGGTTCGCGCAGCAGGTCCGCGGTGGGACCCCGCTCCACGACCGCGCCCCTGTGCATGACGATGGCGCTGTCGCTGATCTGGTTGACGACGGCCAGGTCGTGCGAGATGAAGACGTAGCTCATGCCGCCCGGCGCGCGCAGGTCGGCCAGCAGGTTGAGGATCTGCGCCTGGATCGAGACGTCGAGCGCGGCCACCGCCTCGTCGAGCACCAGCACGCGCGGCTCGACGGCGATCGCGCGGGCGATGGCCACCCGCTGCCGCTGCCCGCCCGACAGCTGCTTGGGCAGCATGGCGGCGTGCCGCTCTGCCAGCCCGACCGACTCCAGCAGCTCCAGCGTGCGCCTGCGCAGCTCGGCGGGGGTGAGGGTGAAGTGCAGCGACAGGCTGGTGGCGATCACGTCGCCGATCCGCTGCAGCTTGTCCAGCGAGGAGTAGGGATCCTGGAAGACGATCTGGATCTCCCTGGCACGCCTGCGCCGCTCCTTGGAGGAGACCCTGCCCGCCGCGCGCGGGCGGCCGCAGACGGTGATCGTCCCGCTCGTGGGGGTCTCCAGGCCGAGCAGGATCCTGGCGACCGTGGTCTTGCCCGAACCGGACTCGCCCACGATCGCCAGGGACTCGCCCTCCTCGACGGTGAACGACACCTCCTCCACCGCCACGGCCTCGCCGTAGACCTTGCGCAGCCGTTCGGCCTGGATGACGGTCATGACTCCCCCTGGAGGGTCAGCTCGGCCGAGCGGGTGCAGGCGACGGTGCCGTCGAAGACCGGCCGCGCCTCACCGCACGCGGCCAGCGCGTGCGCGCAGCGCGGGACGAAGGCACAGCCAGGGCCGGCCTCGAAGGCGGCCACCGGCCTTCCGGGGATGACCGGCAGGCGGTGGACGGTCTCCTCCAGCCGGGGGCGCGACAGGAGCAGACCGCTGGTGTAGGGGTGCAGGGGCGCGGCGGTGAGCGAGCCCGCCTCCCGCGCCTCGACGATCCTGCCCGCGTACATCACCGCGAGCCTGTCGCACGTCGCCGCCGCCAGCTCCAGGTCGTGCGTGATCAGCAGCATCGCCATGCCGCGCTCGCGCCGCAGCTCGTCGAGGATCGCCATGACCTCCGACTGCGTGGTCACGTCGAGGGCGGTCGTCGGCTCGTCGGCCAGGATCAGGTCGGGTTCGAGCGCCAGCACAGAGGCGATCATCACCCGCTGCAGCAGCCCGCCGGACAGCTCGTGCGGGTACTGCCGCAGCCGCCGCGCCCCGTCGCCGATGCCCACCTCCGCCAGCAGCCTTACGGCCCTGGCGGCGGCCTCGCGGGCGGGCAGGCCCAGGTTGGCCACCATGGCCTCGGTCAGGAAGTCGCCCACGCTGCGCACCGGATTGATGTGCGCCCTCGGGTCCTGGAAGATCATGCCGATGCGCCTGGCCCTGAGCGCGCGCAGCTCCTTGGCGCCCAGCGAGGTGACCTCGGCGCCGTCGAAGACGATGCTGCCGCTGACCCGCGCGCCCGGAGGCGTGAGCCCCAGCACCGCGCGAGCCGTCATCGACTTGCCCGACCCCGACTCCCCGACCAGGCCCACGGCCTCGCCGGCGCCGATCGTCAGGTCGACCTCCTCGACCAGCGTCCGCCACTCGCCCGCCGAAGGGACGGCGAGCGCGAGGCCGGAGATCGTCAGCAGGCTCATACGGTCCTCCCCAGACGGTCGCCGAGCACGCTCACCGACGCGACGACCAGGGCGATGAGCACCCCTGCCGAGATCGCCTCCAGCGGCTGACCGCGCATGGCGCTGTCGAACCCGCTCTTGACCATCAGCCCCCAGTCGGCGGCGGGCGGCTGCACGCCGAGCCCGAGGAAGGAGATCGCGGCCACGTCGATCACCGCGAACCCGAGCGCCGACACCGACTGCGCAACGATGATCGGCCGCAGGTTGGGCAGCAGGTGCCGCACGCAGATGGCGAAGGCCGAGCGGCCCTGCACCCACGCGGCGGCCACGTACGGCAGGCTGCGCTCCCGCAGCGCCGCCGAGCGCACCACCCGCGCCACGTACGGCGTGTACGCCACGGCCAGCCCCGCCACCACGCCGGGGATGCCGGGACCGAGCACCGCCACGGTGATCAGGGCGAACACGATGCCGGGCACCGCGAACAGCACGTCGAGCACGCGAGAGATGACGGCGTCCACGCGGCCGCCCGCCCACGCCGCGGTGATCGCCAGCGCGGTGCCCACCACGCTGGAGACGCAGATGACGAGCGCGGGGCCGAGCAGCGTGGTCCGCGCGCCGTACATGAGCCTGGACAGCACGTCGCGGCCGAGCGCGTCGGCCCCGAGCGGATGCGAGGAGGAGCTGCCCGCCAAAGCGCTGAGCAGGTCGGGGAAGTCGGGGTCGTAGGGCGCCAGCAGCGGAGCGGCCAGCGTGGTCACCGCCACGACGGCCAGCAGCGCGGCTGCCGCCGTGCCGAGACCGCCCAGGCGGCTCACCGCGACAGGCGCGGATCGAGAGCTGAGTAGCACAGGTCCACCAGAAGGTTGATCAGGACGAACGCGGTCACCAGCACGAGCACCACGGCCTGGACGATGGCGAAGTCGCGCTGGAGGATCGCCCGGACGAACAGCGAGCCGAGGCCGTCGAGGGCGAAGATGTTCTCCACCACGACGGAGCCCGCGATCAGTCCCGCGATGTTGAGCCCGGTGACCGTGACCACCGGGATCGAGGCGTTGCGCAGCACGTGGCGGCGGACGATGTGGCGCTCGCCGAAGCCGCGGGCGCGGGCGGTCTCCACGTGCTCGCGGTTCAGCTCCTCCCGCACCGAGGCGCGGGTGATGCGGGCCAGGAACGCGGCGCTGGCCAAGCTCAGCGTGATCGCGGGCAGCGTCAGGTGGTAGAGCCTGTCGAGCAGGCCCTCGCCCGGTCCGAAGACGGGGAACCAGCCGAGCCCCACCGAGAACACGATCGCCAGCAGCACCCCGACCACGAACGGCGGCGTGGCCAGGAACAGCGAGGACAGCACCCCGATCGCGGTGTCCAGCCTGCCGCCGCGCAGCCCGGCCAGCAGGCCCATGGCGATGCCGCCTGCCGAGATCAGCACGGTCGCGTAGCCGACCAGCAGGACGGTGGTCGCCACCCTCGAGCCGATGAGCGCGGCCACCTCCTGCCGGTAGACCAGCGAGCTGCCGAAGTCACCGGTCAGCGCGTCGCCCAGCCACGAGAGGTAGCGCAGCAGGAACGGGTCGTCCAGGTGGTACTGCGCCCTGATGGCGGCGACCTGCTCGGGCGTGCCGCTCCTGTTGCCGAGCAGGAAGGCCATCGGGCCGCCGGGCACCAGGTACAGCAGGCCGTACACCAGGAAGGAGGCGACCAGCAGCACCACGGCCAGGCCCGCCAGCCGCTTCAGCAGGAAGCTCACTTCGCGCCCAGCCCCACGGCCCACGGGTAGTACAGGTAGGGGAAGGACGGCACGGCGCCGGTGACGCGGTCGCTCATGTAGAGGATGACGGGCAGGTTGTTCAGCGGCATCCAGGCCACGTCGCGGGTGACCTTGTCCTGGATGCCGGTGACGAGGGCGGCCCTGGCGGCCGGGTCGGCCTCGGCGCGGGCCTTCTTGACGTCGGCGTCGACCGCGGGGTAGCCGTTGAAGTTGGTGCGGCCGCCCGCCTGGAAGACCGTGTAGATGTCGAGCGGGTCGGGCACGTTGCCGTACCAGGTGGAGAAGAAGGCGTCGACGCCCTCGCGCGCCTTCGGGTCGGAGTAGAGGTTGCCGTACTGCTCGACGGGGACGACCTTGATGTCGATCTTCAGGCCGAGCGCCTCACCTGTGGCCTTGATGAGGTTGGCGGTCTGCTCGTGGGTGGCCGCGCTGCCCTGGATGGCGATCGTGATCGGCTCGGTGGGCGAGCCCGCCTCGGTGAGCAGCTGCTTGGCCTTGGCCAGGTCCTGCGTCTCCTGCGGCAGCGCCTGGTAGGCCTTCTCGAAGGTGGCGCGCTCGTAGCCCCAGTACTCCGCGCCGGCCAGCGTGCGCTGCGGGGCGGCGGTGCCCTGGAAGACGACCTTGGAGATGGCCGCCCTGTCGAGGGCGAGCGAGAGCGCCTGCCGCACCTTCGGGTCGGCGTAGGGGCCGTCCTTGGCGGCGCTGAGCAGCGTCCAGAACGTCAGCGACTTGCCCAGCGTGACCGAGCCCGTCGTCGACTCCCGCAGCTGGGCCAGGCCCGCGGGCGGCAGGTAGAAGTACTGCCCGTCCACCTCGCCCGAGCGCAGCGCGTTGACCGCGGTCGTCTCGTCGGCGATGAAGCGGAAGACGATCTCCTTGGACTTGGCGGTCAGCGCCTTGTCCCAGTAGGCGTCGTTGCGGACGATCGACAGCGAGTCGCCCGACTTCCACGCGCCGAACTCGAAGGGGCCGGTGCACATCAGGCCGCCCGTGGGGGAGCCGAGGTCCTTCTTGGCGGCGTACTCCTTGGACACGATCGCGCCCGCCGCCGTCGCCATCGCCTGGTTGAACAGCACGTCGGCCTGCTTCAGGGTGACCGTGACCTGCATCGGCCCGGTCGCCTCGACCTTCTCGACGGTGGAGAAGTAGTCGCTCCACCAGGTGCCGAGTGCAGGATCGAGGTGCCGCCTCAGGCTGGCGGCGACGTCCTGGGCGGTCAGCGGCTTGCCGTCCCAGAACGTCACGCCCTCGCGGATGGTGTAGACCCACGTCGTGGGCGTCGGGTTGTCGGCCTTCTCGGCGAGGCCTGGCTCGATCGTGAAGTCGGGGGTCAGGCGCAGCAGGCTCTCGCACATGTTGGCCAGCGCGGTGTTCTCCGCGTAGTTGAACGACCTGATCGGGTCGAGCGTCTGCGGCTCGTAGGGCAGGTTCCAGGTGACCTTGTCCAGACCCTTGGCCGCCGCGGCGGTGGAGGTCTTCAGGTCGAGGGCGACCGGCGCGGCGGAGGCGGGGGCCTGCTGGGTCTGGGGCCCCGCGCCGCAGGCGGCGAGGGCGAGGGCCAGCCCTGCGAGGGGTACGGCACGACGGATCATCGGGGGGACCTTTCGAGAAGGCGTCCTTCGCGGGCGATCACGGCCCCGCCTCGGACGACGAGCAGAGGGGTGGGCCGGTCCACGACGGCCTCGGCGAGCGAGGCGGCGGGCACCAGCACGAAGTCGGCCGGGTCCCCGGCCTTGAGATCGACCCGTTCGAGGCCGAGGAGCGCGGCGCCCCCGTGCGCCGCGACCGCGTAGCACGCGGCCAGCTCCTCGTCGGTCCTGGCGTCGGTGCGGTAGGCGAGCAGGTGCGCCCGCGCGATCATGTCGCCGTCGCCGAACGGCGTCCACGGGTCGCGCACGCCGTCGGAGCCGGCGGCCAGCAGCACGCCCGCCGCGGTGAGCGGGCCGACGGGCAGCACGGGGTCGGCGCCGAGCGCGCAGGTGGTCAGCGCCACGTTCGACTCGGCCAGCAGGTCGTCGAGCTCGCGCGCCTCGGCCAGGCAGAAGGCGTGGCTGATCGTCACGCGCGTGCCCGTGGCGCGGCGGGCGATCTCCCTCACCTGCGCGAGGCCCTGCTCGCCGCCGTCGTGCAGGTGGATGTCGAGCGGCGCGCCGGTCCGCTCGGCGAGGCCGAACAGCACGTCGAGGTGGCCGTGCAGGTCGCCGTCGATGCCGAGCGGGTCGAGGCCGCCGATGACGTCGGCGCCCTCGCCGAGGGAACGCTCCATCAGCTCGGCGGTTCCTGGGCGGGTGAGCAGGCCCAGCTGGGGGAAGGCGACGATCTGCACGTCGAGCAGGTGCCTGCGGGCCTCGGCGGCCTCCCGCACGCCGTGCACGTTGGCCAGGCCGTACTCGGGGGCCACGTCCACGTGGGCGCGCCAGGCCCGGGTGCCCCTGGCGACGGCGCTGTCCATCAGCGCCCCCGCCCGCTCGGCCACGGAGGCCGTCATGCCCGCCCGCGCCTTCACCTCGCCCTCGATCAGCTCTCGCAGGGTCGAGGCGGGCGTACGGCTGAGCCAGGTGTGGCCCCACGTCGTCTTGTCGGGGTGGATGTGGGCGTCGACGGGGGCGGGCAGCGCGAGCGCGCCGCCGCCGTCGACGATCACGGTGTTCTCCGGCCTCGTCGAGGGGTCGGCGATGCGGCCGTCGACGACCAGCAGGTCGTGTGGGCGGATATTGGTGAACAGCACGGAGTCCATGGGAGGTGATCCCCTTAATCTGAGGAGAACTCCGGACTAGAATAATCAGACATCAGATGTTTAGAGAAGAGGATGAATGCGGAACGTGGGCCGGATCTCGCTCGTCGACGCCGCGATCGGCGAGCTGCGCCAGGAGATCGTGAGCGGGGCGTGGCCGGTGGGAAGCAAGATCCCGTCAGAGAGCCAGCTGGCCGCTTCGCTGGGCGTGAGCAGGCTGTCGGTGCGCGAGGCCGTACGGGTGCTCGTGCACGCGGGGCTGCTGACGACCAGGCAGGGTGACGGCACCTACGTGACCGCCAGCGACGAGTCGCAGGTGGCGCTGCGGCGTCGGCTCGACAGGGCGGCGGCCATGGACATCATCGACGTGCGGCGCGGACTCGACCTCGTGGCGGCGCGCCTGGCCGCGACCAAGCGCACCCCCGAGGACCTCGAACGGATGAGGGAGGCGCTCGAGCGGAGGGTCTCGGCGGGGCGGTCGGTGGACGTGGACGCCTTCGCCGACGCCGACGTGGACTTCCATCTGCTGGTGGCGGAGGCGGCGCACAATCCCGTGCTCGGCGACCTCTACCGCAGCATGAGCGAGGTGCTGCGGGACAGCGTGCGCAAGGACCACTGCATGGAGCGGGTGGTGCTCGGCTCGGACACCTCGCACGACGAGTTGCTGGCGGCGATCGAGGCGGGCGACGCGAGCACCGCGGTGTCGGTCGCCCTGGCCATCCTGGACCAGCAGGAGCGCGACCTCTGAGGGTGCCACGCGACGGGAGGCCGTCAGGGCGGCCTCCCGACGTGCGGGCCGCGGCCGTGAAAGCGCGGCCGGCTGGATAGAACCCGTGCGCGCTGGGCAGTGGCAGGCCCACCCCCCAAGGAGTCGTCATGGCCCGCAGCATCGCCCTTCTGGTGGCCGCCGCCCTGTTCGCGACCTCGTGCGGCCAGGATCCAGGGTCCGCCGTCACGCTGGACTTCTTCCAGTTCAAGCCCGAGGCCGTCAAGACCTTCGACCGCATCATCGAGGACTTCGAGCGCGAGCACCCAGGCGTCAGGGTGGTCCAGCGCCATGTGCCCAACGCCGAGACCGCCCTCAGGACCCGCCTGGTCAGGCAGGACGTGCCCGACGTGCTGACGCTCAACGGGGCAGGCGTCTTCGGCGAGCTGGCCGCGGCGGGCGTCTTCCACGACTTCAGCCGCGACAGGGTCGCCCAGGTGGTCAACCCGCCGGTGCAGAAGATCCTCAACGACCTGGGCACCTTCGGGCGCGGAGAGGTGAACGGGCTGCCCTTCGCCTCCAACGCCAACGTCGTGATCTACAACAAGGACCTCTTCGCCAGGCACCGCGTCGAGCCGCCCCGCAGCTGGGCGGAGCTCATCGCGGCCGCCAGGACGTTCAGGGCGGCGGGGGTGACGCCGTTCTACCTCACCCTGAAGGACGCCTGGACCGCGCTGCCCACCTTCAACGCCCTGGCCGCCAACCTCGCGCCCGCCGACTTCTTCGCCAGGCGCAGGGCGGGCAGGGCCACCTTCCTGAGCGCCTACCCGCAGGTGACGGAGAAGCTCAAGGAGCTCTACTCCCACGGCCAGCCCGACCGCCTCTCACGCGGCTACGACGAGGGCAATCGAGCCTTCGCCGATGGCAGGGCCGCGATGTACCTGCAGGGCAGCTGGGCGATCCCGGCCATCAAGGGCCTGGAGCCCGCCTTCGAGCTCGGCACGTTCGCGCTGCCCGCCGTACAGGATCAGCGGCTGGTGTCGGGGGTGGACGTCGCGGTGACGATGGCGCGCGAGCCGCGGCATCCGAAGGAGGCGATGGCGTTCGTGGAGTACCTGATGCGGCCCGAGGTGATGAAGGCCTACGCCGAGGAACAGGTGGCCATCCCTCCGCTGAGACAGGCCGGCTCGCCGGTCCTTCGGGAGGTGCTGCCCTACTTCGAGCGGGGCCGCCTGGCCGGCTTCCCCGACCACCACATCCCGCTGGCCGTCCAGCTGGAGCGGCTGCTGCAGCGCTTCCTCATCGACGGGAACTCGCGCGCCTTCCTCACCGAGCTCGACAGCGAGTGGGACAAGGTCATGGAGCGCAGGTCATGAGCAGGGCCTTCTACTGGATGGTGCTGCCCGCCTTCGTGCTCTTCTTCGTCTTCCACACCGTGCCGGTGCTGCAGGGCGTCTACTACAGCCTCACCGACTCCCCGGGCTACGGCGAGCACGCCTTCGTCGGCCTGCGCAACTACGTCAACCTCTTCAAGGACGACCGGATCCTCGACGCCTACCTGTTCACCTTCCAGTTCGCCGTCGTCGCGACGATCCTCACCAACGTGATCGCCCTGGCGATCGCCGTGGGGCTGAGCGCGCGCATCAGGTTCAGGACCGCGCTGCGCGGCATCTTCTTCATCCCGAACGTGCTGGCCATCCTGATCGTCGGCTACATCTTCAACTACCTGTTCTCCAACTACGTGCCCGTGCTGCTCGGCGAGCTGGCGTGGATCGGCGTCGTGGTCGTCGCGGTGTGGCAGGCCGTGGCCTTCAACATCATCATCTATCTGGCCGGGCTGCAGACCATCCCCGAGGATCTGCACGAGGCCGCGCGGATCGACGGGGCGGGCTCGTGGCGGCGCTTCCGTTCGGTGGTCTTCCCGCTGATCGCGCCGTTCTTCACCGTCAACATGGTGCTGTCGCTGAAGAACTTCCTTCAGGTCTTCGACCACATCGTGGCCCTCACCAACGGCGGCCCCGGCACCGCGACCACCTCGGTGTCGCTGCTCATCTACACCGGCGGATTCCAGGGCGGGGAGTACGCCTACCAGACCGCCAACGCCATCGTCTACTTCGTCGTCATCGTGCTGGTCTCGATCTTCCAGCTCAGGATCCTGCAACGGAGGGAACAGCTGTGACCCGCGTCAACTGGTGGCTCACCGGACTGCTGGCCGCCTGCTCGCTGACCGTGCTGGTCCCGCTCTACTTCACCGTCGTCACCGCGCTCAAGTCGCCCGACCAGCTGACGGGCTCGGGTCTCGCCTTACCGAGCGAGATCCGCTGGAGCAACTTCGCCACCGCCTGGGAGCTGACCGGCTATCCGCGCGCCGCGCTGACCAGCGCCCTCATCACGGTCTCCGCCGTGCTGCTCACGCTGCTGACCAACTCGCTCGTCGCCTACGCCATCGCCCGCAACATGGAGCGCCGCCTGTTCAAGGGGCTGTACTACTACTTCGTCTCCGCGCTGTTCGTGCCGTTCCCGATCATCATGCTGCCGGTGGTCAAGCAGACCTCGATGCTGGGCCTGGACAACCAGGCGGGGCTCATCCTGCTGTACGTCGTCTACGGCCTGGCGTTCAACATCTTCCTCTACGTCGGCTACATCCGCTCGATCCCCGTGTCGCTGGAGGAGGCGGCGCGCGTGGACGGCGCGGGCACCTGGACGGTGTTCTGGCGGGTGATCTTCCCGCTGCTCGCCCCGATGAACGCCACGGTCGGCATCCTCACCTTCCTGTGGGCGTGGAACGACTTCCTGCTGCCGCTGGTGGTGCTGTCGGAGGCGCAGACGCTGCCGCTGGTGCAGTACGTCTTCCAGTCGCAGTTCAACACCGACTACACCGTCGCGTTCGCCTCCTACCTGATGGCTCTGGCGCCCGTACTGATCGTCTACGTCTTCGCCCAGCGCTGGGTCATCTCGGGTGTGCTGCGCGGCTCAGTGAAAGGCTGAGCTCCTCGATCGTCTCGCGCCCTTCGAGCGGCCGCAGCCACTCGGCGGGCAGCGCGGCCGTGCCGTGAACGGCGCCGAGCAGGTTGCCGCAGATCGCGCCCGTGGAGTCGCTGTCGCCCGAGTGGTTGACGGAAAGCAGCAGCGCCCTGGCTGGATCCGGCTCGGCCAGCGCGCAGTGGACGGCGATGGCCAGGGCCTCCTCCGCCACCCACGCCCCGCCCAGCCGTTCGACCGCCTCAGGGGTGCGTTCGTCAGGGGCCCGCGAGGCCGCCAGCAGCGCGATGCTGGTCTCGTCGCCGCCAGGCAGCAGGTCGAGAGCGCGCCGCACGGCCTCGGCCAGCGGCGCTCCCTCCACCAGGCAGGCCGTGATCGCCGCGAACGCCCCCGCGGCCAGGTATCCGGTCGGATGCCCATGGGTGATCTGCGCGCACTCCGCGGCCAGCCTGAACGCGGCCACGGGCTCGGCCACCAGCCCGAAGGGCGCCGACCTCATGACCGTGCCGCAGCCCTTGGAACCGGGGTTGACCGGGCCTGGCTCGCCCATCGGGGCAGGGCCGGGGAAGGGCTGGCGCAGCCCCGACAGACAGGCGTTGCCCGGCGCCCGCCTGGAGTAGAGCCACCCCTGCTCGCGCAGCGATCCCGTACGCCACGGCCGGTCGGGCGGCGGGGGAGCGGAGTGGTCCTGGGTGTCGAGCCAGCGCAGGTAGGCCTGCCGTACCGACTCCACGTCACCGCCGCCGACCAGGCCCTCGATCGTGAACAGCGTCATCTGCGTGTCGTCGGTGACCAGGCCGATCCCGCCCCGCCAGTCGGGCACGTAGCCGGTGACGCCGTCGGGGCCGTGGTGCTCGCGGATCTCCCTGATCGAGTCGAACTCGATCGGCGCGCCGAGGGCGTCGCCGATCGCGCCGCCGAGCAGAGACCCGCGAATGCGCTCCAACTGATCCATGAGGGGACATGGTAGGCCTCAGGGGAGGAGCTTCTCCAGAGCCTTGGTGATGCGCTTCTCCGAGATCGGGGTCGGGGTGCCGAGGGTCTGGGCGAAGAAGCTGACCCGCAGCTCCTCGATCATCCAGCGGATCTCCCGCACGTCGGGGTCGCCGCGGCGGGCGGGAGGGAGCTTGTCGAGCACGTCGAGGTAGTCGTCCTCGACCTTGTGCACCTTGTCCATCCACTCCACGTCGCGCCAAGGCTCCTCGGGGAGCTTGGCGAGACGCCGGTCGATCGCCCTGATGTAGCGGGAGATGTCAGGCAGGCGGCTCGCCTCGGTGGCGGTGATGAAGCCGGGGAAGATCAGCTTGCCCATCTGGTCCCTGACGTCCTCGGTCGAGGCGTCGGAGCGCAGCGCGCCGAGCTTGAGGTTGACCTCGTGCCAGGCGGCCAGGATCTGCTCGACCTTCGCCAGGATCTCCCTGGCGGTGTCGTACAGCTCGGCGCGGACGTGCTGGTAGAGGCGGTCGAAGGAGACAGGGTCCCACGCGGGGCCGCCGACGTCACGCATCAGCTTGTCGACCGCGGCGTTGACCACGTCCTCGAACAGCGCCACCGCGCCGCCGTGAGGCGAGCGCGACAGAGCCAGCTTCGCCTGGTTGGACAGGCCGCCGAGCAGCGACTTGGCGGGCGAGGTGACGTTGAGCAGCAGCAGCCGCCTGGTGCCGAGCCACATGGACCTGCGCTGCTCGGCCTGCGTCTCGAAGATCTTCACCGAGACCGAGGAGCCCGCGTCGACCAGGGCGGGGTAGCCCTTCATCCGGCCCTGCTCGAACACCTTGGGCAGGGTGCCCACGCTCCACGTGGTGAGGCCGGTGCGCTCCAGGCCGTCGCCCGCCTGCGAGAGCGTCTGGCGCAGCTTGGGAGCCAGACGTCTCTTGAGCGCGTCGAGGTCCTTGTCCTCGGCGACCGTCCGCTTGCGCTCGTCGATCACCCGGTAGGTGACGCGCAGGTGGTCGGGCAGCTGGTCGAGCTGCCACGCCTCGCGCGGCACCCGCACGCCCGTCAGCCGCAGCAGCTCGCGCTCCAGCGCCTCGAGCAGCGGCTCGCCGCCCGCCTTGACGTGCTGGAGCACCTGCTTGGCGTAGTTGGGCGCGGGCACGAAGTTGCGCCTGATGTTCTTGGGCAGCGACCTGATCAGGGCGGTGACCAGCTCCTCGCGCAGGCCGGGGATCTGCCAGTCGAAGCCGTCGGCGTTGACCTGGTTGAGCACCTGCAGCGGGATGTGCACGGTGACGCCGTCGGCCTCGGTGCCGGGCTCGAACTGGTAGGTCAGCTTCATCCGCTGGCCGAGCTGGCGCCAGGTGTCGGGATAGTCGCGGGTGCTGACGTCGGCACCCTCGTTGACCAGCATCTCGGGCGAGAACGTCAGCAGCGCCTTGTCGGGCTGCCTCTTCCACCAGGAGTCGAAGTGCGCCGCCGAGACCACGTCGGCCGGCACCCGCTGGTCGTAGAAGTCGAACAGCGCCTCGTCGTCGACCATGATGTCGCGGCGGCGGGCGCGGTTCTCCAGCTCCTCGACCTCGCCGAGCAGCCTGCGGTTCTCCTTCAGGAAGGCGTGGTGGCTGTCCCAGTCGCCCTCGACGAGGGCGTGCCTGATGAACAGCTCGCGCGACAGCTCGGGGTCGATCCTGCCGTAGCCGACCTTGCGGCCGACGACGAGCGGCACGCCGTACAGCGTGACCTTCTCCATGGCGACGACCGCGCCCTGCTTCTTCTCCCAGTGCGGCTCGGAGTAGGTGCGCTTGATCAGGTGCTGGGCCAGCGGCTCCACCCAGTCGGGCTCGATCCTGGCGTTGACCCGCGCCCACAGCCTGCTGGTCTCCACCAGCTCGGCCGACATCACCCACGCGGGCTGCTTCCTGGCCAGAGCCGAGCCGGGGAAGATCGCGAAGCGCGCGTTGCGCGCCCCGATGTACTCCTGGATGGGCCTGCGCCCGTCGACGGCCTTCTTGTCGACGACGTCCTTGACGCCCAGGTGCGACAGCAGCCCGGCCAGCAGCGAGACATGGATCTGGTACGGCGAGGCGGCCTGGCTGTTCGGCACGGCGCCGAGCGCCTGGCGCAGCTGGCTGTAGATGTCCTGCCACTCGCGCACCCGCAGGTAGTTGAGGAACTCCGAGCGGCACATCCGCCTGAAGGCGCTGGAGGACAGCTCCTTCTGCTTGTCCTTCAGGTAGTTCCACAGATTGAGGTAGGACAGGAAGTCGGACTCGGGGTCGGCGAAGCGGCGGTGCTTCTCGTCGGCCTGCTGCTGCTTGTCGGAGGGGCGCTCGCGAGGGTCCTGGATGGACAGCGCGGAGGCGATCACCATCACCTCGCGCACGCAGCCGTTCTTCTCCGCCTCCAGCACCATGCGCGCCAGGCGGGGGTCGACGGGCAGGTTGGCCAGCTTGCGCCCCATGGCGGTGATGCCGCCTGCGGCGTCGAAGGCGCCGAGTTCCTGCAGCAGGTTGACGCCGTCGCGCACCTGCCGCTGGTCCGGCGGCTCCACGAAGGGGAAGGCCGCGATGTCGCCCAGGCCGATCGTGGTCATCTGCAGGATGACGCTGGCCAGGTTCGTGCGCAGGATCTCGGGATCGGTGAACTCCGGCCTGGCGAGGAAGTCCTCCTCCTCGTACAGGCGGACGCAGATACCGTCGGAGGTACGGCCGCAGCGGCCCTTGCGCTGGTTGGCCGAGGCCTGCGAGATCGCCTCGATCGGCAGGCGCTGCACCTTGGTGCGGTGGCTGTAGCGCGAGATGCGCGCGAAGCCGGGGTCCACGACGTACTTGATGCCGGGCACGGTCAGCGAGGTCTCGGCCACGTTGGTGGCCAGCACGATCCTGCGGCCGGTGTGCGACTGGAAGACCCTGTGCTGCTCGGCCGCCGACAGCCGCGCGTACAGCGGAAGGACCTCGGTGTTGCGGAACTCGGCCTTGGTCAGCGCGTCGAAGGTGTCGCGGATCTCCCGCTCGCCCGACAGGAACACCAGGATGTCGCCCTGGCCCTCCAGCACGAGCTCCTTGCAGGCGTCGACGATGCCCTGCGTCTGGTCGTCGTCCTCGCCCAGCGGCCGGTAGCGCACCTCCACGGGGTAGGTGCGCCCCGACACCTCGATGATCGGCGCGTCGTCGAAGTGGCGCGAGAAGCGCTCGGGGTCGATGGTGGCGCTGGTGATGACGACCTTGAGGTCGGGACGCCTGGGCAGCAGCTGCTTGACGTAGCCGAGGATGAAGTCGATGTTGAGGCTGCGCTCGTGCGCCTCGTCGATGATCAGCGTGTCGTACTGCTCCAGCAGCCTGTCGTTCTGCAGCTCGGCCAGCAGGATGCCGTCGGTCATCAGCTTGACCAGCGTGGAGTCGTTGGCCTTGTCGGTGAAGCGCACCTTGTAGCCGACGACGTCGCCGAGCGTGGTGTCGAGCTCCTCGGCGATGCGCTCGGCCACCGTGCGCGCGGCGATCCTGCGCGGCTGGGTGTGGCCGATGACGCCGCGCACGCCCCTGCCCAGCTCCAGGCAGATCTTCGGGATCTGGGTGGTCTTGCCCGAGCCGGTCTCGCCCGCGATGATCACGACCTGGTTGTCGCGGATCGCCTCGAGGATGTCGTCCTTGCGCTGCGAGACCGGCAGGTTCTCCGGATACCTCACGACGGGGACCACCTCGCGGCGGCGGGTCACGCGCTGCTCGGCGCGTTCCACGTCGGCGAGGATCTCGGCGGCGATCTTCTGCTGCGCCTCGCGGGAGCGTACTCGGCGCGCGCCGTCGAGCCTGCGCCGAAGCCGCCGCTGGTCGCGCGGCATCAGTTCGGGCAGGCGTGAGTGGAGCTCGGTGAGCGAGGAGGTCAAGGAAGGCGTTCCCATACTGCTATCAGGAT
This sequence comes from Nonomuraea recticatena, assembly GCF_039533245.1. Taxonomy (NCBI): domain Bacteria; kingdom Bacillati; phylum Actinomycetota; class Actinomycetes; order Streptosporangiales; family Streptosporangiaceae; genus Nonomuraea; species Nonomuraea recticatena. The sequence goes on along the minus strand of NZ_BAAATE010000007.1, from coordinate 77,683 downwards.
ATGCATGCGGACCAACGGCCCATCGTGCCCGACTCATTCCCGAACCCGCATCTCAATTTCCGCCCGCGCCGCCGTACGGTCAGCGGCGCCTCACGCCAGGGGCGGCCTTCGGGGCAGGCCGCCCGACGGCACCGGGTCGTTCAGGTGGGCAGCGCCTGCGACCCCTCGCGAGTAGCCAGGGCGGCGCCGATGATGCCCGCCTCGTTCTGCAGCGCGGCGGGAACGACCGGGGTGTCGAGTTTCACGTGCGGCAGGAACTTGTCGGCCTTCTTGCTCACCCCGCCGCCCAGCACGATCAGGGCGGGGGAGAAGAGCATCTCCACGTGCCTCAGGTACTCCTCGACGCGCTCGGCCCACTTGTCCCACGACAGGTCGTGATCCTCGCGCGCCCGGTCGGAGGCGCGGTGCTCGGCGTCCTTGCCGTGCAGCTCCAGGTGGCCGAGCTCGGTGTTGGGCACCAGAATGCCGTCCACGAACAGGGCGCTGCCGATGCCGGTGCCGAAGGTCAGCATGAGCACGGTGCCCTTGCGGCCCCTGCCCTCGCCGTACCTCATCTCGGCCAGGCCCGCGGCGTCGGCGTCGTTGAGCACCGTCGCCCCGCCGAACAGCTGGGCCGCGTCGACGCCCACCCATGAGTGGTGCACGTTGGCGGCGGTGCGCACGACGTCGTCGACGACCACGCCGGGGAAGGTGACGCCGAAGGGGCCCTTCCACTCGAAGTGCTTGACGATCTGCGCCACCACCTCGGCGACGCCGTCGGGCTTGGCGGGCTGCGGAGTGGGGATGCGCAGCCGCTCGGCCGACAGCCGGCCCTTCTCCAGATCGACGGGTGCGCCCTTGATGCCGGAACCGCCGATGTCGATGCCGAGAACGTCCATGCCCCCAGACCTGCCCTGGAAAAGTCGGGATGAACCCGACGCCGCCCGGCCGCGTACCTCGCTTCACAAGCGCACATACCAAGGAGGCAGGATGCGGCCACGCATCGTCATACTCTGCGCAGCGGCGCTCATCCTCGGCGCCACGGCCCCCGCCGCGGCCGCGCGTCACCAGACCAGGTTCGACGTCGTCAACCTGGTCTCCGACGTCAAAGGCAAGGCGCGCACCACCGATCCGAAGCTGGTCAACCCGTGGGGCCTGGCCATGGGCAAGACCCTGTGGGTCTCGGCCACGGGCACCGGCGTCGCCACCGTCTACTCGGGCGAGGGCAGGAAGGAGGCCACCGAGGTCGTCGTGCCGGGAGGAGCGCCCACCGGCCAGGTCTTCAACCCGACCGAGGGCTTCACCGTCAAGGGCAGGCCCGCCACGTTCGTCTTCGCCAGCCCCAGCGGCGCCATCAGCGGGTGGAACGCCGAGGCCGACGCCAAGAACGCCGTCATCGCCGCCTTCACCAGGGGCGCCGACTACAAGGGCCTGGCCATGATGCGGACGGAGGAGGGCGCGTTCCTGCTGGCCGCCGACTTCGCGGGCGGGCGCGTGCACGTCTTCGACGACGACTTCAGGCGGGTACGGCTGGACCGCCGCCAGTTCGCCGACCCCTCCATGCCCTCGGGCTACGCGCCGTTCAACGTCTCGGTCGCCCGCGGTGCGGTCTGGGTGTCGTACGCCCTGCGCGACGCGTCCACGGGCAAGTCGGTGGCGGGCAGGGGGAAGGGGTTCGTCAGCCGTTTCGACGCCTCAGGCCGCTTCACCGGACGGCTCGCCGCCCGCGGGCCGCTCAACGCGCCGTGGGCGGTGACCGTCGCGCCGCGGGGCTTCGGGCAGTACGCGGGGGCGACACTGGTCGGCAACTTCGGCGACGGCCGCATCCACGCCTTCAGGAACGGCCGTCACCTCGGCCCGCTGCGCGACGCGGGCGGGCGGGCGATCGTGCTTCCCGGCCTGTGGGACCTGGAGCCAGGCACCGCGGCCAACGGCGGCGAGAACGCCCTGTGGTTCGCCGCGGGCATCGACGGGGCCCAGCACGGCCTGCTCGGCCTGCTGCGCCCCACAGGCGATCGCGCCCGCCAGCCGGCCCCCTCGACCACTCCCTCGACGAAGGCGCCCTCCACGGGCGCGCCCGCGCCCGCCGCCAGCCCGAGCTCGGGCTACGGCTACTGAGGAAACGCCACGGGACCGTCCGGTACGGCAGGCGCGGGCCGTACCGGACACCCAGGACGCTCAGGAACCCGAGATGTGGGTAAGGTGCGGGCGTGAGCGAGGGAAACTTCAGCGAGTGGCTGCGCGCCCGGTGCGAACCCACCTGGACCGAGGTGGTCACCCACCCGTTCGCGGAGGCGATCACCAAGGGCACGGTGCCCGACGACGACATGCGGCGCTACCTGAGCCAGGACTACCAGTTCGTCGACACCTTCACCGCGCTGCTCGGCGCCGCGGTGGCCTGCGCCGACAGCTTCGAGGCGCGGGTGCCGTACGGCCGCTTCCTCGGGCAGGTGGCCACGACGGAGGAGAAGACCTACTTCCACCGCGCGCTCGACGCCCTCGGAGCGGGCACGGGCACGACGGTCCTCGAGCCGGTCACCGAGGACTTCCGCACGCTGATGGACGAGGCCAGGACCAGCCAGGACTACGTGCTGATCGTGGCGGTCCTGTGCGTGGCCGAGTGGACCTACCTCGGCTGGGCCTCGCGCGCCACCCAGCCCTACCCCGACAACTTCGTCCACCGCGAGTGGATCGAGCTGCACGAGGGCCCCGAGTTCAGACAGTGGGTCGACTTCCTGCGCGGCGAGCTCGACAGGCTCGGGCCCGGCCTGGACGAGGACCACCGCCAGGAGGTGCTGAGCGTCTTCCACAGGGCGGTCGAGCTGGAGAAGCGCTTCTTCGACATGGCTAGAGGCTGAGCGCCCTCGCCAGGTCACCCGCCTCGGTGAAGTGGACCCCGATCATGCCGAGCGCCCTGGCGGCCTCGACGTTCTCCAGCCGGTCGTCGACGAACAGGCAGCGCGAGGGGGTGACGCCGGCCACCTGCGCGGCCAGCTCGTAGATGCGCGGGTCGGGCTTGGCCAGGCCGACCCGCGCGCTGCTGACCACGGCGTCGGCGAAGTAGGTCAGGCCGAGACGGTCGAGGTGCTCCTCGAGCGTGTCCATGGCGTTGGTCAGCAGGACGAGAGGAACCCGCTCCTGCGCCTTGGCCAGCAGCGCCCTGACCTCCTCGTCGACCCAGAAGGAGACCTCGGCGAACTCGGCGACGGCCTGGCGGGCCCGCTCGTCGCCGCCGAGCGCGAGCGCGACGGACTCGACCCACTGCGCCTCGGTGATCTGCCCGAGCGTGGCCGGCAGGATGCGCTCGGGCGCGAAGGCGGTCTTCATCAGGGGCAGGCCGTAGCGGGCCTCGATGTCGGCCTGGGCCACGTGGTCGAACTGGCGCAGCACGCCGTCGAGGTCGCTGAGAACCGCGTCGTAGGAGGTCACAACCACCCATTGTGCCGCGCCATGCGAGCGGCCTCGATCCGGTTCCTGGTGTGCGTCTTGCCGATGGCCGACGACAGGTGGTTGCGCACCGTGCTCTCCGACAGGTGCAGCCTGGTGGCCAGGTCGGCGATGGTGGAGCCGTCGATCGCGGCGGCCAGCACGTCGCGCTCCCTGTCGGTCAGCGGGCTCGGGCCCGCGTTGAGCGCGGCGGCGGCCAGCGCGGGGTCCACGATCCGCTCGCCCGCCACGGCGCGCCTGATCGCCGCGGCCAGCTCCTCGACGGGCGCGTCCTTCACCAGGAACCCGGCCGCGCCCGCCTCCATGGCCCTGCGCAGGTAGCCGGGCCTGCCGAAGGTGGTGAGGATCAGCACCACGATGCCCTTGCCGCGCAGGTCGGCGGCGGCGTCGAGCCCGCTGCGGCCAGGCAGCTCGATGTCGAGCAGCGCCACGTCGGGGCCCACCCGCTCGGCGGCGGCGACGATCGCCGAGCCGTCGGCCACCTGCGCCACCACCTCGATGTCGTCCTCCAGGCCGAGCAGCAGCGCCAGCGCGTCGCGCATCATGCCCTGGTCCTCGGCGATGAGCACCCTGATCACTTCGGCACCGCCACCGTGAGCACGAACCTGCCGTCCTCGGCGCGCGCCTCGACGGCCGCGCCCCGCTCGGCCAGGCCCTTCAGCCCGTTCCCCCTCGTGAAGGCCTGGGCCGCGCCGTCGTTGGCGATCTCGAGCAGCACGAGCTCCCCCTCGTCCCTGAGTGTGATGGCGCAACCGGTCGCCCGCGCGTGCCTGATCACGTTCGTCACCCCTTCCCTGACGACCCAGCCCAGCAGCGCGTCCGCGTCGGGCGAGAGCCGTACCTCCTCCAGCATGACCTCCGCCCGCACCCCCGCCTCCTCCAGGGCCAGGCGGGCGGCGGCCAGCTCGTCGGCCAGGCCCCGCCCCCGATAGCCCGCCACGGCCGAGCGGACCTCCGCCAGCGCCCTGCGCCCGATCTGCTCGATGTCGCCCGCCTGCCGCGCGGCGGCGTCGGCGTCGCGGGGGGCGAGCCTGCGCACCGCCTCGGCCTTGACCACCACCAGCGACAGCGTGTGCCCGAGCAGGTCGTGCAGGTCGCGGGAGAAGCGCTCGCGCTCCCTCAGCACGGCCGCCCTGGCCAGCTCCTCCCTGGTCTCGAACAGCCTCAGCGTGACGTGCACGACGACCCCTGCGACGAAGGTTCCCCAGGCCACCGCGGCCACCGCGTCCTCTCCGCCGCCGGACCGCAGCGTCACCAGCATCGAGACCACCGTCACGCCCCCCAGCGCGTACGGCGCCGCCCGCTCCCGCACCACCACGCCGCACGCCATCGACACCAGCGGGCAGAGGTAGAGCCACTTGCCGCCGTAGGCCATGCCGAGCGCGAAGGTCACCGCCGCCAGCACCACCAGCGGCACCCACGCCGGCCCCTCGCCGAACGCCATCCGGATCGCGGCCAGGTAAGCGGCCGCGAAGACCGCCAGACCGAGCGCCCCCACCCACGACGGCTGCCTGAGCAGGTCGTAGGCGGGGAACCAGGCCACGGCGATCCAGACGTAGAACGCCGAGGGACCGGGTCTCATCGTCACCTCCAGTACGCCAGGTTGTGCTCGGCCGCGTAGTCGATCTGCTCGATCCTGCCCGGCGCGAGCGACTGCGTGCCCCCCTTCAGCGTGGGCCACGCGGGAAGGCCCGCCCCGTTCGGGTCGCCCTTGCGGGCGAAGGCGGTCCAGTACCCCACCATCTGGTCGGCCAGGCGCCGCTGCGCCGGCTCCAGCTTCGCCCGCCCCTCCTCGAACAGGTAGGCCAGCTCGGCGGCGTGGTAGGCGCCCCAGTCGAAGCCGTCGCCGCCGATGTCGAGGAACATCGGCGCGTCCCTGTCGGCGAACTCGTAGCCGTAGACGGGCACGTGCCTGGCCAGCGCCGTGTTCTGGGCGTGGGTGCCGCGCGCCCACATCCTGTCGGTGATCACCTGGGCCCACGCGAGCGCGGGGTCGTCGCCGGGTGGGTACTCCTTCAGCACGTCCTTGCCGGGGAAGGCCGCCTCGGCCAGTTCCGGATAGTCGACCTTCCCGCCCGCCAGCCCGACGAAGATGCGGTGCTCGTCCTTGGTCGCCCCCGCCAGCACCGGCATCCGGTGGAAGCGGCCCTCCTCGACCGCCCTGGAGGGGATCTCGGGCAGGACCCTGTTGCCGTAGGCGTAGACCTGGAAGGCGTTCATGATCTGCGGCACGGCGAGGATCCTCTTCACCGGCAGCCTTCTCAGGCACGCCAGGTCGGAGCAGCCGAGCTGGGCCGCGTAGTGCGCGCCGACGGCCTCGGCGTCGGCACGGGAGCGCCATGCGAAGGACGGCTGCGCCGGCAGGCCGGGGATCATGGCGCCCGCGGGCATGTCCATCATGGTCTCGCCGCTCTGCATGATGGCGCGCTGGAACAGGCCCTTCGCGCCGGGCGAGGTGAGATGGCCGCCGATGGCCAGCGCGCCGAAGGAGACGCCGAACGCCGTGACGTTGCCCGGGTCGCCGCCGAAGGCCGCGGCGTTGCGGCGCACCCAGCGCAGCGCCTCCTGCTGGTCCTGGAGGCCGTAGGTGCCCGAGTCCGCGAGCCCGGGGAAGCCGAACCCGCTGAAGACGCCGAGGCGGTAGTTGATCGTCACCACGACCACGCCCTTCGCGGCGATCCTGCGGGCGTCGGTGAGGTGGCCCGCGCCCAGCGCGCCGTCGCCGTGGATCCACACCATGACGGGTCGCCCGCCGCCGGGCTCGCGGGGCGTCGTGACGTTGAGGAACAGGCAGTCCTCCGTGGAGCTGGTGATCTTGGCGTAGTCGGAGCCGACCTGGGGGCACATCGCGCCGGGCTTGGTGGCGTCCCGCACGTCCTTCCACGCCTTCGCCGGGTGGGGCGACTCCCAGCGGGCCGCGGTGGCGTACGGGATGCCCTGGAAGAGGCGGTGGGCGCCGGTGACGGTGCCCCTGACGGGGCCCGAGGCGGTCTCCACCACCGCGGGGTCGTCGACGGCGGCGCACCCCGTCAGCAGGAACGCGAGAGCGAGCAGAATCCTCATGACTCGAGGCTCGCGCAGCCGCGACCTGCGCAGAAGATTCATCGATCCCGTGTCCCTCAGGACAAAAGTCCCGGGGGACTACCATCTTCCGAGACATGAACACTCACCAGCTACCGGCGAGTCTTTGCCGGCTGTTCGAGGACGGCGGCCGCGGGCGGTCGCTCTCCTTCGAGCTGCCCGCGGGCGACGTCGTGTGGCCGGAGCAGCCCGCCAGGCGCCCGGCCTTCTGGATGAGCGACGAGCCCGCGCGAGACGGGCTGTGGGCGGCGATGCGGGCCGAGCATCCGCGTTCGGGTCTGTGGCCCGTGCTGCTGGACGAGTCGGCGCAGCCGTGGTCGTCCGCGCAGGTCGCGCCCGACTCGCCCGATCTCATCGACACCTTCACCGCCGCCGGGTTCATGAGCGAGGTGTGGCGAGACTGGGTCGCGCAGGTGCCGGTGGAGTCGCTGGCCGAGATCGAGCCGTTCGGGCCGCTGTGCCCCGGCCTGGCCGATCCTGGGGAGCTGCGGGCCGATCCCGGGTCGGTCGCCGACTGGTACGCGGGCGTGCTGGGCGAGCGCGGCATGCCGCTCGGACTGGCGGCCGCGCGCAGGGGCGCCGACGCGCTGGCGGTGATGGGCTGGCAGGGCGCGCTGCACCACAACGAGTGGATGGTGCCGCTGGCCGCGGTCGTGCGCAGCTGGGAGGAGCGCTTCGGCGCACGCGTGGTCGCGCTGGGGTTCAACACGCTGGAGCTGAGTGTGGCCGCGCCGCCGGTCAGCCCCGAGCACGCGATCCACGTCGCGGCCGAGCACTGGGCGTTCTGTCCCGACAACGTCGTCCAGGGCGCGGGCGACCTGTACGGCTACGCCGAACAGATCAGGGGACAGTTCTGCTGGTCGTTCTGGTGGGACTAGTTCGCTAGTGGAAGGCGTGCTCCGGCGTCGGCAGCTCCACCTCCTGAGGGCCGCGCCACGTGGAGGGGCCGGTGGGCACCTCCGCCAGCGGCGCGCTGAGCGCGAAGGGCACGGTCACCTTGCTCCTGGCCAGATCGACCGTGACGGCCGCGCCGGTGGCGCGCTCGCCGCTGTAGGTGGAGTCGGTGCCCGCGATCACCAGGGCGAGCCTGTGACCCTTCTTGAAGACGTAGTCGTGCGGCAGGGTCTCCCACTCGACCTGGGCGAAGGCGCCGGGCGTCAGCGGGCTGGGCGAGGACAGCGAGTCGCGGTTCTGCACGTCGAGCCAGCCGCGGGCGACGATCTCCAGCGGGCGGGTGGCCAGGTTCGTGGCGACCTTGCGGTAGCAGCCGTCGTCGGCCGCGGTCGACTCGCCGTGGCAGTCCTCCTCGGCGAGCGTGGTGATGCCCTGGCCGCGCCGCCAGTCGACGCGGGTGTCGTCGCCGAAGTCGACGAGCAGCGCGGTCAGGTTCGCGGTCGGCCGGTCCAGCGCGAGGCGCAGGTCGACCACCGGCGTGCCGGACAGGCGCAGGTCGAGGGGGAGCGCGCCGGTGGTGAAGGCGAGCCTGCCCGGCTTGGCGGTGCCGACGTCGGCGACCATCTCGGTCTCGGGCATCCGTACGTCGGTGAAGGCCGCCGTCGCGCCTCTGCGGGCCGGCAGCAGGCCGAGTGAGCCGTCGGCGGAGGGCCGCAGCGGCACCCTCATCGCCCCGCGCGCGGGCCAGTCTCGCTGGGTGATCCACTGCGCGGGGCCGACCTGCACGTCGGCGCGGGGCTTACTCATGATCCCGTTGTCGACCCCGAGCAGCCAGTGGTCGAACCACTGGTGCAGCGTGTCCACCCACAGGCCGCGGCGGCCCTCGAAGTCGAAGGGGTCCACGTGCTGGTACTGGCCGACCCAGATCTTGCGCGGCACGCCCCTGCTGCCCAGCGCCTTCCACCAGGCGGAGAAGTTGTCGGGCTTGACGTTGAGGTCGTTGACCGTGTGGACCACGAAGACGCTGGCCTTCACGTTCGCGACGTCCTTCTCGTAGTCGCGCTCGGCCCAGAACGGGTTGTAGTCGCCCGTGTCGTCGCCGTCGCGCGCGTCCATGTCCGCCCGCACGGCCGCGCACTTGGCGTCGGGGTCGGTGTCGACCACGTTGGCCAGCCATGAGGCGTAGTCGTAGGAGTAGACGACGCCGCCCGAGCGCTGGTAGCGGTACCACGAGCTGATCGCCGAGATCGGGACGATCGTCTCCAGCCCCTCGACCCCGGTGGCGGCCACGGCGTTGGCCAGCGTGCCGTCGTACGACTTGCCGATCATGGCGGCCTTGCCCGTGGTCCAGGTGGCGTGGGCGGGCGTGCCGTCGGCGCGGTAGGCGGGGGCCCTGCCGTTCAGCCAGTCGATGACCGCCTTGCCGCCGACGACGTCGGCCTGACCGCCCGTGGCCGGGCAGCCGTCGGACCTGGTGGTGCCGAGCATGTCGACGTTGAGTACCGCGTAGCCCCTCGGGACGAAGAAGTTGTCGTAGAACAGCGGGAACTTCGCCAGGTTGCCCTCGGCGTCGTAGACCTTGCGTTCGCTCTCGTTGCCTCTGCCCGAGTTGTCGTAGTAGGGGCTCTCGTCGATGATCACGGGGATCCGGTCGGCGGTCCTCGGGCGGATGATGTCCACCCTGACCCTGTCGAGGCGGCCGTCGGCGTCACTGTCGATCGGCGCCTCCACGTAGACGTGCTCGCGGATGGCGTCGGCGTAGGAGAAGACCGGCTGCGAGCGGTCGCCGGCGATCGTGAGGGTGGCGGCATGGGCTGGTGGGGCGGTCGTCGCCACGAGGGCTAACGCGACGAGGGCGGCTCGTAACTGTGGCACGCGGGTCCTCCGATGCAGGGGGCTACAAGCGCAATGTCGATGATCGGGATGTCCCTGGCAAGATCTCCTCATAAAGTGCACCGGCTGGCCGGTATAGTTTCGAGGCGTGCCCAGACCCAGTTCGAGAGAGCGGCTGCTCGACGCGGCCGCCGAGGTGCTGCTCACCGACGGAGCAGAATCGCTGACGCTGGAGGCCGTGGCCAAGCGCGCGGGGGTGTCCAAGGGCGGCCTCTTCTACCACTTCCCGACCAAGCAGGCCATGGTGGCCGCCATGGTCGACAGGCTCACCTCCGCCTTCGACGCCGCCCTGGCCGGCGCGGGCAGCGAGCCGGGGGACTTCCTGCGCGCCTACGTCGCGGCGACGATCCCCGAGGACCACACCGCCGCGCCCGCCGACAGGGTGACGGCGGCGCTGCTGGCGGGCGTGCTGGTCGATCCGGCGGGCCTCGAACCGCTGCGCGGGCGGTTCGCCGCCTGGCAGGCGCGGCTGGTCGACGACGGCATCGACCCCGCCGCCGCGACCGCCGTACGGCTGGCGGTCGACGGATGGTGGGCCGTCAGGCTGCTCGGCCTCGGCGAGCCCGCACCCGGACTGCACGAGAGCACCCGCCGCTACCTCATGGAGGCGATCGACCGTGCTGCGCGCGACTAAGGCCCTCATGCTCGTGACGGACCTCGGGTTCGTCGTCTACTTCTCGGTCACGGGACTGGGGCTGATCCCGCCGGAGTGGGCCTTCGCCGACTACGGCAACCCGCTCATGGCCGACTGGAACTGGTCCTTCCTCTGGATCGACCTCCTGGCCAGCGCCACGGGCCTGACGAGCCTGTGGCTGCTGAGGACGGGCGGCGCGCGCGGGGCCGGTCTCATGCTGGTCTCGCTGGTGCTGTCCATGGCCTCGGGGCTGATGGCGATCGCGTTCTGGACCCTTCGCGGTGACTTCTCGCTCGCCTGGTGGATCCCCAACCTCTACCTGCTGCTCTTCCCGATCCCCGCGATCGCCGCGCTGACCGCCCCCTCGGCCGCCCGCGACGGCGAGACCGTAGAGTTGGGGCGGATCAGGGAGGATCGATGGTGGTCAGGGCAGTGGTGTTCGACGTCGGCGAGACGTTGATCGACGAGACGCGCATCTGGTCGCGCTGGGCCGACAGGCTGGGCGTGACCCGGCTGACGTTCATGGGCGTGCTCGGCGGGATGGCCGCGCTCGACCGCTCCCACCGCGACAGCTTCCAGATCCTGCGGCCCGGTTTCGACCTCGAGGCCGAGATCGCGGCATGGGAGCGCGACGAGCCCGAGAGCCTGCGCAACCACTTCGACGCCGACGACCTCTACCCCGACGTGCGCGAGGCGCTGGACGGCCTCAGGCAGGCGGGTGTCCAGGTGGTCATCGCGGGCAACCAGCCCACCAGGGCCTACGACGCGCTGGTGGCCATGGACCTGCCGGCCGACTCCATCCACACCTCCGACGGCTGGGGCGTGGCCAAGCCGGCCCCCGAGTTCTTCGCCAAGGTCGCCGCGGTGGCGGGCAGGGAGCCGGGTGAGATCCTCTACGTCGGCGACAGGTTCGACAACGACGTGCTGCCCGCCGCGCGCGCGGGGATGCGCACCGCGCTGCTGCGCAGGGGCCCGTGGGGCCACCTGCACGCCGACAGGCCCGAGGCCGCCGCGGCGGACGTGATCATCGACGACCTGTACGGCGTGCTGCCCGCCGTGCGCGCACTGAACGAGGCACGCAGGCCTTAAGGCCATCGGAAGGCGATCGTAAGGGGCGAGGGGCACTGTGAGGCACGTCGGAAGTGATCCACCTTCGAGCCCCTGAGAGGCCGGCCATGACGCAGACCGCCGAGTACGAGATCGTCCTTCACCTCGACGCCCCCCGCGAGCAGGTATACGCCGCCTGGACCACCCCCGGGCGCTTCGCCCGCTGGTTCGGCCCCCGCATCTTCACCACCCCCGCCGACCGCGTGGCCCTGGACGTCAGGCCGGGCGGCGCCTGGCAGGCCACGCTGGTCGGCGACGAGGGCTTCGAGGTCACCCTCCAGGGCGCCTACCGCGAGGTCGCGGGCCCCGGCAGGCTGGTCTTCACCACCGGCGACCCCGACAACCCCGGCGACGCCCCGGCCTCGGTGGTGACCCTCACCCTGGACGAGGGCGAGGGCGGCGGCACCACGATGCGCTTCCACCAGTTCGGCGTCAACACCGACCAGGAGCACGCCGAGCAGGCCAGGGCGGGATGGCTGGAGTTCTTCGAGCGCCTGGCCGAGCACCTGGCCGTTCAGGCCGCGTCGTCACAGGCCGCGTCGTCTCAGGCGGCGTCGTCTCAGGCCATGTCGTCTCAGGCCGCGTCGTCTCAGCGCGTGTCGTCTCAGGCCGCCGCGTCCCCGGCCACGTCGTCGAAGGTCAGCTCGCAGCCGGCGGCGTAGGCGGCGGCGAACGCCTCGGGGCCGAGCGCGGCCTCGATCCTCGCGGTGATGCGCCGCACCTCGTCCTCCTCGGTGCGGCTGGCGGGGGTGCGGTGCGCCAGCCTGGCCGACGCGGCCAGACCGAGCAGCCTCGCGCCCTCCTGCGGCCCTGACGCGGCGGCGAGGCCCTCGACCGTGAGCGCCGTCGTGCGGGGGTCACCGATCCTCCTGGCGGCGGCGAACGCCTCGAGGAACAGCTCACGCGCGCCCTCGGCGTCGCCCCGCAGCTCGTGGACGAAGCCCAGCTCCACGAGTGTCGTGGGCAGGAACAGCGGGGGCTCGCCGTCCCTCGGGACGCCGTCGAGCAGCCGGTCGAGGTGGGTGCGCGCCAGATCCAGCCTGCCCGCCCTGCGGGCGGAGAAGCCGAGGCCCATCTCGGCGAAGATCTGTCCCTCGCGGTAACCCTGCCCCGTGGCCAGCTTGAGCGCCTGGCCGCAGTGGTCCATCGCCGCGTCGTGGTCGCCCTCGTTCATGGCCATCCAGCCCAGCCACGACAGCCTGCCCACGACATCGGGCCACAGGCCGAGCTCCTCGGCGATGCGCAGGTCCTCGGTGAACAGCCGGGTGGCCGCCTCGATGTCGCCGTGGATCTCGGCCAGCCCGCCGAGCCACTCGGTGGCCTGCAGCCGTCCCCAGCTGTCGCCGAGCTCCGCGAACAGCGCGGCGCTCTCGCCGCCGTCGCGCTCGAGGGCCTCCAGGTCGCGCAGGGTGAAGGCGTCGCGGGCGTGCCTGCTCAGCGCCGCCGCCACGCCCCACCTGTCGCCCACCTCGCGGAAGGTCTCCAGCGCGCTGTCGACCAGGGCGCGCGAGGTCGGCAGGTCGGCGATGCCGAGGCTGACGAACCACTCCGCCCTGGCCCTGTCGGCGGGATCGGCGAGATCCAGGGCCTGCTTCCAGTCGACGTCCTCGCCGAGCAGCAGCGCGAACCCCGCGCTCCAGGCCCGCGCCCTCGCCCTGTCGGCGGCGGAGGCGTCGCCCCCCACGGCCTGACCCGCCTGAGCGGCCTGAGCGGCCTGTCCCGTCTGGGCGGCCTGGTCGGCCGCGAGCGCGGCCTGCAGCGAGCGGCGTCCCTCGCCGAGCCTGCCGCGCAGGAACCAGTACCAGGCCAGGGCGTTCACCAGCCGCAGGGCGTCGGCCACGGGGGCGGCGTCGAGCGCGGCCCTCAGGTTGGCCGCCTCGGCGTCCAGCCGCCGCATCCAGCGCGCCTGCTCGGGCCCGCGCAGATACGACTCGGCCCGTACGGCGAGCGCGGTGTAGTAGCCGGCGTGCGCCTGCCGTACCCGGACAGCCTCGCCCGCGTCGTCCAGGCGGTGCAGGCAGTAGGCCGTCACCGACTCCAGCAGCCGGTAGCGCACCCCCGAAGGCCCCTCCACGACCACCACCAGTGACCTGTCGACCAGCCGCGCGAGCGTGTCGAGCACGTCGACGCCGTCCTGCGCGCACACCGCCTCGGCGGCCTCCAGCGTGCAGCCGTCGGCGTGGACGGCCAGGCGGCGCAGCACGACCCGCTCGTCATCGGTGAGCAGGGTCCAGCTCCAGTCGATCATCGCCATCAGCGTCTGCTGCCGGGCGGGAGCGCCGCGCTGGAAGCCGGCCAGCACCTTGAACCTGTCGTCGAGCCTGGCCACGAGCTCCTGGACACCGAGCGCCCTGACGCGGGTGGCGGCCAGCTCGAGCGCCAGCGGGATGCCGTCCAGCCTGCGGCACAGCTGCGCGACCGCCTCGGCGTTGCCCTCGTCGAGGGCGAACCCCCTGGCCGAGGCGGTGGCCCTGGCCATGAACAGCCGCACGGCGTCGGCCTTTGCCACCGTGAACAGCTCGGAGCCCTGGGGCAGCTCGAGCGCGGGCACGCTCCACAGCGCCTCACCCGCCACGTTCAGCGGCTCCCGGCTGGTCGCCAGGATGCGCAGGCCCTCCACCGAACGCAGCAGCGTCTCCGCCAGCAGGGCGGCCTGCTCGACCACGTGCTCGCAGTTGTCGAGCACCAGCAGCAGGCGTCGCCCGCGCAACGCCTCGACCAGGCGCTCCATGGTGCCCGCCGAGTCCTCACGGATGTCGAGCGCGACGAGTACGGCCTCGGCGAGCGACGGTGTGAGCCGGTCGTAGGGCGCCAGCTCCACCAGCCACGCGCCGTCGGGGTGCGCCCCTGTGAGCCGCCGCCCGACCTCCAGCGCCAGGCTCGTCTTGCCCACGCCGCCCGAACCCGTGAGCGTGACCAGCCTGCTCGTGTCCAGCAGGGCGCGCACCTCGGCCACCGCCTCCTCGCGCCCGATCAAGTCGCTCACGGCGGCCGGCAGGTTCGTCGCGGGGCGTTCGGCCCTGCTGCTCAGCGCGGGGTCCTGGCGCAGGATGCGGGCGTACAGGTCGGCCAGCGCGGGCGAGGGGTCGAGGCCCAGCTCGTCGGCGAGCCTCTCGCGCAGCTCGCCGTAGCTGGCCAGCGCCTCGCTCTGCCGTCCCGCCCGGTAGAGGGCGGCCATGTGGACGGCGCGCAGCCGCTCTCTGAGCGGATGCGCGGCCACGAGTTCGGCCACCTCGACGGGCTCTCCCGCCGCCAGCCGCGCCTCGGCGAGCTCCTCGACGGCGCTGAGGCGCGCCTCCTCCAGGCGGGCGATCACCGGCCTCAGGAACTCGAAGTCGGCGAAGTCGGCGAACGCGGCGCCCCGCCACAGCTCCAGGGCCTCCGCCCACCTGCCCTCCTCGGTCAGCGCCGTGAAGCGGGCGGCGTCGACCGCGCCGGAGGCGGCCTGCAGCGCGTAGCCGGGAGCGCGCGAGAGCACGAGGCTCTTACCGCCTGGCTCGGCGTCCTCCAGCGCGCGGCGCAGCTGCGAGACCCGCACCTGCAGAGCGGCCGAGGGATTGCCGGGAGGTTCGTCCCCCCACAGGTCGTCGACCAGCCGGTCGGCGGAGACCACCCGTCCGTCGGCGGCGAGCAGGGCGGCCAGCAACGCGCGCACCTTCAGGCCCGGGATCGCGACGACCTGTCCCTCGTCGGTCCAGGCTGTCACGGGGCCGAGCACACCAAAGCGCATACGACCGACCTTAAGGGCAGGCGAACGTCTCCTGCAGCGGGTCGCCGCGCGGCCAGGCCGGCCCACAGCCCACTGCGCCGCGTCCGCCCCGCCTACGCGATGGCGGTACAGGGGCGAGCACGCCGACGCCGGACCGGTTCCCACCGGTCCGGCGTCAGCGTCCTCACGGCTGCTCGGGGTCGATGCGGACGGCGCGCTCCTCTGCCGACAGGTCGCCCGAGTCGCTCCCCACGTCCTCGCCGATCTCCTCGCTCTCGACGTCGGGCGCGAGGCCCTCGTCGGGCGAGAGGAGCCTGTGCTCCTCGCGGGGCGCTCTCTCGCGTTCGGGGGCCTCGCGCCACAGCCGCTCGGCCACGGTGTCCTGGTGCTGGGGGTCGTCCTCCTCGATCACATGGTTCTGGCCGAGATCGTCGGTCCACTCCTCGACCTCGATCTCCTGCTCGTCGCTCATGCCGTAGCGGTCCGGCGGTGTTTCGGTCATAGCGGCTCACTACCCCGCACGAGGCCCGAAACCCTAGGACTTTGCCTTCTTGACGGCCTCGGCCAACTCATCCTTGTCCATGGTCGACCTGCCGGGGATGTCGGCCTCCTGCGCCTGCTTGTACAGCTCCTCCTTGGAGGGAGCGGGCGGGCGCAGGGCGAGCAGCTCGCTCTCCCTGCGCTCCTTGAAGGCCTTGCCGAGCTGCTCCAGCTGCTTCTGGCTGAGCGACTCGCGAAGGGCGGGGAGGATCTCGCTCTCCTCCTCCTCGACGTGGTGCTTCACGGACTCGACGAGCTTGACGAGGGTCTCGGAGAACTGAGGGGTGCCGGGGGTGGCGTGCTTGAGCGCGTCGAGGAGGACCTCGGCCTCCTTGTGCTCCTCCACGCCGTGGTGCGCCTCGGAGGGCTGGACCTCGGCGTAGACCCTGTCCTCCTCTGCCCTGGCGTGGGCGGTGAGCAGGGCGGCCAGCTCGGCCACGTCGGCCTCGGGGTCACCCTGCCTGCTGTTGAGCCGCTCGAACAGCGCCTCGATCGCGCGGTGGTCACTGGTGATCATCGTGATGACGTCGGTTCCCATGGGAGCCGGTGCTACCCAGGGGGTCAGCGTCCAATCGCGGCGCCGATGCGGGCGCGCGGGTCGGCCGCGCCCGCGAGAACCCCGTCCGGCAGGACGTCGATGAGGTGGGCGTGCCCGAATCCCGTCCCGTACGGCATGCCCGCCACCGGATGTCCGAGCGCGGACAGGCCGTCGGCCCAGCCCGCGCCCTCCTCCAGCTCCATGACGGTCTCGTCGGGTGCGTCCCAGGTGTCGAAGCCGGTGCCGCCGGTGCCCAGCCGCCAGCGCGGGGCCGAGATCGCCTGCCCCGGCGTCTGGCCGTGCCTGAGCAGGCGGGTGATGACCTGGAGCAGGATCTGGGGCTGCGCGTCGCCGCCCATGGTGCCCACGACCGAGCGAAGCGAGCCGTCCTGCCTGGTGATGAGGGCGGGGGTGAGCGTGTGCGGAGGGCGGCGGCCAGGGCCGTACTCGGCCGGGTGCCCGGGCGTGAGGGAGAAGCCGATGCCGCGGTTGTGCAGGTTGATCCCGGTGCGCGGCTCGACCAGCAGGCTGCCGAAGCCCGAGGCGTTCGACTGGATGAGGGAGACGCCCATGCCGTCGCCGTCCACGGCGCACAGGTAGGTCGTGTCGCCCTCGGCGGTCAGCCCGCGCACCCTGAGCCGGGCCGTGGGGTCGACCATGGCGCGCCGCCTGGCGATCTCGGCCTCCGACACCAGGTCCCGCGCGTGCTCGTGCAGCAGCGACAGCCTGTCGTGACCGGCGATCCTGGCGGCCTCGCCCAGCAGGTGCGCCCAGAGGGCGTGATCGGGGGTCGGGGGCAGGTCGAGGCCGTCGACGACGCCCAGCGACAGCAGCAGCAGGTAGCCCTGGGAGTTGGGCGGCATGGACCACACGTCGTGGCCGAAGGCTCGCACGCGCAGCGGCTCCACCCAGTCGGCCGTCGGCTTGGCCAGGTCGTCGGGGACGTACTCGCCCGCGCCGAGCTCGAGCAGGCCCCGGCCGAACTCGCCCTGGTAGAAGCCCTCTCTGCCGGAGGAGGCGATCGCCTCGAGCGTACGGGCCACGCCCGGCCTGGTCATCAGCTGTCCCGGCGAGGAGACGGCGGCGAAGTCGGGGTGGTGGGCCAGCGCCGAGGCGATGGGGGCCAGCAGGGGTGAGACGGGGAAGCCGTGCGCGGCCAGATCGATCGCGGGGGTGAGGACCGTGGCCATCGGGAGCCTGCCGTACCTGGAGTGCAGCGCGAGCCAGCCGTCCACGGCCCCCGGCACCGGCGCCGACCTGATGTCGTTGCGGAGGGGCATGACGGTGTGGCCCTCGGCCCGCAGCCTGCCGGGGTCGGCGCCCGAGCCCGCGCGTCCCGAGGCGTTGAGCGCGGTGACGGAGCCTTCGGCCCTGCCTCCGGAGCCGCCGTCGTGGACGAGGGCGAACAGGTCCCCGCCGAGCCCGCACATGTGGGGGGCGGTGACCGCGAGGACGGCGTTGGTGGCGATGGCGGCGTCGGCGGCCGAGCCGCCGCGGTCGAGCATGGTCAGACCTGCGGCGGAGGCGAGGTGGTCGACGCTGCACACCATGCCGGACCGGGCGTATCGGGTGTTCTGCACGGATCAGACCTTACGCGGTCCTCGCGCGCAGGATCCTGACGCCCGTGACCCTGGCCAGCGCCAGCGCGGCGAGCAGGGTGGCGGCCGTGGTGCTCACACCGCCGATCTGCAGCGCGAGGCGCGGGCCCATGGCGTCGCTGAGCCAGCCGAGCAGCGGCCCGCCCAGCGCGCCGGCCGCCGCGCTCACCAGGCCGAGCACCGAGATGACCCGGCCGCGCAGCTCGTCGGGGCTGCCGAGCTGGACCCTGGCGCCGATCGTGGTGTCGATGACGACCGCGCCGGCGGCGATCGGCAGCAGCAGCGCGGCGAAGGGCCACAGCCCGGGAACCAGGCCGCTGAGCGCCTGGGCCACGCTGGCGAGGAAGGCCGTGACCAGCAGCAGGCGCATGGTCAGCCGCGGCCTGCTCGCGGCGAAGATGCCGCCGAGCACGGTGCCGACCGCGAAGACCGTGGACAGCAGGCCGTAGCCGACCGCGCCCGCGCCGAGCGGTCCCGCCGCCATCGAGGCCATCGTCACCTGGTAGTTGCGGCCGAGGCTGCCGAGGATGAGAGAGAGGGCGAGCACCACCAGCAGCCAGGGGGTGCGCAGCACGTGACGCAGGCCGTCGCGGATGCCGCCGGCGCCCGCCGGCGCCTTGGCGAGCAGGTACATCTCTCCCGCGCGCATCGCGGTGAGCGCGCCGATGACGGCCAGGAAGCTGACGGCGTTGATGACGAACAGGCCGCCCGTGCCCGTGAGGGGAAGCAGCACTCCCGCCAGGCTCATGCCGAGGATGCGGCCCGCGGAGTTGATGACCGAGCCGAGCGCCATCGCGTTGGGCAGGTCGGCGGGCGGGACGACCTCGGCGCCGAAGCGGCCGAGCGCGGGGCCGCCGAGCGCGGTGACCAGTCCTCCCGCCAGCGCCACGCCGTACACGGGCAGGACGGAGGTGACGCCCGTCATCGCCACGACGGCGAGCACGACGGCCAGCAGTCCCTGGGCGACCTGCGAGGCGACGACCACCGGGCGGGCGGGCAGCCTGTCGGCGAGCGCGCCGCCCCACAGGCCGAAGGCGAGGGTTGGAAGCGCCTGAAGGACCAGGCTGAGACCCACGCTCGTCGCCGAGCCCGTGGCCTCCAGGATGAGCCAGTTGACGCCGAGCACCTGCATCCAGGTGCCTGTCACGGAGACGAGATCGGCGCCGGCCCAGAGTCGGTAGTTGTGGTGCTTGAGCGAGCTGAGCAGCAAGGAAGTGCAATCTCTTGGGAAAGGGTGTGCCGAGAGATTGGAACGTAGCGCTCTAGAGACGGATTCCGGTTGTGACCGGATTCACGTTTGGGACATCCTCTCGATGGACAAGCGCGGCGTACCGGCCGTCCAGAGCCATGAGCTGCTCGTGCGTGCCGCGCTCGGCGATCCGCCCCGCGTCGAGCACGACGATCTGGTCGGCCTCGCGCACGGTCGAGAGGCGGTGGGCGATGGTGATGGTGGTGCGTCCCTCGGCCAGAGCGTCGAGGGCCTCCTGCACGGCGCGCTCGGTCTGGTTGTCCAGCGCGCTGGTCGCCTCGTCCAGGACGAGCACGGGCGGGTTGCGCAGCAGCGTGCGGGCGATGGCCAGACGCTGCTTCTCCCCGCCGGAGAATCGGTAGCCGCGCTCGCCGACCATGGTGTCGTAGCCGTCGGGCAGTGCCGCGACGTGCTCGTGGATGCGCGCCGCGCGGGCCGCCTCGACCAGTTCCTCGTCGGTGGCCGACGGCTTGGCGAAGCGCAGGTTGTCGGCGATGGAGGCGTGGAAGAGGTAGGTCTCCTGCGAGACCACGCCGACGGTCCGCGCGAGCGACTCGAAACTCAGCTCGCGCACGTCCACGCCGTCGATGGTGACCCTTCCACCCGTGACGTCGTACAGGCGCGGGACCAGGTAGCTGAGCGTGGTCTTGCCCGAGCCCGTCTCGCCGACGACGGCCAGGCTGGAGCCCGCGGGGACGACGAGGTCGACGCCGGAGAGCGTGGGCGTCTCGCCGTAGGAGAAGTCGACACCCTCGAAGCGGACCTCGCCGCGCGGGGCGGTCAGGGCTCTGTCGCCGGGGGTGAGGTCGACCGGCAGGTCCAGGTACTCGAAGATGCGGCCGAACAGGGCCAGCGAGCTCTGCACCTCCACGCCCGTGCGCATCAGCGAGACGGCCGGACGGAACAGACCCGCCTGGAGGGTGGTGAAGGCCACGACCGTGCCGATGGAGAGCGTCGAGGTCGCGCCGGAGGCCCAGTAGATCATGGCGGGCATCGCGGCCATGATGATCTGGATCGACGACTGCCGCCAGCGCCCCGCCATGCTGGAGCGCACGCCGAGGTCGGCCAGGTCGTCGGAGGCCTCGGTGAAGCGGCGGGTCAGCTCCTGGGACTGGCCCATCGTCCTGCCGAGCAGGATGCCGCTGACCGACAGCGACTCCTGGACCATCGACGACATCACGGCCAGCTTCTTCTGCCGCTGGGCGGTGATGCGCCTGCGCTCCTCGCCCACCCTGCGGCTGATCCAGACGAACAGGGGAAGCAGGAGCAGCGAGACGGCCGTGAGCCTCCAGTCGAGCACCAGCATCGCGATGACACTGGCCACCACGCTGGTGAGGTTGGAGACGATCGAGGTCGCCGTCGAGGTGACCACCTGCTGCATCCCGCCGATGTCGTTGGCCAGGCGCGACTGCACCTCGCCCGTGCGCGTGCGGGTGAAGAAGGCCAGCGACATGCGCTGGAGGTGGCCGTAGACGGCGGCGCGCAGGTCGTGCATGACCCGCTGGCCGACGGTGGTGGAGATGAACGTCTGCATGACGTCGAACACGCTGGTCGTGACGGCGACGGCGATCATGCCGAGCGCGAGCAGGGCCAGCAGCGTCATGTCCCGCGAGGGGAGCGCCACGTCGAGGACCTCGCGCAGCAGGAACGGCGAGGCCAGCGAGACGAGTGACGACAGGAAGATGAGGCCGAGCACGACGGACAGACGGCCGCGACAGGGCCTGAACAGTGTGAGGATGCGCCGCATGGGCGCGCGTGGTGCTTCGGTCACATGACCCCTTTCAGATGTTTTCTCTAACAGAGGTTACCTCACATTAATTCCACCGGTAGGCTCCTGATCGTGGACACCACCTCCGAGCTGCTCGAACTCGTGCACCGCATCGGGCACAGGGCGCGGCACGGCTACCGGCGCAGCCTCGAACCGCTGGGGCTCAGCCCGGGGCAGGCGCGGGCGATGCGCGAGCTGATCGAAGCCGGGCGCCCGCTGCGGATGGTCCAGCTGGCGCAGGCGCTGCGCATCGTGCCGCGTTCGCTCACGCCGGTCGTCGACGCGCTGGAGGAGGCGGGCCTGGTGCGCAGGGAGACCGACCCCGCCAACCGCCGCTCCACCCTGCTGCTGATCACCGCGCGTGGCGAGGAAATCTACGAGCAGGCGCGGCAGGCCAGGCGAGAGGTCGCCCGCGAGCTGTTCGGCGGGCTGTCACAGGAACAGCGCGAGACCCTGAGGGAGCTGCTCGGCACGGTGGAGCAGGCGTAGGCGCCGTCAGCCCACCTCCTCGCGCCGCTCGGCCCCGCCGGACGGCGCGGGGGTGAGCGCGCCACCGATCACGGTGCCGAGCACCGGAGGCTGGTCGAGCAGCGCCGCGTAGGGGTGACGGCCCCCACGGGTGTCGAAGACGGCCAGATCGGCCCTGCTGCCGGGTCCGAGCGTGCCGATCCTGCCTGGCCCCGCCGCCCTGCCGAGCGCCCGCGCCCCTCCGAGGGTCGCCGCCTCGACGAGCACCCGCTCCAGCCGCGTCAGCCGAGTGGCCTGCCGTACGGCCCTGGCCGCGGCCAGCGGAGGCCCGCCCATCGCGATCGGGTTGCCCTCCTCGACCAGCGCCGAGGCGTCGCCCCCCGGCAGCGCGACCGAGCAGCCGCGAAGGCGCAGCAGCTTGCGCTCGCCCGGCCCCAGCAGGCCGGGCCGGGTGAGGTGGCAGTGCGGGCCGAGCACGCCCGCCTCGTCGAGAACCGCGGGGGAGCGACGACGCAGGTCGGCCATGAGCCGGAACCCGAACGTCCGTGCCAGCACCGCCAGATCCTCCAGCACCTGTGGATCGGCCGCGTGCGCCGCCACCCCCACAGGGCCCGCGTGCTCGCGGAGAGCGGTGATCAGCGCGTCACGCTCACGCTCCTCCCACGCCTGCTCGCTCGTGCAGCCGACCTCGAGATAGGTGACGCCGCCCGGCCTTTCGTGCTCGCCCACGTCGGCCGCCCACGTCACCCCCGGGCCCAGCGGCCCCGTACGGCAGGCGTCGACCAGCCCAGGCGTGATCATGCCGGGCCAGCGGATCTCCTGCTCAACGGGGAAGAGGGCGAGCAGGTCGGGCCTCGGGCCCACCTGGAGCACGCGCTCGCCCCTGACCACCACGGCGCCGTCGCGCAGGGGAGGGGCGGCGACGGGAAGCACGAGAGGGGCGGAGTGGAGGATGACGGGCGAGGGCGGACGCATGCCGAATCCCCGTGTCAACGCTCCCATTGTGTGATTAAAAGGCACTCGCGGTGGCAAATCAATCACGACCGTTGATCGGAAGGCGCCGAGCGAGAGGGTTGTCGCAGGCGGGAGGGGCGGCGGAGGCCCCGGGAGGTTGCGTCAGGAGCGGGGGCGGTAGCGGCCGGACAGGCGGGCGAGCTTCAGGCTGAGATGGAGGCTGAGGCGCTCGCCGCCGTCCTTCAAGTCCGTCTGGGCGAGCTCCTCCACCCGCTGCAGCCGGTAGTACAGCGACGTGCGGTGCAGGCGCAGGCGGCGGGAGGTGGCGACGGCGCTGCCGGCCAGGTCGAGGTAGGTCTCCAGGGTCTCCAGCAGGGGCAGGTGCTGGGCGTCGGCGAGCAGCCGTTCGAGGCCAGGGTGCAGGTCGGCTCTCGGGACGTGGGTCAGCATCCGGTAGACCCCGAGCCGCGTCCACTCCACGGTCCTGCCGAGACCCGGCACCCTGGCCGCCACCTGGGCGGCGTGCAGCGCCTCCGCGTAGGAGGCGTCGGCCTCGGCCAGCGAGGGCTTCGGACGGCCGACGCCGACCACCACGGGAAGCGCCATCGCGGCGTGCACCTCCTCCGCGGGAGGAGAGGAGGTGGTCAGGAGCGTGGCGTGGTCGTAGCGCACCAGGTGCAGGCCGCCCAGGCGGCGCCGTACGGTCAGCATGCCCTGCTCCAGCGCCAGCCTGGCCGCCTCGGAAGGCTCGGCGGAGAGAGGGGTCGCCACCAGCGCCGTGACGGCGAGCGCCTGGGGGAAGCCCGCCTCGATCAGCGCGCGGGAGGCGCCGGGGTCACC
Source organism: Nonomuraea recticatena (assembly GCF_039533245.1). Taxonomy (NCBI): domain Bacteria; kingdom Bacillati; phylum Actinomycetota; class Actinomycetes; order Streptosporangiales; family Streptosporangiaceae; genus Nonomuraea; species Nonomuraea recticatena. The sequence continues at coordinate 54,984 of NZ_BAAATE010000007.1, read as the reverse complement.
CGCCAGCACGCCCGTGACCGCCTCGAGCTCGCGGTGCGAGGCCAGGTGCTCGGCGAGGCTCTCGTGGAACAGCGCGACCGCCAGTGCGGCGGCGGAGGCCCTGGCCTCGTCGATGTCGGCGGCCGACATGGCGGGGCCCGCGTCGATGAACCACAGGAAGCCCATGAGGGCGCCGTCGTGGCGCACGGGCACGCAGACCCTGGGCAGCAGGCCGAGCGCGGGCGCGCCGGGGGTGCGCAGCGGCTCGGTGGCCTCCAGGATGCCCGCGGCGTGCAGGAACCCGCGCACCTCGGGCGTCGTGTGGCGGCGCAGGATCGAGTCGCGCCTGATGTCGTCCATCGCGCCGTCCTGCTCGGAGTAGGCGATCACGCGCTGGAAGCGGTCCTCCAGCAACAGGGGCCGCCCGAGGCGGATGGCTAAGTCGTCGACGCTGCGCTGGAGCACTACCTGGCCTTTTCGGCAAGTGTCGGACAAGAGGAGCGCATTCTTCCCTACAACTGATCGGTGATCTCCGTCAAGTGCGTCTATAGCGTCCTAGAGCGTGAATCTCCCGAAGAAGCTGCTGAAAGGCCTGCTGGCGGCACTCGTGCTGGTCCCCGTAGGCCTTGCGGCCACCCCCGCCTCCGCCGATCCCCCCGGCGACCCCGAGATCCCCTGGCGCCAGGACCACTGGCCGCAGACACAGCCGTGGCAGCGTGACGAGCCCGAGGCCGACCCGTCGCTGCGCGGCCGTCCCTCGCCCCCCGTCGCGCCGATCGACCCGCAGAACTGGAAGAACCCCGACCACATGACGTGGGCGGACTACAAGAAGATCCCCGGCACCAACTGGGCCGACCCGAGCGTCAAGGGCTCCACCCGCACCTTCAAGGGCGCGCTGGTACTGCTCGACTACCCCAACCAGTCGTTCGTGGTCACCCAGCCCAAGGGCTCGACGATCTACAGCAACCCCAGCGCCGAGGCGCACGACATCCCGCGTGACCAGGTGGCCACCTTCTACAAGGACTTCCTCAACACCCCTGGCACCCTCAACCGCGGTCACACCATCCACGAGTACTGGATGGAGGACTCGGGCGGCCGCTACGGCGTGGAGCTGACCGGCTTCGGCCCCTACACGCTGTCGGGCAAGGACCACGAGTACGCCATGGAGTTCCAGGGCGGCACCGGCTGCCCCGCGGGCGACTCCTGCAACAAGAACCTGCGCACCGAGGGCAAGGCGCTGTGGGTGGGCGCCATCGGCGAGGAGGAGGCCAAGAAGTTCGACTTCATCTTCTACCTCAGCGCCGGCCAGGACGAGTCCGCGACCTGGCAGGAGTTCGGGATGATGAAGTTCCCGACCAAGGAGGCCGTTCCCGACGAGTGGGGCCCCGAGGACCCCGCGCTGCCCAACTGGGTCAAGACCCGCTACGTCGACTGGACCTCCTGGCAGGCCGGCTCGAACTTCTGGCCCAACGCCGAGATCGGCGTCAACTCCGTGCAGGCCGAGAGCTCGGGCATGGGCGTCTACGCGCACGAGCTGAGCCACATCCTGGGCGTGCTCGACAACTACAACAACCCCTACGCCAACCCGGTCCGCAGGGCCTACACCGGCGTGTGGGAGATGCTGAGCAGGGGCAGCTTCAACGGCCCCGGGGGCCCGCACAGTCGCTGGCTCATCCCGCCCACCTCGGGCGGCTCGATGGGCGCCCAGCACATGCTGCGCAACAAGATCAAGCTCAACATGGTCGACGAGCAGAACGTGCTGCGCCTGTCGCGCGACGCGCTCGACGAGTCCGGCCTGGTCACCGCCAGGGTCACCGCCCGCGCCGTCCAGCCGGGACCGAACGGGCTGATGGGCCTCAACATCCAGTTCGACTCCGGTGACAACTCGCCCGACTGTGTGTGGCAGACCGACCCGCTGTGCGACGGCGGCGGCTACGAGAACTACACCGTCGAGGTCGTCGACAGGATGGGCACCGACTCCTTCACCCCCGACTCCGGCGTGCTCCTGGCCAAGACCAAGAACCAGGACAGGGCGCCGTTCGAGTGGGTGGTCGACGCCAACCCGCAGGACATCGACATGACCGACTACGTCCTGCCCGACGGCACCAAGGTCCCGATCACCATCGGCGACTACCGTCAGCTGTCCGACGCCCTCTTCCACGCGGGCACCGACTCGGGCAGCGAGTACGAGTACGTCGACGAGGGCAACCGCCTGCACTTCTACGTCACCGACGTGCACCGCGACCGCCAGGGCGTGCTGTCCTACACCGTCGCGGTCCGCTCCCTCGACGGCGCGGGCCCGCACAGACGCGGGGTGAAGCTGCTGCCCGCCGCCGGCATCCCCACCGGCAAGGGCCTGTCCACCTGCAAGTTCCCGCTGTTCAACACCGGCAGGACGGCCGCCGCGACGGCCGCGCACCCCGAGGACGTCTCGGCCTACCTCGGCGGCGACGTCTACCGCCTCAGCGCCTCCGTGGAGGGCAGCGGCTGGAGCGCCCAGCTGCCCAACGCCCTCGCCGCGGTCGGCAACGGCAAGCACGAGTCCGTCACGGTCAACGCCCTGCGCGCCGACGGCGGCAGCCGCCTGGCCAAGGTCAAGCTGACCGCGACCTCGGAGTCCGACCCCGCCAAGTCCGTGACAGCCACCTGTCACGTGGCAGGGCTGTAACCGGCGGATGGGGTACGGCTGGGGCCGTACCCCATCCCCCTGGCTGAGTGACGAGAGAAATCGACGGCGTCAGGGGGTGACGGTGGACGCGGGGTGTCGATGGGGTGGACAGTGCGCCAAGACTGGCGCGGGCCGTACCTGATCGGCTTGAATCACCCCCGAAGGGGGTGCGTGGTGACGGGGCCGCTGCGACTGACGGAGGACGATCCGAGACCCCGGCGCAGGAGGCGGGCGTGGGTGGCGCCGGTGGCCGCGGGGGCCGCGGCGGGAGCGGCGAGCGTCCTGGCGGCCTCGCTGGAGTGGGAGATCCCGCCCGTCGCCAAGATCGGCGTGACGGGGCTGGCGGCCGTCCTGGTCGGGGTGACGACCTGGGCCACCACCGCGACCAGCAGGAACGAGCCGAAACCGCGTCCCGAGGACCCGTTGTGGCGCCCGCCCGACCAGTGGCCGCCCTCACCCGAGCACTTCACGGGGCGCACCGAGGCGCTGGCCGAGCTGCGCAAGGTCTTCGGCGCCAGGCGTCGGGCGAACGAGCTGGCGCCGCCGCTGGTGGTGTCGGTGTACGGCAGGGGCGGCGTCGGCAAGTCGGCGCTGATGGCCAGGTTCGGGCAGGAGATCGCCGACTGGTTCCCCGACGGCAGGCTCTACGCCAGCCTGCGCGGCATCAGGCCCGACGAGGTGCTGATCGGCTTCCTGCGCGCCCTGGGCGTGCGGCTGACCACCGACCCCGGCGGCCTGGAGGAGCTGCGCAGGCTCTGGCTGACCTGGACCAAGGGGCGCAGGATCCTCATCGGCCTCGACAACGTCGACGACGCCGAGCAGGTCAAGGCGCTCATCCCCGCCGAGCCCGGCTGCGCGGTGGTGGTCACCTCCCGCCAGCCGCTGTTCCTGATGAACGCCTACGACACCCAGCTCAGCGTCTTCAGCGAGGCGCAGGGCGTCGAGCTGCTGGCCAGGCTCGCCGGCGGCGCGCGCGTGGTGGAGGACCTGGCCTCGGCCAAGGAGATCGTCAAGATCTGCGACTACCTGCCGCTGGCCATCAACATCTGCGGCGGACGGCTGGCCACCAGGTCGAGCTGGTCGATGCGCGAGCTGGCCGGCCGCCTGGCCGACGAGCGCCGCCGCCTGGACCAGCTGGAGCTGGCGCGCACCGTCGACAAGAGCGTGCGCGCCTCGGTCCAGCTCAGCTACGACGACTGCACCGGCATCCAGCGCCGCCTGCTGCGCCTGCTGTCCTCGCTCACCTCGCCCGACGTCCCCGGCTGGGTGGCGGGCGAGCTGCTCGACATCTCCGTCCTCGACGGCGCCGACCAGCTGGAGGCGCTGGTCGACGTGCAGCTCGCCGAGACCTCAGGAGCCGACCAGACCGGCGCCATGCGCTACCGCCTGCACGACCTGGTGCGGCTGTTCGCCGCGGAGCTGGAGGAGGACAGGCGCGACGCCGCCATCGAGCGCGTCCTGTACGGCTACCGCCGCCGTGCCGAGGCCGCCGCCCAGGCCCGATGGCCCCAGGACTGGGGCAGGACGGGCCGCGTCGGGGACCTCGAAGGCCAGGCGCAGGCCAGCGACTGGCTCAACGCCGAGCGGCTCAGCCTCATCGCGATGATCAACCTGGCCAGGTCGATGGGCCTGTGGGAGCCGGTCTTCGGCCTCGGCCGCGCGTTCTGCTCCATCTGCCACTCGCTGCGCGCCTACTGGAGCGACTGGGGCGAGGTCGCCGAGATCACGGTCGAGGCCGCCCGCCGTATGGGGGACAGGCGCGCGCTGGGCATCGCCCTGCTCGACAGGACCGCCGTGAACGCCGGCGACGGCGCCGTCGAGGCGCTGGAGATCTTCACCGAGCTCGGCGAGTCGTGGTGGGCGGCCAGGGCCATGCGCACGATCGGCATGCGGCTGTTCAACGACGGCAACCTCGACAGGGCGCAGGGCTACCTCATCGGCGCGATCACCGCGTTCAAGGGCGAGGAGGACTACTGGTGGATGGCGCGCACCCAGCGCAACCTCGCCGAGCTCCGCCTGGCCGAGCGGCGGCCCGAGGAGGCGCGCGAACTGCTGGAGGACGCGCTGGAGGTCTTCAAGCGCGACGGCAACCGCTACTCCGAGGCCCAGACGCTGCGCGCCTACGGCGAGGTGCTGGCCGCTCAGGCGCGGGGCCTCCGCAGGGAGGGAGACCTCAAGGCGGCGGCCGACCTGTTCACCAAGGCGGGCTTCAGCCTCGACAGAGCGGGCGAGATGTTCAGGAGCAGGGGAGAGCTCTGGGAGGAGGCCCGCTGCCTGCGCGCGGCGGGAGAGGTGGGCGATCCCACCAACGGGCTGCGCGAGCTCGACCAGGTAAAACGCGCCGAGGAGATCCTGGCCGCGCTCGGCGACTCATGGGGGCAGGCGCGCACACACCTGTCGGCGGGCAGGGCGCTGGCCAGACTCGGCAGGAAGGCCGAGGCCGAGACGGAGCTGCTGCGCAGCGTGGCCGCCTTCGAGGAGCTCGGCGACCAGTGGTGGATGGCGCGCAGCCTGCGCTACCTGGGCGAGACGCACCTCGACGCGCGTGACAGGGACGCGGCGGTGCCGCCGCTGGAGCGGGCCCGCGAGATCTACCGCAGCCTCGGCAACGAGGCGGGCATGCGCAGGACGCTCGAACTGCTCAGGAGAGCGGAGTCCTGAGCAGGTGGCCCGCGGCCCTGCGGGCCTCCTGGATCGACTCCTCGAACAGCACGCGCACGTGGCGCGCCTGGTCGGCCAGCTGCTGGATGTGCGGCAGCGCCAGGTCGTCGCGGACGTTCTCGGCCAGCAGGCGCTGGTAGTCGGGGGTGCGGGCGGCCAGCATCTCCAGACGCCTGTGCGCCTGGTAGACGTCGTCGGCCCTCAGCACCTGCAGCGCGTACTCCTCCAGGCTGCGCACGCGCTGCGACAGCGACGTCCAGGCCTGGTCCAGCGCGCCCGTGTAGGGCGCGAAGGCGGCTCTGAGGTTCCTCGGCAGGTCGCTCGGGACGATCCTGCGGTGCTCCTCGTGCATCCGCGACAGCTTGGCCAGCCTCCTGGCGATCTGCCACACCTCCTCCGGCAGCGAGACCCTGTTGTCGATGGAGTCGATGAGGCCCGCCCTGTGCACCTCCGAGCCCATGATGGTGTCGGCGGCGTCCTGCGCCCTGCGCAGCAGCACCTGGCAGGGATAGTCGAGGTCCTCAGGAAGGACGTAACGGTCGGCGTGGTCGTAGGCGAGTTTGAGCCGGCGTCGTGCGGTGCGGTTGGTCTCGTCCGTGGCCATCCAGCGCAACAGCGAGATCAGTGACATGGCGGCCATGGCGACGATCATTCCCGCGGTGCCGGTCACCATCCAGACCAGCAGCAGGAAGCCGGGCAGCACGAACAGCAGGCCGGTGTGGCGCACGGGCTCGTGCTGCTGGCCCGCTCTTGCCATGCGCATCAGGTGTGCGCCCGCTCTCAGCTGAGCCGAGACCTCCGGAGGCAAGGAAGGATCGAGCACCAGACGCGGGGGAAAAGCACGCGGATCCATCTCTTCATGCTGCGTTACGAAACGCGAATCCGCACAGACTTATCCCGACATATAGGCTCGATCTCGTGCGATGGATTGATCTTGAGGGTGCTGTCAACGTTCGTGACCTGGGCGGACTGCCCACAACCGACGGAGGAACCACGCGGCACGGCCGCATCCTCCGATCCGACAACCTGCAGGGCCTGACCCCTTCCGACGTCGACCTCCTGGTCGGCTCGCACAAGGTCAGGCACGTCGTGGACCTGCGCTCGGGGCCCGAGGTCTCGCTGGAGGGCCCGGGGCCGCTCACCTCGGTGCCCGAGGTGACCGTCCACCACCACACGCTGTTCGCCGAAGGCGGCAGGCACACCGACGTCGACGCCGACAGGGCGCTGCCGTGGCAGGAGCGCGACGCCGACGACGACCTGCGCGTCACCGGCTTCTACTACGGCTACCTGCGCGAGCGGCCCGACTCGGTGGTCTCGGCGCTGCGCGTGATGGCGCTCGACGACGGCGCGGCGATCGTGCACTGCGCCGCGGGCAAAGACCGTACGGGTGTCCTGTGCGCGCTGGCGCTGTCGGTGGCGGGCGCGACCAGGGAGGCGATCGTCGAGGACTACGTGGCGACGGGGGAGCGTCTCGAGCGCGTCCTCGCCAGGCTCCGTGCCAGCGCCACCTACCGCGACGACCTCGACTCCAGGCCCGCCGACGACCACCGGCCCAGGGCGCGCTACATCGAGCAGTTCCTCGGGGTGCTGGACGACCGCTTCGGCGGGCCGCTCCCGTGGCTGGAGGCCAACGGCTGGACCGAGGCCGACAACGCGGCCCTGCGCTCCCGTCTGCGCGACTGAGGGCCGCCCGTACGGCAGTGCGCGGCTAGAGCACGCGGACGATCGCGTGCTCGCCGGCCGAGCGGCGAGCCGCCTCGATGACCATGAGCGCGTCCACGACGTCGCGAGGGTCGACGGGGGGCGGCGAGCCGTTGGTCAGGCAGGCGGCCACGCCCTGGTAGAAGTCGAGATAGCTGCCAGGCTCGGTGCGCACGAGCTCGGCGGCGGCGTCGGTGCCGAGCCTGCCCCAGCGCTCCTCGGGCTCGGCGCCGAAGCCCGGCTCGTCGGGCGTGGCGCCGGCCCGCAGCCGGTCCTCCTGGGGGTCCAGGCTGTACTTCACGTAGGCGCCGGCCGAGCCGAGCACCCTGAAGCGCGGGCCGAGCTGCGCCGCCAGCGCGCTGACCCACAGGTGCGAGCGCGCGCCGCTGTCGTGGGTCAGCGCCAGGAAGGAGTCGTCGTCCGCGCCGACGCCCTCGCGGCGCACGTCGCTCTCGGCGTAGACCTCGCGCACCGGGCCGAGCAGTTGGAGCGCCTGGTCGACGAGGTGGCTGCCGAGGTCGTAGAGCAGGCCGCCGATCTCGTCGGCGCCGCCGCTCTCACGCCAGCCGCCCTTGGGCCTGGGACGCCAGCGCTCGAAGCGCGACTCCAGGCGGTAGATCTCGCCCAGCTCGCCCTCGGCTATCAGCCGGCGCAGGGTCAGGAAGTCGCCGTCCCATCGGCGGTTCTGGAAGACCGTCAGCATGAGGCGTTTGCGCGCGGCCAGCTCGACCAGGTCGCGGGCCTCCTGCGCGGTCCCCGCGAGGGGCTTGTCGACCACGACGGGGCGCCCCGCCTCGAGCGCCGCGGTGGCCAGCGGGACGTGGGTCCTGTTGGGGGAGGCGATGACGGCCAGGTCGCACCGGGGCCACAGGTCGTCGGCGTCCTTGACGGCGGTGGCGCCGTACCTGCCGGTGACCTCGGCCGCGCGGTCGGGGTCGCGGGTGACGACGGCGGCCAGGCGCAGGCCGGGCGTCGCGTGGATGAGCGGGGCGTGGAAGACCGCGCCCGCTGTGCCGTACCCGACCAGGCCCACCCGGATCTCGCTCATCATCCCACGATATCCCGCGCTTGATCTTGTGAGGGAAGGGGAGCGCCAGGTCGGCAGGGGCGGCGGCGCGCCTGAGACCGGCGCCGGTCTTTCTTGCCCTGGGTCACACGTGGTCGGGGTCCACGGCGAGAGCCACGTGGATGAGGTCCTCGATGGCGTGGGCCAGGCGGCCGGCGGAGATCTCGTAGCGCGTCTGCCGTCCCTCGGGGACCGCGACGACCAGCCCGCAGCCGCGCAGGCAGGCCAGGTGGTTGGAGACGTTCTGCCTGGTCAGGCCCAGCTCGTCGGCGAGCCTCGCCGGATAGGAGGGGCCCTGCAGCAGGGCGATGAGCAGGCGGCAGCGGTTGGGGTCGGCCAGGGCTCTGCCGATCCTGGCCATCGCGTCGAGCCGGGTCTCCACAGTGAACACGATTATCAGGATACACGGTTTGCTGTATATACAGCCCGTGCTGTATATACATGGCTGACTGTATAGACAGGGGAGGCCGCAACCATGGGACACGGGCACGGGCACGCGACGGCGAGCGCGCACCACCGCAAGAGGCTGATGATCGTCCTGCCGCTCACCCTGAGCGTCCTGGTCGTCCAGGTCGTGGGCGCGATCATGTCAGGAAGCCTCGCCCTGCTCGCCGACGCGGGTCACATGGCCACCGACGGCGCGGGCATCGCCCTCGCCCTGTTCGCGATCTGGATCGCGGGCAAGCCCGCCAGCGCGCGCAGGACGTTCGGCTACCAGCGGGCCGAGATCCTCGCCGCCGCCGTCAACGCGGTGCTGCTGCTCGGGCTGAGCGGCTACATCCTCGTCGAGGCCGTACGGCGCTTCGCCGACCCCGAGCCGGTCGGCGGCACGATCATGATGGTCACCGCCGCGGTCGGCCTGGTGGCCAACGGCGTCGGGCTGTGGCTGCTGCGCGACGGCAAGGACGAGAGCCTCAACCTCAAGGGCGCCTACCTGGAGGTGCTGGGCGACCTGCTCGGCTCGGTGGCGGTGCTCACCGGCGCGATCGTCATCCAGCTCACCGGATGGGTCGCCGCCGACGCGCTCATCTCGATCGTCATCGCGCTGCTGATCCTGCCGCGCACCTGGAAGCTGCTCAGGGAGGCCGTCGACATCCTGCTCGAGGCCACGCCCAGGGGCGTCGACCTGGCCGAGGTGCGCAAGCACCTGCTGGAGGCGCCTGGCGTCACCGACGTCCATGACCTGCACGCCTGGACCATCACCTCGGGGGTGCCGGTGATGTCGGCGCACGTGGTGGTGGAGGAGGAGGCCCTGACCAGGTGCGGCCCGCTGCTCGACCGGCTGCACGAGTGCCTGGCGGGGCACTTCGACGTGGAGCACTCCACGCTGCAGCTCGAACCGGCGGGCCACGTCGACCACGAGGGGGCCAGGCACCACTAGCCCGCCCCCGGCGGCGCTCAGCCCTCGCGGTCGTCCCGCTCGGCGAGGAAGGCCTCGAACTGCGCGGCCAGCTCGTCGCCCGTCGGCATCGGGGTGCTCTCGGCCATCAGGTTCTCGCGGTCCTCGCCACCGGCGAAGGCGTCGTACTGCTGCTCCAGCCCCTTGATCGCCGACGACAGCTCGGCGGAGGACTCGATCTGCTCCTCGATCTCCGAGGTGGTGCGCCTGGCCGCCTCGTGCAGGTTCTCCATCGGGAACACCAGCCCGGTGCCCCTGGTCACCGCCTCCAGCGCCGCCACGGCGGCCTGCGGGTACTCCGCCTGCGACAGGTAGTGGGGCACATGGACGGCGTAGCCGAGCGCGTCACGCCCCTGCTCGCTCATCCGGTACTCCAGCAGCGCCGCCACGCTGCCCGGCACCTGCACCCTGCCGAACGCGCTCACCTGGGAGTTGATCAGCTCGGGCCTGCTGGCGTGCGAGGTGACGCCCAGCGGCCTGGTGTGCGGCACGGCCATGGGGATGCCGTGCACGGTGACCATCTTGCTCACCCCCAGCCGCTCGGCCAGCGAGGTGACGGCCGCGGTGAACAGCTCCCACTCCCTGTCGGGCTCGGGCCCGCTCAGCACCAGGAACGGCGTGCCCGTAAGATCACGCGCCTGGCGCAGGGCCAGCTCGGGAGCCTCGTAGCCGATCCATCTGTCGGTGTCGAAGGTCATGGTCGGCCGCCGCGAACGGTAGTCGAGCAGGCGGTCGACGTCGAAGGTCGCCACGACGCCGTGCTCCAGCTCGGCAAGCAGGTGGCCCAGCGCGAGCCGCCCGGCGCCGCCCGCGTCGACGAAGCCGTCGAAGTGGTACACCAGCACCGGGTCGATGAGCTCGGGGGTCTCCTCGGCCAGCCGGTAGAGATCCGTCGGGTCGAACACAGTTGATCAGCCTTTCCCTCGGTACTCTCTCCTGAACCTACGGCGAGCCGGAACGATTCCGTGCACGGCACCATATCGATGGAGAATGCCGAACATGAACCAGGACCCCGAGCCGGAGGGGGTTCGCCACCAGGATGTTCGACCCGGGCGGCCCGGGAGGAAGCGCGGTGTTCGACGAGGAGCACGAGGCGGGGCGGGAGCCGGCCCGCACGCGGGCGTGCCCAGCGCCGTGGGCACCGCCCGCATGGTCGGCGAACTGCTGGAGCCGCTCGAGCGTACGGCGGATCAGCTGATCAACTCATGATGGAAGCCCTTGACCTGGCCCCTGAGCAGCGGGTCGGAGAATCGCTGCGTCTCGCGCGCCCAGTCGAGGTAGCCGCGCATCCAGTGCTCGAGGCCCGCCACGCACCGCATGGTGCCGTACCTGGCGTTGTAGTCGGTGCCGAGTTCGTCGAAGGTGGCCTCCAGAGCCTCTTTGGCCACGAGGAAGCTCTCGAGACGCATCGAGATCTTCGCGTTGACGAGCTCGATCGCCTCCTGGAGCGAGCAGCCTAGAGCGTTCCAGAACACGATGACGAGGTTGTGGAACTCGCCCTGTGCCAGCTCCCTGTTCAGCCCGAGCAGGTCGTTGGTGCAGACCACGACATGGCCCGCCTCGTGGACCATCGTCTGGTACGGGACGCTGACGCGGATGTCGGCCGGCACGTCGAACTGCTCGACTAACTCGATGAGGTCGAAGGAGGGCGGGACGTAGGCGATGTTCAGCTTGTGCTCGACATAGCTGTCGGGGTCGGGGATCTGCCCCCGGGTCCTGTTGTCCACCTCCCACTGGGCCGTCTCGAAGCAGTCCTGCAGGTGGTCGGCGAACCGCTCCCACCAGCCCTTGGAGGCGTGCATCCGCATGCGGTCGCGGATGTCGGCGAGCCCGTGCAGGATGGGCCCGGCCGTGTCGTCCAGCGGTTCGCCGCGCAGCACGGCCGCGAACTTGTCGGCCATCCGGCGGGCCAGGTCGGGGTCGGAGCCCACTTCGGCCAGCTCGAACTGGTCGTCGTAGACGTGGAACCAGCTGTTGAGGTCGGCGGCCAGCGCCAGCGTGGGCACCGATGCCTCGGGGTAGAGCCTCGCGACCAGCCTGGAGTAGGACTCGCCGGCGAAGCGGGAGGTGGCTCGCTCTCCTTCGATGAGACGCAGTCGTCGGGCCCATGACGTGGTGTGCTCGGCGATGACGGGCTCGAAGGGATTGAGCTTGGACGGAAACGGAATTTGTGGGTCAGGAAGAGAGAAATCCGGCATCTCTGGCATGGGTGCGCAGCCTCCCACGAGGACGGATGTGGCATTCCGCAGAATAGATCGCGAAAACTGCCATTGTTTAGGCATGCCCGGACATAAAGGCGCCAAATCCGTCAGCGTGATAAGAGGCTAAACGGAGGGGTATTTCGGACACAGAGGAAATGATCACACAGGAGCCGGTCCCGCGTCGAGGTCGTCCAGCGCGAGGTTCGTCGCCTCGTCGAGGTCCAGCTTGGAGCCCGCGTCGAAGGCTCGACGGTAGGCCTCCTCGCCGAGAGTCTTCTGGCACTCCTTGACTGCCCTTTCGTGCTCACTTGTCAAGAAGGGAGCGCCCAGCATCGGCAGCCCCGCCGCCCGCCAGTTCTGGTGCAGCGCACCCAGCACCCTGGCCGCCCTGTCGGGCTGGTTCAGGCCCACCATGATGCGCGCCATCGTCTCGAGCACCATCATGCTGCCCACGGTGTCGTGGAAGTGGCGCTTGATCCGCAGGCCCTCCTGGGCGCTCTCCAGCGCCCTGTCCAGCCTGTTGCTGGCCAGCAGCGGCATCGACAGCGCCCAGTAGGCGTAGGAGCTGACCCACAGCTCGCCGCGCTCCTTGCACACCTGCAGGACGTCGACGAGCAACGACTCGGCCTCGTACAGCTCGCCCTGGGTGGTGAGCACGATCGACAGCTCGACGATGGCGGGCAGCAGGCCGGGGTTGAGCTCCTTGTTGCCGGTGTTGAACTCGGTCGCCATGCCCAGCAGCGCGCTGGCCTTCTGCAGGTCGCCCTGGAGCAGCGCGGCCGTGCCCTGCATCTTGGAGGCGAGGATGACCGCGCGTGAGTCGCCGACCAGCACCGCCTCACTGCTGCACTTCTCGGCCGCCTCCAGCGCACCCACGCTGTCGCCCTGGGCGCTGCGCACGTAGGACAGCACCCACAGCGCCTTGCAGCGCTCCTTGCTGGGCTCGGGGTTGGCGCGCAGCGCGCGCTCGAGGTAGACGCGGCCCTCGCGGACGAAGCCGCAGCAGATCCACATGAACCACAGCGACGACAGCAGCTCGAGGGCCATCCGGCTCTCGCCCGGCGTGCGCAGGGCGTGCTCGAGAGCGAGCCTGACGTTGTCGTGCTCCTGGCGCATGCGCACGAACCAATAGATCTGGCGCGGCCCCGACCAGGCGTCCTCACTGCGGCGGGCCAGGCTCAGGTAGTAGGCCAGGTGCTTGTGGCGCAGGCGCTGCGACTCGCCCAGCTTCTCCAGCCACTCCTCGCCGTACTCGGCCAGCGTGTCGATCAGCTTGTAACGCACGCCCGCGTGGTCGCTCCTGATGAGCAGGATCGACTTCTCCACCAGGCCGGTGACCAGGTCGGTGATGTCCTCGGCGGGCAGCCGGTCGTCGGAGCAGACGAACCTGGCCGCGTCGAGCTCGAAGTCGCCTGCGAAGACCGACAGGCGCGCCCACAGCAGCCGCTCGGCGGGCTCGCACAGCTCGTGGCTCCACCCGATGGCCGCGCGCAGCGTCTGGTGGCGCGGCAGCGCCGTACGGCTCGCGCCGGCGAGCAGGCTGAAGCGGTCGGTCAGCAGACCCAGGATCTGCTCGACCGACAGGGCGCGCAGCCGCACCGCCGCCAGCTCGATCGCCAGCGGGATGCCGTCGAGCCTGCGGCACAGCTCGGCCACCGAGCCGATGTTGTGCTCGTCGAGCACGAAGTCGGGCACGACCGCACCCGACCTGGCCGCGAACAGCTGCACCGACTCGTTGGTGAACATGTTCTCGTGCGGGTCCTCGCCGGGCACGGCCAGCGGAGGCACCGGCACCACGTGCTCGTACGGCAGGTGCAGCGACTGGCGGCTGGTGGCCAGCACCTTCAGGTTGGGGTTGGCCTGCAGCAGCTCGTCGATCAGCTCGGCGCAGCCCTCGATGAGGTGCTCGCAGGTGTCGAGGATGAGCAGCATGTTGCGGTTGGCGACCCACTCCGACAGCGACTCGGACTCACCGCGGGCCGACTGGTCGGCCACGCCGAGGGCCGAGGCGATGGTGTTCTTGACCATGCCCGCGTCCTGCAGCCTGGCCAGGTCGGCGAACCAGACGCCGTCCTCGAACTGCCCGCGCACCTGGTGCGCCAGGCGCAGAACCGTTCGCGACTTGCCGACGCCACCGATGCCCGTCACGGTCACCAGATTGGTGTTCTCGTCGGACAAGTGGCGTTTGAGGTTGGCGAGCAGCCTCGTCCGGCCGACGAAGCTCGTGAGCTCCGCCGGCAAATTGCCTTCTCGACGCCAACCTGTCGGGGTGGCCATGGGCAGCCTCACGGGGGGTAGCCGGACACCTTCTCACGCGCGCTCCACTGTACCTCGACAAGCCTTGACTGTCCCTTGTGCCGCACATGTGTGAGGGTGGTGTTTCTCCCTCCGGATAGCATTGTTGCCGTGAGTGAATTTCTACCTGAGCAGACCGCCGACGACACCGACCTCGGCTGGGGAGAGCGCCAGGAGGACGATTCCGACGCTTTCTACCTGGAGAACAAGCCCCCGCACTGGTGAGTCAGCTGACCACGTCCCTGCTCCTGAACCGGCGGAAGGCCAGCGCGAACAGCAATACCGCGTAGGTCACCGACACCGCCGCGCCCTTGGTCATCCCGCCCCAGTCGAGCACCGGCGCCAGCGCGTCCAGCCACGCGGTGTTCCAGAACGTCGGCAGGAACTCCCTGAGCGTCCCGAGCGCCTCCACGGCCTGCAGGATGCTGCTGACGATCACCAGCCCGACCGCCCCTCCCACCGCGCCGAGCGGCGAGTCGGTGACGGTCGACAGCAGGAAGGCCACCGAGGCCACGACGAGCTGGCTGACCAGCGCGTAGCCGATGACGATGCCGAAACGCGGCAGCACGTCGAAGGCCGGGATCGTCTCGCCCGTCCCCGGCACCTGGATGTCGTTCCAGCCGAACACCAGTGTCCCCGCCAGCAGCGCCATCAGCGGCAGGCAGATCACCGCCGCCGCCGAGTAGCCGAGCGCGACGATCAGCTTCTGCCGTAGCAGCCTGTCGCGCGGCACCGGGGCGGCCAGCAGATAGCGCAGCGACGACCAGTTGGCCTCGCTCGCCACGGTGTCGCCGCAGAACAGCGCCACCGCCACCACCAGCAGGAAGCTGGCCGACACCGACAGCGCGAACGCGGCGAAGTTGAGGCCGCTCTGCGTGGCCAGGTCCGACAGTCGCAGGGCGTTCTGCTGGTTCGGGTTCTGCGGGCCGAACTGGAAGGCGATCACCAGGATCCACGGCAGCGCGAGCAGCAGGCCGAACATGACCAGCGTGCGCCGCCGCTTGAACTGCCTGACGATCTCCACGCGGAGCGGCAGCGTCCTGCGCGCGTCGTAACCCGCGGCCGCGGTGCTCATGACTTGTCTCCGATCAGTTCCAGGAACACGTCCTCGAGGCGCGGGCCGTGGCCGTTGTGGCGGGCGGTGGCCAGCAGGTCGGAGACCGGGCCCGTGCTCAGCAGGCGGCCGCGGGTCATGACCACCACGTGGCTGCAGGTCTGCTCGACCTCGGCCAGCATGTGGCTGGAGACGATCACCGTGCGGCCGTCGCGCGCGTAGCGCTTGAGCACCTCGCGCATCTCCCTGATCTGGGGCGGGTCGAGCCCGTTGGTGGGCTCGTCGAGGACGAGCAGGTCGGGCAGGCCGAGCATGGCCTGGGCGATGGCCAGGCGCTGGCGCATGCCCTGGGAGTAGGTGCGCACCGCCCGCTCCAGCGCGGCGCCGAGCCCGGCGATCTCCAACGCCTCCTCCATGTGCGCGTCGGCCGAGGGGCGCCCGGTGGCCTGCCAGTACAGCGTGAGGTTGTCGCGCCCCGACAGGTGCGGCAGGAAGCCAGGCCCCTCGACGAACGAGCCGAGCCTGGAAAGGACGGGCGCCCCTGGGGTCACCTTGTCGCCGAAGATGCGGATCTCGCCGCTGTCGGGGTGGATGAGGCCCATCATCATCCGCATCGTGGTGGTCTTGCCCGCGCCGTTCGGCCCGAGCAGCCCCAGCACCTGGCCCTTCTCCACGCGGAAGGAGAGGTCGTCCACGGCCTTGTCGCCGTTGCGGTAGGCCTTGGTCAGGCCGCTGATCTCCAGCGGCACCTCGGCGTCCACGCGCGGGTCCCCGCCGAGGGCGGCCACGGACGCGTCCGCGCCGACGGCGCCGGGGGAGTGGGCCGTGCCCCTGCCCACGGGACGCCGGCGGCCGGTGGCCAGCAGCAGCGCGGCCACCGCGACGGCGGCGAGCGGCAGCGCCCACGTCCACCACACGGGCCCGGTCGGGGCGGCCTCGAGGGCGGCCACCGTCGGCACCGCCAGCACGGGCGAGGCCAGGCCCACCACGTAGCTCGCGGGCTCGGCGGGCGTGGCGTACCCCATGTCGGTCGTCGTCAGCGCCAGCCGCACCTTGTGGCCCGCCGCGAAGCGGTGGTCGACCGCGGGCAGCGTGATCGTCGCCTCCGCGCTGCCCTTGCCCTCGGGGATCGTGATCCGCACCGGCGCGACCAGCCCTGCGGGCAGCGTCGGCGGGGTGGCGGCGTCGGCCACGTCGTAGAGCTTGGCGAACAGTGTCACCTCGCCCTCTCCCCGCACCCTGACCGTGACGGTGGGCGCCCCCGTGAGCTGCAGCGGGGCCGCCAGCGGCGCCGACTCGAAGAGCGCGCTCTGGCCCTGCATGTCCAGGGAGAGGCTGAGGTTGCCCTGGGCGCCGCTGAGCAGCCCGCCCATCCCCGGCACCGCCGAGATCGAGGCGGGGCTGCCGCCCGGCGGGTTGACGACGTTCTGGTCGGGCCCCGCCAGCTGGATCTGCGCGGTCGAGGTGCCGTTCAGGCCGGGGTAGCGGTCGGCGCCGGGGTGCAGGCGGATGCGCTGCCTGGTGCCGGGGTCGCGGCCGCCGTCCCTGGTGATGACGAAGCGGTCGGCGGTCTCGGTGACGGCGTTCTCGCGCAGGTGGCGGTCGAACCAGCCGAGGGTGAGCTCGTCGAGCCAGTCGACCTCGCCGTTGCCGCCGTCGTGCCCGCCGTCGAACCACACCACCTCGACGGGCGTGCCGGCCGAGGAGATGGCCTTGGCGTTGGCGTCGGCCTGGGCGAGGGTGAACAGCGAGTCGCGCTGTCCCTGGACGAGCAGGGTGGGCGCCTTGATCCGCGCCGCCACGGCGGCGGGGCTCGACTCGCGCAGCAGCGCGATCGCCTCGGGCGTCGCCTTGCCCGTGGCGGCGGCCTGCTGGTACATCTCGCACACGGCGGGCAGGAACCTGCCGCACCTGGCCTCCTGCGCCGACAGCGGTCGCGGCGCCGCGGTGAGCGCGCCCAGCCCCTGGGTCTCCACGCTGGGGCCGCCCCTGCTGAAGAACAGGCCGGCCCACATCTTCTTGAACACGCCGTTGGGGAACAGCGCCTGCGACAGGTCGTTCCAGGTGATCATCGGGACGATCGCGTCGACCCTGGGGTCGTGGGCGGCGGTCATGAGCGCGATCGCGCCGCCGTAGGAGCCGCCCGCGATGCCGACGCGGGGGTCGCCCTGCGCGTCGAGCCGGACCTCTGGCCGCTTGGCCAGCCAGTCGATCAGCTGCTTGACGTCCTTGACCTCGTAGTCGGGGGAGTTGAGCGCGATCTGCCCCGTCGAGCGGCCGAAGCCGCGCGCCGACCAGGTCAGCACCGCGTAACCCTGCCCGGCCAGCCGTACGGCCTGGGCCCTCACGCTCTGCTTGCTGCCGCCGAACCCGTGGGCCAGCAGCACGGCCGGTGCCCTGCCGCCGCCCTCGGGCGCGAAATATGTCGTGTCGAGCTCGACCCGCTGGTCGTTCTCTGGACCGTCCATGACGGCGATCCGCTGCTCCTGGCCCCTGACCTCGGGGGTGGAAGGCCACACCAGCCAGACCACCGCCGCGAGTACGGCCAGCGCCGCGACCAGCGCGGCTGCTCTCTTCATGGGCCGAGCGTACTGAGCAGTCCTGAGAAGCAGCTGAGACGGCCTCGCCTGAGCGGCGGGGTCAGGCGAACAGGCTCAGGCGGGCCAGCTCGGTCCTGTTGGAGACGCCGAGCTTGGGAAAGGCCCGGTAGAGGTGATGGCCGACCGTCTTGGGGCTGAGGAACAGCTGCGCGCCGATCTCCTTGTTCGTGGCGCCCGTCGCGGCCAGCCTGACGATCTGGAGCTCCTGCGGCGTGAGCGCGGCCAGCAGGTCGTCGGCAGGGGGCGCGGCGGCCTCGCCCGCGGCTCGCAGCTCGGCGCGGGCGTGCGCGGCCCACGCCGCCGCCCCCGCCTGCTCGAAGGTCTCGAGCGCGGCCCGCAGCTGGGTCCTGGCCTGGCTCTTCCGTCTGGACCTGCGCAGCCACTCCCCGTACAGGAGCCTGCTCCTGGCCTGCTGGAAGGGCAGTTCTGAGCAGGCCACCGCCTGCTCGAAGTGCTCCTCGGGCTCATCGGCCAGCAGGGCGAGGCAGCGATGCCGTACGGCCCGCGCCCACGGCCGGCCCGACGCCCGCGCCCAGCTCTCGAATCGCGCCACGGGCGCGAGGTGCGGACGGCCCGACCTGACGGCGGCCTCGACCTGGTCGGGCACGAAGTACACCCCGTGCGGACGGTGCGCGAGAAGATCCAGCCGATCGAGCGCCGCCTCGAAGCGCCCCCTGCCGAGGTCGAGCATCGCCTGCGCCCGCCCCGCCCAGTCTCCTTCCCCGCCTGAGCCGTCCCCGCCCGAGTCGTCCCTGCCCGAGCCGTCCCTGCCGGCGTCGCCGGTGCCAGGGCCGGCCTGCGCGAGGTCCTCGCCCCTGAGCGCGGCGGCGAAGGCGAGCAGGCCACGGGCGTGGGAGGCGTGCCGCACCTGCCCGGTGTCCTGCGCGATGCGCAACGCCTCCGTCGCGGTCGTGTCCCTGGTCCGCCCGAGCAGCAGCTCGGTCTCGGCCAGCACGGTCAGGACCCCGGGCAGCCAGCCGATCGCGCCGCGGGAGCGCAGGTCGGCGGCCAGCCTCAGCAGGCTGTCCCGAGCCGAGACCAGATCCCCCGCGAGCAGGTCGAGGGCCGTGGCGCTGATCTGCAGTCCGTCCGCGCCCCCGCGGGGCGGCGCCAGGCCGGCGTGCCGCCTGATCAGGTCGAGGCCGATGCCGGGGTCGCCGGACAGCAGCTCGACCACGCCGGTGACCAAGGCCGCCGGCCCGGCGTCGAGCCGCTCCCTGACGGCGAGCAGCCCGGCGCTGTCGCCGACCGACCAGGCGACCCTGGCCGCCTCGATCAGGAGCTCGGGCCCTGCGTCGAGGAGCAGCCGCCAGGCCGCCTCGGGGGAGCCGTGTTCGAACTCGACGCGGGCGCGCAGCCGTGCCAGCTCGGCCGAGGCGCCGCCGAGCCGGCGGGCCTGGTCGATCAGCGCCGCGGCCCTGTCGCTCTGTCCCGAGTCGGCCGTGAGCGTGGCGGCCGCGGTGAGCCTGCGGACCCTGTCGCGTGTGGCGGGGGTGAGCCTGGCGGCCTGTTCGAGGGCGGCCGCGGCCTCGGCGTACCCCGACACCTGGCCGGCCTGCGCGGCCGTCCGTTCCAGGGCGGCCGCGATCTGCTCGTCGGGTCCTGTGGCCGCCGCGGCCAGGTGCCACGCCCTGCGATGCCCGCCGGTGTCGCGCGCCAGAGCGCGGTGGACGGCGACGCGTTCGGCGAAGGAGGCGCCCTGGTAGGCGGCGGCGCGTACGAGAGGGTGCCTGAAGGCGCCGTCCTCGACCAGCCCTGCCTGTTCGGCGGGGGCCAGCGCGGCGAGGGAGAGCCCGGTGGCCCGCAGCGCGGCGGCCAGATCCTCCGCCGCCATGGCGAGCAGGAGGGTGCGGGTGTCGGGAGGGAGCGCGGTGATCCGCTCCTGGTAGGCCTCCTGGAGCCGGCGCGGCAGCGGCAGTGGCCCAGCGGGCAGGGAGTCCTGATCCATTCGAGGCAGCTCGATCAGCGCCAGGGGGTTGCCGCCCGACTCCTCGACGATCCGGTCGCGCACGTGGTCGCGAAGGCCGGGAGCGTGCTCGAGCAGCACGCTGAGAGCTGCCTGGCGGTCCAGGTCCGCCAGAGGGAGCTGGGGCAGCCCCGCCGCGGCGAGGACGTCGCGCTCCATCGCCCTGGTCGCGAAGATCAGCACGACGCCCTCCGCGTCGAGCCGCCTGGCGGCGAACAGCAGCGCCTCCAGCGAGGCCCTGTCGACCCAGTGCGCGTCGTCCACCAGGCACAGCAGCGGCGCGTGCTCGGCCAGCAGGGTCAGGGTGGCCAGGCCGATGAGGAAGCGGTCCCTGCCCTCGGACCTGGCCAGCCCGAGCGCGCCGCGCAGCGCCTGCGCCTGCGGCTCGGGCAGCGCGTCGAGCCCGCCGAGCAGGGGGCGCAGGAGCTGGTGGAGGGTGGCGAAGGGCAGCTCGCACTCGGTCTCGATGCCGCCGGCTCGCAGCACCCGCAGGCCTCGGCGCTCCCCGGCGGCGTGGTCGAGCAGGGCGGACTTCCCTGTGCCAGGCTCGGCGCGGATCACGAGGGCGGCGCTGCGGCCCTCTCTCGCGCCCTCGATCAACCGGCCGACGCGCTCGCACTCCTTGTCCCGCCCGTGAAGCATGCGTCGCAACCTATCCGGCGAACGCCCGATACGCCGATCCAGGGTCGGCCGGGCCTCCCTTCCAGGTGCGCACTCCGTGGCCGGGCCCGGCTCCGCGGCATTGGGCACATGCCCGATACCTCCGGCCCCGCCTGCTCTCTAGCGTTCTGAGCCGCAAGCACATCCCTCGAGGAGCGATATGAACATCGCCATCTCCGTCCAGGCGCTCCACAAGAGCTTCGGCAGGGCGCACGCGCTCGACGGACTGGACCTGACCGTGCGGACCGGCGAGGTGCACGGCTTCCTCGGCCCGAACGGCGCGGGGAAGTCCACGACCATCCGCATCCTGCTGGGCCTGATGCGAGCCACCTCGGGACGGGTCACGCTGCTCGGCGGCGACCCGTGGAGGCAGGCCACCGAGCTGCACAGGCGGCTGGCCTACGTGCCGGGAGACGTGAACCTGTGGCCTGCGCTGACCGGCGGCGAGGTGATCGACCTGCTCGGCAGGTTGCGCGGAGGGCTCGACGCGTCCCGCCGCGAGGAGTTGCTGGAGCGCTTCGAGCTGGACCCGCGCAAGAAGGCCAAGACCTACTCCAAGGGCAACAGGCAGAAGGTCGCCCTGGTGGCCGCGTTCGCCTCCGACGCCGAACTGCTCATCCTCGACGAGCCGACCTCCGGGCTCGACCCGCTGATGGAGTCGGTCTTCCAGCAGTGCGTGGTGGAGGAGAAGCGGCGAGGCAGGACCGTGCTGCTGTCCAGCCACATCCTGTCGGAGGTCGAGTCCCTGTGCGACAGGGTGAGCATCATCCGCGCGGGCCGCACCGTGGAGTCCGGCACGCTGGCCGAGCTGCGCCACCTCACCATGACGCGGATCACCGCCGAGCTCGCGGGGCCCGTTCCTGAGCTGCCGTGGGCGGGCGGCCTGGTCACCGAGGGACGCCGCGTCACCTTCCAGGTCGCCGACCACGACCTGGACAAGGCCGTGCGCCGCCTGTCCGAGACCGGGATCGTCGCCCTGACCAGCCAGCCGCCCTCCCTCGAGGACCTGTTCATGCGTCACTACGAATCCGAGAAGAGCGCCCGATGACGACAGGGACCTGGAGGCTGACCGCCCTGGTCATCCGCCGTGAGCGGCTGATCGCCCCCTTCTGGATGGCGCTGCTGGCCGTACTCGCCGCCGGGCAGGCAGGCCGCTACGCGCAGAGCTTCCCCACCGCGCACTCGATCGCCGACTTCGCCCGCGAGATGGCGGCCAACAGGGCGCTGACCGCCTTCGCGGGCGAGGTCCACTCGCCCACGGTCGCGGGCATGGCGGTCTGGAAGAACGCCGACGCCATCTACACCGTCCTGGCCCTGATCGCGATCCTCACCATCGTCCGCCACACCCGCGGAGAGGAGGAGTCCGGCCGCGCCGAGCTGGTCGGCGCGGGCGTCATCGGCCGCTTCGCGCCGTTGACCGCCGCCCTGGTCTTCACCGCGGGCGCGATGGTGGCGACCGGGCTGATCTGCGCGCTCGCCATGATCTCCACGGGCTTCGACGTCACGGGGTCGCTGTGCTTCGGCGCCGCGATCACCGCGGCAGGGCTGGTCTTCACCGGCGTCGGCGCGCTGGCCGCGCAGCTCACCGAGGGCGCCCGCGCGGCGATCGGCCTGGCGGCCCTCGTCCTCGGCGTCAGCTACCTGGTGCGCTTCACCGCCGACGGCAGCGGCCTGACCTGGCTCAAGTGGCTGTCACCCCAGGGCTGGAGCCACCTGGTCAGGCCCTACGGTGACGACAACTGGGCGGCGCTGCTGCCCGCCCTGGCGCTCGCCGCGCTGACCGCCGCCCTCGCCTACCTGCTGGCCGGTCGCCGTGACCTCGGGCACGGCCTCATCCCCCAGCGCCCAGGCCCGGCGGGATCGGCACGGCTGCGCAGCCCCCTGTCCCTGGCCTGGCGCCTGCACAGGGGACTGCTGGCCGGCTGGAGCGTCGGCTACGCCTTGGCCGGGCTGGTCCTGGGCGCTCTGGCGCGCTCCATCCCGGAGGTGTCCAGGCAGGGCGCCTCGGTCCAGGAGTTCCTGCGCCGCTACACCGCCTCGCCCGAGGCGTCGATGACCGACGCCTACCTGTGGCTGATCGCCCTCAGCCTCGGTTACGTCGCCGCCCTCTACCCCCTGCTGGCCCTGCTGCGGCTGCGCAAGGAGGAACTCGAGGGCCGCGCCGAGCTGCTGCTCGCCACGCCGGTCAGCCGGCTGCGCTGGGCGGGCGGCCACCTGTTTCTCGCCCTCGCGGGCAGCGCCCTCATCCTGGCGGTCGCGGGCCTGACGCTGGGGCTGGCCGCCGGTGACCCGCTCGGCGTGCTGGGCGGGACGCTCGTGCAGATCCCCGCGGTCTGGGTGCTCGCGGGGGTCGGCGTGCTGGCCTTCGGCCTGCTGCCCAGGGCGGCGGCAGGGATCAGCTGGGCGGCCTTCCTGTTCGTCAACCTCTTCGGCGAGGTGCTCGGGCCGATCATGGGCATCGACTACTGGATCGCCAAGTACGTCGTGCCCTTCCCCAACCTGCCGATGGTCCTGTCCGGCGAGGAGTTCGGCGCAGGCCCCCTCCTGGTCATGACCGTGATCACGATCGCCTGCTCGGCCGCGGGGCTCACCGCGCTGAAGCGCAGGGCGCTCGTCTGAGATCAGGAGACGGCGGGACAGGCGGGGCGACCCTGTCCCGCCGTACCGGCGTGCGCGGGGAGGCGCTAGTGGCCGCGGGCGGCCAGGACGTAGTGGATCTCCTCCAGGCCGTCCTCCACCTTCGCCCGGCCTGAGGCGGTGAAGCCGAAGCGCTCGTAGAAGCGCCGGGCGCGCGGATTGCCCGTCAGGACCCACAGGCCGACCGTCTGGTGCGGGGGGATGTCCGCCACCGTGGCCGTCATCAGGGCGCGGCCCTGCCCTGTGGACAGATGGCCGGGCAGGACGTAGATCGCGTAGACCTCCGCGTCGGAGAACTCGTCGCGGCTGTCGCCGTACATGCTGAACCCGACCACCTCGCCGCCGGACTCGGCCACGATCGCGCGGGTGCGGCCCGAGGCGAGCGCCTGGCGCCGCAGGGCGACGTTGGGCTCGGTGACCGCCAGCCCGTCGAGGTGGTCGTCGTCGATCACGCCCCTGTAGGCGAACTTCCATGTGGCGATCCTGACGCCCTCGATGGCCTCTGCGTCGTCGGGAGTGGCTGTGCGCATGGGGAAATCATGCCTGATTGCGGAGAAGGTAAAGGCCAGGCATGATGTGCTGGCGTGAGAATACGAGCAGCTGTCGAGTGGGCCCTGCCCTACTGGACCCGCGGGCAGGCCGGCCGCGAGACACCACCCGAACTTTTCAAGATCCTTTACTACGGGTGGCTGCTGGCATTCGCCCTGAAGGTGCTGGGCTCCTCATGGGACGTCTCCTGGCACTTCAAGTGGCTGCGTGACGACCTGGCCCCTCCGCATCTGCTCAACTCGGCGGGCACGGCCATCGTGCTGGCGCTGACCATCATCCACGGCTACACCGGTTACGGCGTGGACAGGACCGCGCTGCGGCTGATCCAGTGGGGCACCGGCGTCTTCCTGGTCGCGGTGCCGCTCGACCTGATCAACCACCGCGTCAACGGGCTCGACATCACCTCGTGGAGCCCGTCGCACATCATGCTCTACCTGGGAACCTTCTTCATGATCGCGGGCGTGATCCGCGGCTGGTACCAGGGCTCGGGCGGCAAGCTCGTGCTCGGCGCGCTGTTCGTCTACTTCCTGGAGAACATCCTCTTCCCCGCCCAGCACCAGGAGTACGGCGTCTTCGCCATCGCCGCGTGGGACAGGGGCGCGCCCGAGGCCGAGCCGATCCTCATGCAGTTCGCCGCCGACCAGATGGGGCGCGCTGTGGACCGTGACATGATGGTCGCCTTCTCGCTGCCGGTGCCCGACTTCCTCTACCCGGTCTACTTCACCGTCGCGGGTCTGATCGTGCTGGCGGTGGCGCGCATGATGGTCGGCAGGTTCGGCACCGCGACGCTGGTGGCCACCGTGCTGGTCGCCTACCGTGCCGCGATCTGGCCGCTGCTCAGCGTCACCGGCTTCCCCGAGTCCGCGGTGCCGTTCTTCCTGATCATCGCGGCCGTCGCGGTGGACGTCGCCTTCCTGGTCAGGCTCCCGTACCTGCGGGCCGTGCTCGGCTCCGCGCTGGCGACCATCGCCGTGTACGGCTCGCTGGTCGTCCAGCACGCGCTGCTGGCCGCGCCGCCCCTGGCCCCCTCCTCGGCGGTGTGGGCCGCCTCGGGGCTGGCCATCGCCTGGCTGGCCATGGAGTGGTTCGTGACCAGGTTCGGGCTGCGCGCCGCCGATCAGCCGATCGGGGCGCGGGTCAGCGCGACCGCCACGCCGTAGGCCAGTCCCATCACGACGAGCTCCATCGCCGCCCAGGCCGCGATGGAGCTCTTGCGTCGGGCGGCGATGCCCGGCATGAGCCGCCACCTGATGTTGGCGGCGAGCGGGATCAGCAGGGCCACCAGCGCCATCTTGGCCAGCACGAGCAGGCCGTACTCGGAGGCGACCAGGTCGCCAGGCAGTTCGACGCCGGTGGTGAGCGCCATCGTGGAAAGGCCGCTGACCAGGCCCGACAGCGACACCAGGGCCAGCGAGATGGTGGCGACCTTGGAGAACTTCGGCAGCGCGAGGGCCAGCAGGTCGCCGCGGGGCGCGACCATGGCCGCCACCGCCAGCAGCCCGCCGGTCCAGACGGCCGCGCCCATCACGTGCAGCTCCATCGAGATCATGATCGGGTCGTGCCAGACGGAGTCGACCGCGTGCCCCGTCACCGGCACGGGCAACAGGCCGAACAGCGCGATCACGATCCGCAGCTCGGCGGGCACCTTCTCGCCGAACCTGACGGCCAGCAGCCCGATGCCGGCGTAGGCCAGCGCGCAGGCGGTGCTGAACAACAGGCCCTGGCCCGCGCCCACGGTGCCGACGTAGGTGGCGATCATGCCGAGGCTCGGGACCACGCCCGGGTTCAGCTCGGCGGTGTAGAAGACGATCGTGACCAGGGCGGTGATCGCCCAGATCCACGCCGCGGTGACCGCGTGGGCCCTGGCCCTGCTCATGACGGGCTCGGTGGAGCCGGGGTCGTCGAAGCCCAGCAACTTGGGGAGCAGGCTGAGGCCCACCACCACGGCGGCGGCCAGGTCGAGCAGGACCCTGACGATCGGCAGGCCGTACTCGACGAGGGGGCCTGGCATCGGGATGCCTGGGACGGCCTCCTCCGCGGTGAGCGTGCTGGCCACGACCACGGACACGACGGCGGCCAGGATCAGGGCGCCCAGGATCAGGCCGCCCGGCATCCGCGCGCCCGCCCTTGCGACGGGCCTGACCTCGGTGACGGTCATTCGGCGGCGTCCCTGTGCGGCGAGACGGCCGTCTCGTGGCCGGGGGAGCGCTCTGCCGCCTCGGGCGCGGGGGAGGGGGCGGGGCCTGCGCGGCGCAGTGCGACGACCGTGCCGCCGCCCAGCAGGACCAGCGCGCCGACCACCCACACGATGGCCATGCCTGCGCCGCCGTTCGCGGCCGCCTCCGAGGCCTGGGCGCTGAGGTCGGCGGCCTGCGCGGACGGCTGCGCCGCCGGGGCCTCGGAGGAGGCGGCGCCGGTGCCCGCGACCGCGAGGGCGAACGTCACCTTGCCGGAGACGGGGTGCCCGTCGGCCGACAGGATCCGGTAGCCGATCACGTAGTCGCCCGCGGGGCCGAGCGGCCTCAGCTTCGTGACGACCTTGACGCCGCTCACCGACGCCTTGGCCGCCTCCCACCTGCCACCGTCCGGCCCCGTCACGGTGACCTGCGCGAAGCCCTGCCGTACCGGCTGGTCGAACTCGAGGGTGACCTGTTCGGGCGCGGCCTGGAGCCGCGCCCCCTCCTTGGGGTCGCTCCCGGTCAGCACGTTGTGCGCCTGGGCGGGCGTGACCGCCAGACCCAGCGCGGCACACGCGAGCAGCAGGACCGTGACTAGCCGCCTCACCGATCATGACCTTCCGTAGAACCGCTTTGACCAAGACATGGTCCCACTGGTCACCACCCGCCGTGCTCACAGGTGTGGCCGAGATGATCCTCAGGGCGTAGCATGCGGCGCACCGCGAGTCCCCCCATCGTCCCGCGCGGAGGCCGGATGAGCAGCGTCTCCCCACCCATCTCCGGCGACGCCCTCGCCGAGCCCGTGCGCAGGGTGGGTCCCTGGTGGGTCGCGGGCATCGCGACCGCCAACCTGGCCCTGTTCGTCGGCTACTTCGCCCCCTTGCAGGTGCTGCTGCCCGAGCAGATCGCCGTGCTCGCCCCCGAAGGCAAGGAGAGCGCCCTGGCCTGGGTGACGGGTGCGGGCGCGCTCGTGGCGATGCTGGCCAACCCGGTCGCCGGCGCGCTGTCGGACCGCACCACGGGCAGGTGGGGCCGCAGGCATCCGTGGACGCTGGCGGGCGCGCTGGGCGGCGGCGCGGCGATGGTGTTCCTCTCCTTCCAGACCAGCGTGCTCGGCATCGCCGTCGGCTGGTGCCTGGCGCAGGCCGCGCTCAACGCCACGCAGGCGGCGCTGAGCGCGGGCGTGCCCGACCGCGTGCCCGTGGGGCAGCGCGGCGAGGTCTCCGGCTGGATCGGGGTCCCCCAGTCGGTCGGCGTGGTGCTGGCCGTCGTGCTGGTCACCGTCGTCGCCTCCACGACCAGGTCCGGCTACCTCCTGGTCGGCGCGGTGGTGGCGGTGCTGGTGCTGCCCTTCGTGCTGACGACCAGGGACCCCAGGCTGACCGAGCGCCCGCCGTTCGACCCGGGGCAGCTGTGGGTGAGGTCGGCCGACTTCTTCTGGGCGTGGATCACTCGCTTCCTGATGATGCTGGGCAACGCGATCTCCACGCTCTACCTGCTGTACTTCCTCACCGACGAGGTCGGCTACGAGAGGCTGTTCCCCGGCGAGAAGGCCAGCGACGGGCTGCTGGTGCTGATCCTGCTCTACACGGGCGCCGTGGTGCTCACCACGGTCGCGGCGGGGGTGGTCTCCGACCGGCTCGGCAGGCGCAGGCTGCTGGTCACCGTCTCGGGGCTGATCAGCGCGGTCCCGGCGCTCATGCTGGCGTTCTGGCCGCAGTGGCCGGTGGTCATGGCCGCAGCGGTGGTCCTCGGGCTCGGCTTCGGCGTCTATCTCTCGGTCGACAACGCGCTGGTCACCCAGGTGCTGCCCACCGCGAGCGGCAGGGCCAAGGACCTGGGCGTCATCAACGTCGCCAACTCGGGGCCCCAGGTGCTCGGCCCGGTGATCGCGGGGCCGATCGTCGCGGGCCTCGGCGGCTACCCCGTCCTGTACCTGACCGCGGGGGGTCTGGCGCTGCTGGGCGCGGCCCTGGTGTGGAAGATCCGCGGCGTGCCCTGACGGCTCATCACGCGAAGTCGGCCGCGTGGTCGGCGAGGTAGTCGGCCAGCGACCTGGGCGCGTGTCCCGTGAGGTCCTCGACCGTGCTGGTGATCTTCGACCAGGAGCCGACCTGCCCCAGGAGCTCTTCGACGCCATGCCGGAGTTCACCAGGGTGAAGGCGGGCATGGTCGGGCGGCTCGACGCGCTCGTGGCCGCGGCGCAGGAGCGGGGCGACATGCGGGCCGACGTCGGCGTGGCCGACGTGATGAGACTGCTGAGCCCGTTCACCTGTCACGCCGACCTGCCGCAGGAGCGCGCGGCCCACTACCTGCTCGTCATGCTCGACGGCATGGAGAAGAGGCCAGACGGCGCGGGGAAGAGGCCCGACGGGGCGAGGGGCGGGCTCGACGGCGCGCAGGAGATATGAGGGCCCGGTCCTGAGGGCCGGGCCCTGAGGTCACAGGGTGTCGAGGCGCTCCCTGGACCACGCGCCGTTGCCGATGACGACGCGGTAGCTGAGCGACAGCGTCTCGCCGGCCGCCAGGCGCACCTCTTCGGAGAAGGCGATCGACGGGTTGACCGCGGCGAACGGCTCGGAGCGCACGAACCACCTCTGGCCGGGCTCGGAGACGAAGACCAGCGTGGAGTCCCTGTCCACCTCGTCGTGCCTGCCGACGAAGGCCAGCCACGAGGCGGTCCTGCCCATCATCTCCTCGCCGCCCTGGCCGCCGGAGGCCAGCACCCGGCCGCCGGTGAAGGCGCGGGGGCCGCGCCAGAACAGGCCGGTGTAGCCGGCCATCGGCCTGCCGTTGGTGGTCGGGCTGCCGAACAGCAGGTCCTCGCCGCGCACGTTGGTCAGCTCGGTGGCGAACTCCAGCGTCCAGAAGTCCTCGCCCGCCGAGGTGGCGATCGTGCGCCGCTCGTCCACCCAGTGCTCGCCCGCCTGCGTCCACCACGTCAGCCGCTCGACGCCGGGCTCCAGCCACTCCTCGTGACGCATGGAGCCGTTGTTCGGCAGCTCCACGTAGCCGCCCTCGGCGTGGACGTAGCTGCCGCCGCCCCAGAAGTTCTGCCCCGACAGCCACGAGGCCGTCATCTGCAGGCCCTTGTGCCAGCGGTGGTCGTGCGGCCGGTAACCGGTCACGACGTCGCCGTCCAGCGTGCGCAGCGGGTGGAAGTACGGTTTGGGTGACTCGAAGAGCGGCATGTCGGGACGGTAGACGTAGCGCATGACCTCGACGCCGTCGAAGGTCTCGACCAGCTCGCTTCCTGTGTCCTTCACAGCGAGAGTCCTCCGTTCAGCCGGTGGTAGAAGGGACTGTCGGGGGTCAGCTCGGCGCGCAGGACGGGAGCGCCGGTCAGCGCCGAGGCGTACAGGCCCGTCACCAGCTCCATGGTCCTGCGGGCCTCGACGCCGCTGACAGGAGGGCGCTCGCCGCGCTCGAAGGCGTCGAGCAGCTCGCCGAGCTGGGCGGCGTGCGAGCTCGGCACGTCCTGGGGCGGGTTCCAGGCCTGCGAGGTCGAGCTCCAGTCGGCGTTGGCGTAGCCGTACAGGTGCCGCAGCTCCACCGTCGCCTGGGCGAAGTCGAAGCGCAGGTAGCTCTGCTCGCGCGGCGACAGCACGCTGTTGACCACGCTGGCCATCGCGCCGCTGGAGAAGCGGACCATGGCCATGGAGACGTCCTCGGTCTCCACGTCGCGGTCGAGCCGCCCCGCCATCGCCCTGATCTCCTCCCACTCGCCGAGGATGGAGAGCATCATGTCCATCTGGTGGATGCCGTGGCCCATCGTGGGGCCGCCGCCCTCGCTGGCCCACGTGCCACGCCACGGCACCTCGTAGTAGGCCGGCGGGCGGTACCAGCTGGTCTCGCACAGCGCGACCAGCGGGCGCCCGAGAACGCCCTCGGCCATCAGCGAGCGCAGGTGGTGGGCGCCCGACCCGAAGCGGTGCTGGAAGACCACGGAGGAGTACGGCCCCGCCGCCCCCTCCGCCGCGGCGATGGCGTCGAACTCGGCCAGCGACAGGCACAACGGCTTCTCGCACCACACCCACGCCCCCGCCTCCAGGCACTCCACCACCTGGGCGGTGTGCGTGAAGGGCGGCGTGCAGATGTGGACGAGGTCGGGCCGCTCCTTGTCGAGCATGTCGGTGAGGGAGGTGTAGGCGGCGGGGATGTCGTGCTCGGCGGCGAACGCCTTGGCCCTGTCCTCGTCCACGTCCACGGCGGCGACGATCCGCGCCCTGCGGGACTCACCGCGCAGGGCGGGGATGTGACAGGTTCCGGCGATTCCTCCACTGCCGACAATGGCGACACGGATCATTTCTGGGGGGATCCCTCCGTTAGGCAAGCGCTTTCCCGACCCTAGGCCGGAGGGAGGGGATGTTCAAGGCCCCGGCCTGAACGCGCCCGGAACCAGAGGTCAGGAGGGGCGGGGCGGGGCGGTGCTCTCGCGCACCACCAGCTCGGTGGCCAGCTCCACCCGCCGGGTCTCGGGCTGCTCGCCCCGCCCCATCGACAGCACCGTCCTGGTCGCCAGCGCGGCCATCTCCTGCAGCGGCTGCCGCACCGTCGTGAGCGGGGGCCAGGCCGACCTCGACAGCGGCAGGTCGTCGAAGCCCACCACCGACAGGTCCTCAGGCACCCGCAGGCCCCGCTGCCTGGCCGCCTCGAAGACGCCGAAGGCCTGCAGGTCGCTGCCGGCGAAGATGGCGGTGGGCGGCTGCTCCAGCGACAGCAGCGCGTGCCCCTGGTCGTGCCCGGAGTCGACGAGGAAGGTGCCGCGCCTGATCAGCTCGGGCGCGGACGGCACGCCCGCGGTCTCGAGCGCGGCCCTGTAGCCGTCGATCCTGGCCTGGCTGCACAGCATGTCGGCGGGCCCGCTGATCATGCCGATGCGCCGGTGGCCGAGCTCCAGCAGGTGGCGCGTGGCGGCCAGCCCGCCGTTCCAGTTCGTCGCGCCGACGGAGGCCACCCCCGGCGCGGGCTCGCCCTCGGGGTCGACCACGACGAACGGCAGGGAGCGGGCGCTCAACTGGGCCTGCACCCCCGTCGACAGGCGCGAGGCGACGATGACGACCCCGTCGGTACGGCGGCCGGCCAGCCGCTCCATCCAGTCGGGCCCGGGGCCGGCGTGGGTGTGCAGCACCGAGATGACGACGCTGGCGCCCGCCTCGTGCGCGGCCGACTCCGCGCCGCGCACGATCTCCATCGCCCACGGGCTCTCGATCTCGGCGAAGACCAGGTCGACCAGGCCCGCGCGGCCCTCGTCCTGGCTGACCCTGCGCTGGTAGCCGTGCTTGTGCAGCAGCCGCTCGACCCTGCGCCTGGTCTCGGCGGCCACCTCGGGCCTGCCGTTGATCACCTTGGACACCGTGGGGATCGAAACCCCTGCCTCCTCGGCTATCAGGGCGATCGTCACCCGCCTCTTCACTGGCATGTCCGGGAGTGTAACCGAAACTTTCGGCGACGATCCTCGCCTATTGACGGTCAACTACCTCCATACCTACGCTACGAGCGCGAAACATTCGGGGGGTACTCGAAACTTTCAAAGAAGGGAACCCCTGTGAGACGTCATGTGGTGGCAGCAGCGGCGGCGTCGCTGCTCCTGGCCGGTTGCGGTGGCGCGGCCGACACGCAGCAGCCCGCCGGGTCACAGCAGCCGGCCGCGAAGGAGAAGGTCACCCTCGAGTGGTGGCACATCCTGACCAGCGACCCAGGCAAGGGCATCTACGCCAAGTGGGCCAAGGACTTCGAGGCCGCGCACCCCAACGTCACCGTCAAGATCACGGTGCTGGAGAACGAGTCCTTCAAGTCGAAGATGGCCACCCAGACCGCCTCGGGCAAGGC
Source organism: Nonomuraea recticatena (assembly GCF_039533245.1). Classification (NCBI taxonomy): domain Bacteria; kingdom Bacillati; phylum Actinomycetota; class Actinomycetes; order Streptosporangiales; family Streptosporangiaceae; genus Nonomuraea; species Nonomuraea recticatena. Next base: position 23,539 of record NZ_BAAATE010000007.1, on the reverse strand, counting down.
GCCCAGCATCTTCACCACCTGGGGCGGCGGCGTGCTCCGGCAGCAGGCCGAGGCCGGGCTGGTCAAGGACCTCACCGCCGACGCCGCGCCGATCCTGCCGACCTTCAGCACCGCCGCCATGGCCGCCTACCAGATCGACGGCAAGGCCTACGCCATCCCGACCGACATCGGGATGGTCGGCTTCTGGTACAACAAGAAGCTCTTCGCCAAGGCGGGCGTGAGCGAGCCGCCCGCCACCTGGAGCGCCTACCTCGACGCGGTGAAGAAGCTCAAGGCGGCGGGCGTCACCCCGATCGCGCTGGCGGGCAAGGAGAAGTGGCCAGGCCACTACTACTGGGCCTATCTCGCCATGCGCGTGGCCGGGCTCGACGCGCTCAGGCGGGCCGCCGAGACCAAGGACTTCACGGGGCCCGACTTCGTGGCGGCGGGCACGCACCTGAAGGCGCTGGCCGACCTGCAACCCTTCCAGACCGGCTTCCAGAACGCGAGCTACTCCACCCCCAGCGGCCAGGCGGCCGCCGTCTCCAACGGCAAGGCCGCGATGGAGCTGATGGGCCAGTGGGCTCCTGACGTGCAGAAGAGCTCGGGCAAGGGCCTCGGCGAGGACCTCGGCTTCTTCCCCTTCCCCGCCGTCGAGGGCGGCAAGGGCGCGATCACCGACGCGTTCGGCGGCGGCCAGGGGTTCGCGGTCGGCGCCGACGCCCCCGCCGAGGCGGTGGAGTTCCTGAAGTTCATCTCCGACCCCGCCAGGCACCGCGAGGCGATCACCAACGCCTTCGCGCTCCCCGTCATCAAGGGCACCGAGGACGCGGTCACCAACCCGGCGCTCAAGCTGGTGGTGGAGAACCTGACCGGCGCCAGCGGCTTCCAGCTCTACCTCGACCAGGCCTACCCGCCCGCCGTCGGCCAGGAGGTGAACGACAGCGTCGCCCAGCTCATCGTGGGCGGAAAGACGCCTGAGGAGGTCGTCAAGTCGATCACCGAGACGGCCAAGTCGGAGTGAGCGTGGTCAAGACCGCTCCGGGCGTCCTGCCCGCCCTGCGCGTGGCGGCCCCGCCGCCGCCCCGCGCCAGGCGCGGGCTGACCATCGCGCTGTTCCTGCTGCCCGCCGTGGTGCTGTTCGCGCTGCTGGTGCTGGCCCCGATCCTGCTCGCCTTCTACGCCGGCTTCTTCAAGTGGAACGGCATGGGCGGCCTGCCACAGGACTTCGTCGGCCTGGACAACTACCTGCGGCTGTTCGCCAGCGAGGTCTTCGCGGGCGACCTGCGCAACATGGGCTTCCTCGTGCTCGCCTCGCTGGCGGTGCAACTGCCGCTGTCACTGGGCATCGCGCTGCTGCTCAACCAGCGCCTCAGGGGCAGGGCGGGCTACCGGCTGCTGTTCTTCGCGCCGTACGTGCTGTCGGAGGCCGTCACCGCGGTGCTGTTCTCGATGATCCTGGCGCCGGACGAGAGGGGCCTGGCCAACACGATCCTCGGCGCCTTCGGGCTCTCCTCCACCTGGTTCGCCGACACCTCCACCGTGATGCCCGCCCTGTTCCTGGTCATGACGTGGAAGTACTTCGGCTTCCACACCCTGCTCTACCTGGCCGGACGGCAGAGCATCCCGAAGGAGCTGACCGAGGCCGCGCAGATCGACGGCGGCACCCCCTGGCAGGTCTTCAGGCACGTCACGCTGCCGCTGCTCGGCCCGACGATCAGGATCAGCGTGTTCCTGTCGGTCATCGGCACCGTCCAGCTGTTCGACCTGGTCTGGATCATCACGGGCGGCGGCCCCAGCCACGCCTCGGAGACCATGGCCGTCACGATGATGGAGTTCGGCTTCAAGCGGCTTCAGATCGGCTACGCCAGCGCGATCAGCGTCGTCATGTTCGTGCTCAGCCTCGTCTTCGCGCTGTGGTACCAGCGCTTCGTGCTCCGCCGCGACCTGGAAGGAGCGACGGTCAACCGATGACGACCAAGCTCAAGCACCTGCCGCTGCACCTGGTCGCCGCGCTGCTCGGCGCGTTCGTCGCGGTGCCGCTGATCTACGCGGTCGTCGGCGGGTTCAAGGACACCGCCCAGCTGTCGACCAACCCGTTCGGCCTGCCCGACCCCTGGCGTACGGGCAACTACACCGAGGTCCTCGCCGCGCCCGAGTTCTGGCGGCAGCTGGGCAACAGCGTGTTCATCGCGCTGGCCACCACGCTGCTGGTGGTGGGCGTCTCCGCGCTGGCCTCCTTCGTGCTGGCCCGCTTCGCCTTCAGGGGCCGCGAGGCGATCTTCACCCTCTTCGCGGTCGGGCTGATGTTCCCCTTCGCGGTGGCGATCCTGCCGCTGTTCGTGCTGCTGCGTACCTTCGGGCTGCTGGACAACCCGCTCGGCGTGATCCTCGCGCAGGCCGCCTTCGGCCTGCCCATGACGATCATCATCCTGCGCGCCTTCTTCCGCACGATCCCCAACGAGGTCGAGGAGGCGGCCATCTTCGACGGCTGCGGCCCCTTCGGCTTCTTCTGGCGGATCCTGCTGCCGATGGCCAGGCCCGCTCTCGCCGCGGTGTCGGTGCTGGCCATCGTCGGCAGCTGGAACAACTTCATGCTGCCGCTGGTCGTCTTCACCGACCAGCAGTGGTGGACCATCCCGCTCGGCGTGCAGCAGTTCCAGGGCCAGTACGCCTCCGACACCGCCCGCATCCTCGCCTACATCGTCCTGGCCATGGTTCCCGCCCTGGCCTTCTACGCGGTCGCCGAACGGCACCTGGTCAGCGGTCTCACCGCCGGCGCAACGAAGGGATAGAGAGTGACTCTGCACGTGTCAGGAGAGCGCCTCCTCACCGCCGACGGCGCTCCCGTACGGCTGCGCGGCGTGGGGCTCGGGGGCTGGTTGAACATGGAGAACTTCATCACCGGCTACCCGGCCAACGAGTCGGCGATGCGCGAGGCCGTCACGGGGGTGCTGGGGGAGGAGCGCGCCGAGCTGTTCTTCGACAGGCTGCTCACCGCCTTCTTCGGCCCCGGCGACGCCGCGCTGCTGGCCGAGCTCGGCATGAACTGCGTGCGCATCCCCGTCAACTACCACCACCTCGAGTCCGACAGCCGCCCCTTCGAGATCATCGAGCACGGCTTCCGCCACCTCGACCGCGTGATCGACCTGCTCGGCGAGCACGGCGTCTACAGCGTGATCGACCTGCACGCGCTGCCAGGCTCGCAGAACCAGCACTGGCACTCCGACAACCCCACGCACCTGGCCGCCTTCTGGCAGCACAGGCACTTCCAGGACAGGGTGGTCAACCTCTGGGAGACGATCGCCGACCGGTACAAGGACCATCCGTGGGTGGCCGGGTACAACCCCGTCAACGAGCCGGGCGACCCGTCCGGCAAGGTGATCGGGCCGTTCTACGACCGGCTGGTCAAGGCGGTGCGCGCGGCCGACCCCGGGCACGTGCTGTTCCTCGACGGCAACACCTACTCCACCGACTTCTCCGTCTTCAGGGAGGTCTACGAGAACACCGTCTTCGTCTGTCACGACTACGCCCTGGCCGGGTTCGCGCACGGCGGCCCCTACCCGGGCATGACCAGGGGCGAGTGGTGCGACCGCGAGCAGCTGGAGCGGGCCTTCGACAGGCGGACGACCTTCCAGCGGCAGACGGGCACGCCGCTGTGGGTGGGCGAGTTCGGACCCGTCTACACCGGCGACCCCGTCGTGGACGAGCAGCGCTACCAGATCCTGCGCGACCAGCTGGAGATCTACGACGCGCACGGGGCGGGCTGGTCGCTGTGGACCTACAAGGACGTCGGCCTGCAGGGGCTGGTGTGCGCGTCGGGGCCGTACGGCGAGCGGTTCGGCGCCTTCATGGACAAGAAGCGCAGGCTCGGCGCGGACCGCTGGGGCTCGACGATGGAGGAGTCGGCCGACGAGCTGGCCCCGCTGCACCGGCTGGTCGAGAGGGAGTTCGCCGGATGGCGTCCCTATCCGTGGGGCGCCCGCTACACCACCGACGACCTGATCAGGCACATCCTGCTGGCCCAGGCGCTGCTGCCCGAATACGCGGCGCTGTTCGGCGGGCTCGACGACGACGGGCTGCGCGCGCTGGCCGACTCCTTCGCGCTGGAGGCCTGCGCGCGCCGCGAACCGCTCCTGGACCTCCTGCGAACCAACCTGCGAGGCACGTCGTGACGCCCGCGTCGCCAGGGAACGGCGGGTAGCGTGAGGAGGTGTCCGACTTCCAGCATCCACGACTGGCACGGATCTACGTCGACGCCTCCAGGATCGCCGACGAGCGGGGCGGCGCCGCGCACCGCGCCCGCCTCGTGGCCGGCCTTTCGGGGCGGGTGATCGAGGTCGGCGCGGGCAACGGCCGCAACTTCGCGCACTACCCGCAGGCGGTCACCGAGGTGGTGGCGGTCGAGCCCGACGACACCCTGCGCGCCCACGCCACGCGGGCGGCGGCGGCCGCGCCCGTGCCGGTCACCGTCGTGGCGGGCCACTCCGAGGCGCTGCCAGAGGGGCCCTTCGACGCCGCCGTGTGCTCCCTCGTGCTGTGCAGCGTTCCGTCGCCCGCCAGGGCGCTGGCCGCGCTGGCGCGCGTCCTCAGACCAGGCGGGCAGCTGCGCTTCTACGAGCACGTCCGCTCGGCCAACAGGGTGTACGGCCTGCTCCAGGACCTCATCACGCCGGCGTGGAAGGTGATGGCGGGAGGCTGCCATCCCAACCGCGACACCCTCGCGGTCATCAGGCGGGCGGGGTTCGCGGTGGAGGAGGCCGACAGGTTCGCCTTCGCCCCGCAGAGCGGCATCCCGCCCATGGCCCACGTCCTGGGCAGGGCGAGGCTTTAGACACCGGCGAAAGGCGTCACCGTGTACCGGTCCCGCCCGGGAGCAGGCGGGACCGGCATCCGGGTTTCACCCGCTAGCTCGATCGCTGCCCGCGTCGCAGGGGGAGCTGCGCCTTGGCCAGCCGCTTGGACTGCGCGCCGCCTCCCGTCGTCCGTTCTGTCGCGGCCCCCGACTCGTGCGTGGCCTTGGAAGGCTTGGGCGTCGACGACTGACGGGTCTCGGTGCCGCCGCGCGAGGCGTGCTGCTCGCGGGTCTGCCGTGACTTGGAACTCACACAATCACCCCCCGATATGCGAATTATGTCCGTTTTGGGGGAGGTGAAACGCGCCGGATGGCGAGAGCGGCGGCCCGGATGGCGCCCGAGGGCGAGAGGCGGGCGGCGCGCCAGGCCAGCCGTGCCGACGCCGGCGCCACGATGAGTGCCCGGTTGCGGGCGACGCCGCGCAGGATGTCGGCCGCCAGTGACTCCACCGGATACAGCCGCCCCTGCGCCATGACCGCCGCGTCGCGGGCCTGCGCCCCCGTCTCGGTGTACGGCAGGCCGGGGTTGGCGTTGTCCAGCAGCGGCGTGTCGATGAACCCCGGGCAGACCACGCTGACCCTCACCCCGTGCGCCGCCGCCTCCGCGCGCAGGGCCATGGACAGCCCGACGACGGCGTGCTTGCTCGCCGTGTAGGGCAGCATCAGCGGAGCGGGCACCAGGCCGGCCATCGAGGCGGTGTTGACGATGTGCCCGTAGCCCTGCTCGATCATGATCGGGTAGGCCGCGTGCACGCCGTGCACGACGCCGCGCAGGTTGACGTCGATGGCGCGGTTCCAGTGGTCGAGGGTGAGCTCCTCGGCGTGGCCGCCGACCGCTATGCCCGCGTTGTTGAAGACGAAGTCGAGCCTGCCGTGGCGCTGCCTGACCGCGCGTACGGCGGAGGCGACGGCCTCGGCGGAGGTGACGTCGAGCTCGACGTGCTCCATCCCGCGCAGGTCGGGGGCGACCAGGTCGGCGACGGTGACGGCCACGCCCTTGGCGGCCAGCGCCATGGCCAGCGCCCTGCCGATGCCCGAGGCGCCCCCCGTGACGAACGCGGTCTTCGGTGATCTCACGCGCGCGGCTCCGCCCAGATGCCCATGGCCTTCCAGATCCTCCTGGTGACCGGGTTGACCAGGCCCAGCTCGGAGCACAGATCGCGGGTCTTGCCGACCGAGTCGCGCAGCTCCGCCCTGAACTCCTCGCTGCCGGTGTAGACCTCCTTCACCACCTGCGGCGGGATCTTGAAGGCGCGGATCATCGGCCCAGGGGGAGCGAGCATGATCCTGGCCATGAGGCCGAGGATGACCGGCGAGATCACCCCGAGCGCCAGGCGCCGGTAGCGCGGCATCCTGGGCACCCTGCGGCGCAGGTAGTGGCGCGCGAAGGAGATGTGCCTGGCCTCCTCGGCGATGTGGATGCGCATGATGGCCTCTTCGAGCGGGTGGTGCTTGTAGCCGTCCTTGAGCACCTTCCGCTGCACGTGGTCGATCGGGTCCTCCCCGCCGAGCACGAAGACGAAGAACAGCTCGGTGGAGATCAGCGGGATCCACGGCGCGACCTGGGCGAGGAGCGACAGCGGCCCCGGCATGCCACGGATCGGGAGTTTCGTCCGGTTCACGAATTCTTGGAACATCATCCCGTGATGTCCCTCTTCGATCGTCTCATGGTAGACGTAGCGGAACTCGGGCGACCCGTTCGGCAGCCGGTAGGCGTAGTTGAGCAGGCCGCGCTTGAGCAGGTTCTCGAACTGCAGCCCGATCTTCATGGCGGTCGCCACCCGCCACAGGCCGATCCGCGCCCTGGTCTCGGGTGAGCGGCTCCGGTACCAGGGGTGCCGGCCGAGCTTGTCGACCGGCGGCAGCTCCCAGCGCGGATCGGCGGGATCGATCAGGAAGTCGGGGTCATCCCAGGGGATGTCGACGTACGGCTCCCAGTGCTTGTCGACCGACGCCTTGGACAGGCGTTCGATGACGGACTCGTAGGCCCGCCTCTCCGCGACCGACTCGTCGCGTTCCCTGGCGGCGGTAGAGCTCGGTGCAGCTGTCATGAGCGCAATTGTACGAAGAATCCAATAGCTACGAAAGGTCCTCCTCGCGGATGCCCAACTCGGCGGCCGTCGCCGTCCGGATGAGCTCGGCCACCCTCTGGCGCGACAACACCCTGCGATGCACGCTCACCTGGACGGCCAGGCCGTCCACCAGGGAGAGGATCCGCCAGGTCGCCGCGTCGGGATCGGCGCAGGCGAACGCCCCCGAGGCCACCCCCTCCTCCACGATCGCCCGCAACGACTCCTTCCATCTCAGATCGAGCCTGCGCGAGGTCTCCTCGAGGTCGGCGCTGCGCATCGACTCCGCCCACGCGTCGATCCACATCCGCCACGTCCTGGCCGAGCCGGTGGGGGAGTAGAGCCTGAGCAGATGGCGCAGGCGCTCGACAGGGGTGCCGCCCGCGCGGTCCAGCTTGGCCAGTGAGTCCAGATCGCGCCGGGCGGCGTAGACCAGGGCCTGCGCGAACAGCTGGTCCTTGGTCTCGAAGTGGTAGAACAACAGCGCCTGGCTGACCCCCGCCGCCCTGGCGATGTCGAGGGTCCTGGTGTGCCCGAATCCCTGGGCCGCGATGACCTCGCAGGCCGTCTTCAGTAAGTCTTCTCGCCGCAAACGGCCGAAACCACGTGTCACAGGGGGAAACTGTATTACCCGTGGTAACCGTTGCGCAGAGGGAGATGTAGGACAAAGCGGGCGCCTGAGGACGAGTCCTCGATGGTCAGCGTGCCGCCGTGCGCCTGAGCGATCTCGCGGGCGATCGGCAGGCCGAGGCCGGTGCCTCCCGCGTCGCGGTTGCGCGAGGCGTCGAGCCTGGTGAAGCGGTGGAAGACGATCTCCCGCTGGTCGGGCGCGATCCCCGCGCCGTCGTCCTGCACCTCGAGCAGCGCCTGCTCGCCCCGCTGGCCCACCGCGACCGTCACCTGCGACTCGGCGTGCCGCTCGGCGTTGTCGAGCAGGTTGGTCAGCAGCCTGGCCAGCCTGATCCTGTCGCCGGTCACCACGACGCCGGGCCGCAGATCGCGGACGATCTCCTTGCCCCTCGGCCGCCGGTCCAGCTCCTCTCCCACCAGCTCGCCCAGGTCGACGGGCTCCTTCGCGCCTGGCGCCCCCGAGTCGAGCCTGGAGAGCGTGAGCAGGTCGCCGACGATCGCCTGCAGCCTGTCAATGCTGCCCAGCAGCGCCTTGCTGGTGTGGTCCCAGTTGGCCTCCTCGGGATGGAGCCTGGCCTCCTCCACCTGGGTCCGCATCGCGGTGATGGGGCTGCGCAGGTCGTGGGAGGCGTCGGAGGCGAACCTGCGCTGCTGCTCCACCGCCGCCTCCAGCCCGTCGAGGGTCTGGTTGATCGTGTCGGCGAGGTCGGAGATCTCGTCGCGGTGGCGCGAGGGGGGCACCCTGCGGCCCAGGTCGGTCGCGGTGATCTCGGCGAGCTCCTCCTTGATCGTCCGCACCGGCGCCAGGGCTCTGCGCACGGTCATCGAGGCGCCCCCCGCCGCCAGTGCGGTCAGCAGCATGACGGTCAGCGCCGCGCCCAGGAGGTAGAGCGGATGGACGTACCAGGGGACGACGGGGACGTAGGAGTAGACCGTCCAGTAGGCCCCCTCCACCCTGACCCTGTGGGCCACGGTGATCAGGCAGTGCTCGCCTGGCACCTGGTCGGTGCAGATGACGGTGTCGACTCTGCCGTCGTCACCCGTCGGCGTGACGCGGGTCAGCGGCGGCTTGTTCAGCAGGCGGGCGCTCGCCTGCCTGATCCTGCCCCGCTGGTCGGTCACCTGGATCAGCTCGACCTCCTCGGTGGGAATCACCGGCGACAGCGAGGGGGCGTAACTCTCCACGTTGAAGGTGGTCCTGCGCCCGGCCGCCGCGGCCTGATCGAGGCGGTAGTCGGTCAGCACCAGGTGCGCGAGCAGGGTGATCACCACCACGGCGACCAGACAGCCCGCCATGGCGGTGAGCCCGGCCAGCAACGTCAGCCTGCGCCGGACCGACCACGTGGTCAGCATCTGTCACCCGTCCTTCGCCGGCAGTCGCAGCACGAATCGCGCACCCGAGTCGGAGTCGGCGATCGTCAGCGTGCCGCCGTGGTGGCGGGCGATCTCGCGGGCGATCGGCAGGCCGAGGCCGGTGCCTCCCGCGTCGCGGTTGCGCGAGGCGTCGAGCCTGGCGAACCTGCGGAAGACGAACTCCCGCTGGCCGGGCGCGATGCCCGCGCCGTCGTCGAGCACCTCGAGGACCGCCTCGCCGCCCTCCCTCAAGACGGTGACGCTCACCAGCGAGTCGGCGTGCCGTTCGGCGTTGTCGAGCAGGTTCGTGAGCAGCCTGGCCAGCCGCAGCCTGTCGCCGTCCACGACGGCGGGGCACAGGTCGGTCTTGACCTTCTTGCTGCGCGGACGCTCGGCCAGCTCGGCGCGGACCAGCTCCGACAGGTCGACCCTGCTGCAGGCCTGCGGCGCGCCGGCGTCGAGCCTGGCCAGCGTGAGCAGGTCCGTCACGATCGCCTGGAGGCGGTCGAGGCTGGCAAGCAACGCCCGTCCGGTCTGTTCCCAGTCGGCCTCGCGCGGGTGCAGCATCGCCTCCTCCACCTGGGTCCGCATCGCGGTGATGGGGCTGCGCAGGTCGTGGGAGGCGTCGGAGGCGAACCTGCGCTGCTGCTCGACCGCCGCCTCCAGCCGGTCGAGCGTCCTGTTGGCGGTCTTGGCCAGCGCGTGGAGCTCGTCGGGGTTGGACGGCACGGGCACCCGCTGCCCGAGGTCCGTCGCGGTGATCTCGTCCAGCTTGGCCCTGATCGCCTCGACGGGCGCGAGCGTCCTCGCGACCGTACGGGAGGTCCCGAACCAGGTGAGCCCGGCGAGCACCAGCGTCATCCCGGTCAGGAAGGCCAGCATAAGCGGGTGGACGTACCAGGGGACGGTGTCGTCGTAGGCGTACACCATCCAGTCGCCGTCCTGCTCGTAGACCCTGAAGACGGCCACGATCTCGCACTCGTGGTCGAACTCGGGCACCCCGCACACCGTCTGGGTACGGCTGGCGTTGTCGGGGTCGGGGATGAGGGAGAGCAGCCTCGGCCGCCCTTCGAGGTTCGCCGAGGCCGCGACCACCTCGCCGCCGGTGTTGAGCACCTGGACGCCCTCGGCGTCCGTGATCACGATCTCGGGCAGGTCGCCCCGTTTGATCAGGTGGACCACGCGGAGCGCGGCGCTGACGATCTCGTTGGTCCTGTAGTCGACGGCCGCGCCGTGCACGCCGTACAGGACCATCGCGCCGACGGCGAGGCAGAGCAGGGTGACACCGGCTGTCGCCATCAGCGCCAGCCGCCCCCGCACAGACCCCGCGTAGCGTGCGATCAAGCCTCTCCCCCCGGTAATCAGAGGATCACACTAGGTGGCCACGACTCTAATTAACGGAGATTCATCAATAAATCCGGACAAATCTCTGCTCTATGCGGGGGCCGGGCGACTGATTAGAGTAAGTGAGCACTGATACCGAGGAGACCATGTGAACCTTGACGAGTATCGGAGCGCGGCCAGGGTCTGGCTGGCCGCCAACGCGGATCGGACCGATGACGCGAGAGAGTTCATGGCCAGGCTCTACGACGCCGGGTACTCCGGCATCACCTGGCCGAAGAGGTGGGGCGGGCAGGGCCTGACCCAGGCCGAGGAGCGCGCCTTCGCCGCCGAGGCCCGCGACTACGCTCTTCCCACCTACATCTTCTCGATCGGCCTCGGGATGTGCGGTCCCACGCTGCTCGACAGGGGCACCGACGCCCAGCGCGAGCGGTTCCTCCGGCCGCTGCTGCGTGGCGAGGAGGTCTGGTGCCAGCTGTTCTCCGAGCCGGGCGCGGGCAGCGACGTGGCCAGCCTGCAGACGCGCGCCGTGCGCGACGGCGACGGCTGGGTGGTCAACGGGCAGAAGGTCTGGACCTCCGTCGCCCAGCACGCCGACTGGGGGCTGCTGCTCACCAGGACCGACGTCGACGTGCCCAAGCACAAGGGCCTGACGATGTTCGTCGTCGACATGCACCACCCGGGCGTCACGGTCAGGCCGCTCAAGGACATGACAGGACGCTCCCACTTCAACGAGATCTTCTTCGACGACGTGACGATCCCCGACGAGCACCGCGTCGGCGAGGTCAACGACGGCTGGGGCGTCGCGGTGACGACGCTGCTGCACGAGCGGCTGTCGATCTCGGCGGGTGTCGGGATGGGCGGCGGCGCCGACTGGCTGGCCAGGCTGCGCGAGGCCGTCGACACCGGCGACCCGCTCGTCCGCGACCAGCTCGTCGAGCTGCACATCCGCTCCCGCGCGCTGTCGCTGTTCAACCAGCGCCTGTCCCAGGAGACCAGGGCGGGCCTCTTCCCCGGCGCGAGGGGGAGCGCGGCCAAGCTGCTGCTGGCCGAGCTGACCCTCTACACCGCCGACCTGGCCACCAGCCTCGTCGGCCCCGAGTCGGTGGTCGACGAGGAGCTCTCCCACGCGATCTCGCTGGCCCCCGCCATGGCCCTCGGCGGCGGCACCAACGAGATCATGCGCAACATCATCGGCGAGCGCGTGCTCAACCTGCCGCCCGAGCCGAGGGTGGACAAGACCGTGCCGTTCAAGGACCTGAAGGTGGGGACGCAGCAGTGAAGCTCGTACTCGGCCAGGACCAGCAGGAGCTGCGCGCCACCGTCAGGTCCTTCCTCGCCGGCCTCTCGCCGCGCGAAGGACACAGGCCCGAGGTCTACGCGCGCCTCAACGGGGAGCTCGGCCTGTCCGGCCTGATCATCCCCGAGGAGTACGGCGGAGCGGGCGCGGGCCTCACCGAGCTCGCGGTCGTCCTGGAGGAGACAGGCGCCGCGCTGCTGCCCGGCCCCTTCCTGGCCAACGCGCTGGCCGCGATCGCCCTGACCCAGGTGCCCGACAAGGAGCTGCTCACCGCCGTCGCCGAGGGCCGGCTGACGGCCACGGTCGCCCCGCTGCCCGGCGGGAGCGACCTCGTCACCGCCTCCCGCGACGGCGAGGCGCTGGTCGACGGCAGGCTGGCCCAGGTCGTCAACGCCGGGGAGGCCGACGTCCTGCTCGCCCCCGTCACCCGTCACGACGGCGTCGCGCTGGTGGCGATCGACCTGACAGGCGAGGGCGTGACCCGCACCCCGCTGACCACGCTCGACCTGACCAGGAGCCAGGCCGAGGTCGTGCTCGAGGGGGCGCGCGGCAGGGTGCTCGGCTCGCCGCCCGACGGCATCGCCCTGGAGCGGGCGTGGAACCTGTTCTCCGTCGCCCTGGCCGCCGAGCAGCTGGGCGTCATGCGGGCGAGCCTCGAGGCCATCGTCGGCTACGCCAAGATCCGCGTCGCCTTCGGCCGCTACATCGGCTCCTACCAGGGCGTCAAGCACAAGCTGGCCGACATGCACTGCAAGCTCGAACAGGCCGAGTCCATCGTCAGGTACGCCGCGTGGGCCGCCGACGAGTCGTCGGGCGAGCTGCCGGAGGCCGCCGCCCTGGCCCAGGCCTACGTGGGCAGGGCCTGCTTCGAGGTGGCCCGCGACCACCTGCTGCTGCACGGCGGCATCGGTTTCACCTGGGAGCACGACGCGCATCTGTACTACAAGCGGGCCAAGGCCGACGAGGTGCTGCTCGGCCCGCCCCGTACCCACCGAGAGCGGCTGGCCGACCTGCTGGAGCTGTGATGAACGGGTTCTACGAGATAGCGCGGTCCGACCCCGGCCGTCTGGCCGTGGCCGAGCCCGCGACCACCTACGGAGAGCTGCTCGCCCGCGTCAACCAGGTCTCCCACGGGCTGCGCGCCAGGGGCCTGGCCCAGGGCGACGTGGTGGCGGGGGTGCTGCGCAACGGCGTCGAGCAGGTCGTCATGCTCATGGCCACCGGCCAGCTCGGCCTCTACTACGTGCCGGTCAACTGGCACCTCACCCAGCCCGAGATCGACTACATCGTCGGCGACTGCGACGCCAGAGTGGTCGTCACAGGGCCCGAGGACGTGGCAGCGCTCGCCGAAGGACAGCAGGACACCGCGCCCGACGGCCGCACCGCCGGCGCGGTCATGTGGTACACCTCCGGCACCACCGGCTTCCCCAAGGGCGTGCAGCGCCCGCTGCCGGGCGCCGAGCCCGAGGCCATCGTGCCGCTCTACGTCTGGTTCCTCGGCGAGGTGTGCGACCTGCGCCCCGGGCCTGGCGTGCACCTGGTCACCTCGCCGATGTACCACTCGGCGCCGTGCGCCCACACGCAGTTCGCGCTGCACCTGGGCCACACGCTGGTGATCGCGCCGCGCTTCGAGCCCGAGCCGATCCTCGCCCTGATCGAGAAGTACAAGGTCACCAACGCGATGATGGTGCCCACGATGTTCCACCGGATGCTGCTGCTTCCCCCCGAGGTCAGGAAGCGCTACGACCTGTCGTCGATCAGGCAGGTGGTCCACACCGCCGCCGCCTGCCCCGTCGCGGTCAAGCAGGCGATCATGGACTGGTGGGGGCCCGTGCTCTACGAGTACTACGGCTCCACCGAGTCGACCATCGCCTTCTCCGTCAAGCCGCACGACTGGCTGGCCAGGCCGGGCACGGTCGGCAGGCCCGCCCCCACCTTCGAGGCCAAGATCCTCGACGAGAACGGCATGGAGCTGCCGCCGGGCGAGCCCGGCATGATCTACGTCAAGTCGGGTCTCGGCACCTTCGAGTACCGCAAGGACCCGGTCAAGACCGCCTCCAGCATGCGCGGCGAGTGGTACGCCCCTGGCGACATCGGCTTCCTCGACAAGGACGGCTTCCTGTTCCTGTGCGACAGGCGCACCGACCTGATCATCTCCGGCGGGGTCAACATCTACCCTGCCGAGATCGAGGCCGCCCTCCTGGAGCACCCCTCCGTGGCCGACGTCGCCGTCATCGGCGTGCCCGACCAGGAGTGGGGGCACAACGTGGTGGCGCTGGTGCAGCCGCACGCGCAGGTCACCGCGCAGGACCTGCTGGCCCACCTCGAACCGCGGCTGGCCAGGTTCAAGCATCCCAAGGTGATCGAGTTCCGCGACGAGCTGCCCCGCACGCCTACGGGCAAGCTGTCGCGCTCGAAGGTGCGGGAGCAGTACCTGGCCGCGAAGGGGTGATCGCCCGCTCCACGTGCTCCACGGCCGCGAAGGCGCCGAAGGCCAGCAGCCGCACCAGCTCCGCGTCGGTCACCGGCCAGGCCGCCACCTCCCTCTCGGTGATCCGGTACGGCGCCAGCGCCGCCAGCAGCGCCAGCCTGGTCGCGGGCCGCTCCCGCTCGGGCAGGGCCGCCAGAGGTCCTTCGAGCCACCCGTTCCCCAGCGGCGGGTGCCCGGCGTCGTGCTCGCCGACGGCCGCGCGGACGACCTGCCTCGCAGTCCTGCTCAGCGCCTCGCCCGTGGCGGCGGCGCGCAGGGCGGCGGAGGCCGGGCCGACGGGCGAGCCCTCGGCCCACGACGGCGCGCAGCCCCGGGGGATCAGAGTGAGCGACAGGCCTGGCACGCGGCGCCGCCGCACGGTGCGCGACATCGCCCTGCCCGCCGCCCGCCGGACGAAGGGGGAGGAGTCCATCCCGCCGGGAAGCAGGTTCTCGCCCACCAGCGCGGAGACCATCCTGTTGACGAAGTGGCAGGCCAGCGCGGTTCCCACCTGATCGACGGGCAGGTCGGCGGCGCGCTCCCGCCGCGCCCAGTCCAGCAGCAGGGCGTGGCGCGGCCCGGCGGGCCGTTCGCCGCGCGCGATCGCCTCGCCGAGCGCGTGCTCACCCATGGCGTGCAGGAAGACGGTGTGCGCGTCGACGCAGAACGGGCACCTGTTGGCCACGGAGACGCCCAGCGCGATGACCTCCTTGTCCGTCCTGCGCGAGGGGCCCGCCAGCAGCGACTCCCTCAGCAGCGCCCACGTGGCGGCCAGCACCTCGGGGGCGGGGGACAGGGCCGCGAACAGCTCGCCGACGAAGCCGAACTCGGCCTTCACCTGTGCGTAGACCTGCCCTGCCAGGCCGGTGCGGACGTTCTTGCCCACGGGGGTGACGAATCGAGTCATGGACCCACAGTGGCCTCTGCCCCCTGCGCTGTCGTCGCTCAGCGGAAGTACTCCCTGTGTATGACGTCTGTGCACATATATGCGTCTATCGTGCGGGTATGAGGTTTGATCGGGATCTGCTGCTGGCCGCCGTCGTGGCGGCGGGGCAGGTCGGAACGGAGATCCTGCTCTCCCCTGGACTGGCCCCGCTCGACTACGCGCTGCTGCTCGGCGGCACGCTGGTGCTCGCCCTCAGACGGCGCTTCCCCGTCGTCGTGCTGGCCGTGACCGTCGTCTGCATGCTCGCCTACACCGTGCGCATGCAGCCGGGCGCCGTGGCGACCTTCCCCGTGCTCGTCGCCGTCTACACCACCGTCAGGCAGGGCAAGCGCCCCGCCGCGCTGGCGGGGGTCGTGCTCTTCCTGGCTGGCATGTTCGCCTTCGGGCACGACGCCGCCGCGGGACTCTCGCCCAGGTCGGCGATCGAGAGCAGGGTGCTGGTCGTCGGCTGGCTCGTCGCGGCCGCGGTCATCGGCGAGGCCACCCGCGCGTGGAGCGCCTACCTGGAGCAGGTCGAGCAGCGCGCCGCCGAGGCCGAGCGGACCCGCGAGGAGACCGCGCTGCGCAGGGCGGGCGAGGAGCGGCTGCGCATCGCCCGCGAGCTGCACGACTCACTCACGCACAGCATCTCCATCATCAAGGTGCAGGCCGGCGTGGCCGCCCACCTGGCGCGCAAGCGCGGCGAGGAGGTGCCGGCCTCGCTGGTCGCCATCCAGGAGGCCGGGGCCGACGCGATGCGGGAGCTGCGCGCCACGCTCGAGGTGCTGCGCTCGGACGAGGGCAGCGGCCTGGAGCAGGTGCCCGAGCTGGTGAACAGGGCGCGCGCGGCGGGACTTCCCGCGAAGGTCGAGGTGAGCGGCTCGCCCAGGCCGGTGCCCGCAGAGGTGGACAGGGCCGCCTACCGCATCGTCCAGGAGGCGCTGACCAACGTCAGCAGGCACGCGGGCCCCGCCTCCGCCTCGGTCCGCATCGGCTACCTGCCGGGAGAGGTGATCGTGCAGATCGACGACGACGGCGCCGCCGTACCGGACGAGGAACACCAGCCGGGCATCGGGCTGACCGGCATGCGCGAGCGCGTCGTGGCGCTCGGCGGCAGGCTGCGCGCCGAGGCCCGCCCCGAGGGCGGCTTCACCGTCAGGGCCGAGCTGCCGGTGGTCCGCTCGTGATCCGGGTACTGCTCGCCGACGACCAGGCGCTGATCAGAGGCGGCTTCAGGGCGCTGCTGGAGGCCGAGGACGACCTGGAGGTGGTCGGCGAGGCCGCCGACGGCAGCCAGGCGGTCGAACTGGCCGTACGGCACCGGCCCGACGTCGCCCTCCTCGACATCCAGATGCCCGTCATGGACGGCATCGAGGCCACCAGGCGCATCGTCGCCGACGAGCGCCTGACGGGCGTGCACGTGGTGATGCTGACGAACTTCGGCGTCGACGAGTACGTCCTCGACGCCCTGCGCGCGGGCGCGGCCGGCTTCCTGCTGAAGGACACCGAGCCCGTCGACCTGCTGTCCGGGATCAGGGTCGCCGCCAGGGGCGACGCGCTGCTGTCCCCGACGATCACGCGCAGGCTGATGGACGAGTTCGTGCTCCAGGCGCCCGCGGCCGAGGTGGCCGACCTCTCCCCGCTCACCAACCGCGAGCGAGAGGTGCTGGCGCTGGTAGGACGCGGGATGTCCAACGACGAGATCGCCGCGCGCATGGTGATCAGCCCGTTCACCGCCAAGACCCACGTCAGCAGGGCGATGGTGAAGCTGGGCGCGCGGGACCGCGCCCAGCTGGTCGTGCTCGCCTACGAGTCGGGCCTGGTCTCCAAGCGCAGCTCACCGGTGAACCGGGTGCCGCCCTCAGGGGTGTCGCCCAGGTAGAAGCGGGCGGTCATCGTGCGCTCGTGGGTCGTCGTCGGCGGGCAGCGCCATCGGGTCGGCCGTCGGCCTACCGGTCGCTGACCGCCCTGCGGTAGCGCTCTGACAGCCCTCGCACCACCTCGGCCAGCTCCGGCGGGTCGAGCACCTCGAAGTCGACGCCGAGCGCGCCGATCCACACCGCGATGCCGTTGAGGTCGTCGCCGCCGACGTGCGCGACGCAGGTGTGCTCGTCGACAGGCTCGAAGTCCATGCCGGTCGGCAGGCCCCTCATCCGCTCGGCGGGCGCGTGCAGCAGCACCCTGGCCCTGTAGCGCCACATCGCGGTGTTCACCCCGCGTTCGACGTGCTCGGCCACGTCGAACGGCAGCTCGCGAGGGGCGAAGCGGGGCCCGCCCGGCGTGCGCGGGCTGATCCTGTCGACCCTGAACGTCCGCCAGTCGCGCCGCTCGACGTCCCACGCCACCAGGTACCAGCGCCCGCGCCTGTGCACCAGCCGGTACGGCTCGGCGTCGCGCGTGGTGACCGAGCCGTCGTGCCCCGTGTAGTCGAAGCGCAGCCGCTCGTGGTCGCGCGCGGCGTTGGCGATCGTCGTCAGCACCTCGGGCGGCACCGAGGGGACGGTGCCGGGGATCTGCACGGTGTAGGCGTTGAGCGCGCTGACCCTGCGCCGCAGCTTGACCGGCAGCACCTGCTCCAGCTTGGCCAGCGCCCGCACCGAGCTCTCCTCGATGCCCGCCACGCCGCCGCCGGCCGCCCTGCCGAGGCCGACCGCGACGGCCACCGCCTCCTCGTCGTCGAGCAGGAGCGGCGGCAGCGCCGCCCCCGCGCCGAGACGGTAGCCGCCCGCCACTCCGGGCGTGGCGTGCACCGGGTAACCGAGGCTGCGCAGCCGCTCCATGTCGTTGCGCACGGTGCGGGTGCTCACGCCGAGCCGGTCGGCCAGCTCGGGCCCCGACCAGTCCTTGTGCGCCTGGAGGAGGGAGAGCAGCTTGAGCAGGCGGGCCGAGGTTTCGAGCATGTTCCCAGTGTGCCGCCTATTGCGGAAGGTCTGCTTCCGTGATCACCACGATCTTCCCCAGAAGGTGGCCGTGCTCGCTCAGCCGGTGCGCGTCGGCGGCCCGCTCCAGGGGGAAGGTCCTGGCGATGGGCATGCGCACGGCCCCGCCGTCCACGACCTCCCCGACGACGGACGGGCCGCTCGGGCCGCTCGAGCCGCTGGAGAACAGGACCCCGTGCTCGCCCGCTGAGGGGTCGGCGATCGTGACCACCTTGGCTGGGTCGCCGGTGAGCCTGACCGAGTCGGCCAGCACGCCCCTGCCCGAAGCGTCCAGCACCGCGTCGACGGGGCCCGTGCGCTCGGCCCAGCCCTCGCCGTAGGTCACGGGGGTCACGCCCAGCTCGCGGAGGAACGCGTGGTGACCCTCGCTGGCCGTGCCGACGACCTCGATCCCGCGCGAGAGGGCCAGCTGCGCGGCGACCAGGCCGACGCCTCCGGCCACCGCGTGGATCAGCAGCCGCTGCCCCCGCTCGACGCCGAGCTCGGCCAGCGTCCTCACGGCGGTCTCGGTGGCCACAGGGAGCGCGGCGGCCTCCTCGAACGACAGCCGTTCGGGCTTGGCCAGCAGCTCGGCGGCCTCGATCAGCACGTGGTCGGCCAGCCCGCCGGTCGCGACCCTGCCGAAGACGGGCTGCCCGACGCTCCAGCCCTCGACGCCCTCGCCGAGCGCGTCGACCGTGCCGGAGACCTCCAGTCCCGTGCCCGCGGGCTCCTCCAGCGGGACGACCATGAAGCCCCTGCGGAACTTCCAGTCGATGGCGTTGACCCCCGCCGCCCTCACCGCGATCCTGACCTGTCCGGGGCCAGGCGAGGGGATGGGCACCTCGTCGAGGCTGAGCACGTCGGGCTCGCCGAACTCCCTGTAGCGGACGGCTCTCGACCTCGCCAGCAGGACCGCCTTGCCGACCAACGCGCGCGACTCGATCGCGGCGTGCGCCTCCGCCGCCCTGTCCAGCGGTACGGCCAGCCCGATCGTCGGCGTGATGCCCGCGTTCAGGGCCCGCTCCGCCAGGGCTCTGAACCGCTCGGGGGTGAACTGGACCTGCTCCATGCCGATGACGGTGATGCCACGCGCCGCCGCGAGCTCGGGATCGACGGCGGCGGGGGAGCCCTCCATGACGCCGTAGGCGAACACGCGCCCGCCGGGGGCGGTCAGTTCGAACGCCCGCGCACCCGTCTCGCCGCCCACGCCGTCGAAGACCACGTCGTAGGCGCCCTTGGGCTCGGTGTGCGCCGCGCCGAGCCGTTCGGCCCGCTGCCTCTTGGCCACGGCGGTGGCGGAGGCGGTGACCTCGGCGCCCGCCGCCGCGGCCAGCTCGACCAGCACCAGACCGAGCCCGCCGCCCGCGCCGGTCACCAGCACCCGTGAGCCGGGCTTCAGCTCGGCCGCCTCGATCAGGCTCATCGCGGCCGCCCCGACCTGGAGCAACGCCGCCGCCTCGGGGAAGCCGAGCTCGTCGGGCAGCGCGATCAGCCCGTCCACGTCGGCCAGCGCCTGCTCGGCGTAGCCGCCGGAGACCCTCGTGGCCACCCGCCGCCCCACCCACGAGGGGTCGACGCCCTCGCCCGCCGACAGCACGCGCCCCGCCACCCCTGTTCCCGGCGCGAACGGCGGCCGCGCGCCCGACCACTCGGCGCCCCATCCGGTGCGCAACTGCGCCTCGACAGACAGCACGTCGGCCGCCACCACACCCACCACGACCTGACCAGGCCCCGCCGCCAGATCGTCGGCCTCCCGCACCCGAAGGACCTCGGGACCGCCGAAACTCGTCGCCTCCACGATTCTCATGCGGGCCAGTCTGTTTCCTCAAGTGGACTTGAGGTCAAGCGGTCAGCCCAGGATCTTCTGCGCCTGCTGGATGAGGGTCAGGACGGTCAGCGAGCCGAAGAAGGCCACCGACCAGATCAGCGCCGCCAGCCGGTAGGAGCGCACCTTGATCGGCCCCGGCAGCGCCCGCCTGTTGAGCACGATGAGCAGGATCGAGTAGACGAACATCATCACGGCGGCGAAGCTGGCCGACATCACCAGCAGGATCAGCGGCTGGTCGAAACCGGCCAGCAGGACGGAGATGCCGATGAGCGTCATCGCCCAGACGACCAGGAAGTAGACCCTGTTCACCGAGATCGCGCGCTCGCGCAGGTAGACCGTCTTGAGCACGTCCGAGGCGAGCCTGCTGGTGTAGTCGACGATGCCCATCGCGGAGGCGAACAGCGACAGCGCCCCGATGAGCCAGAACAGCACGCCGAACCACGCGCCCACGGTGTCGCGCAGCGCCTCGCCCTCGACCTTCAGGAAGCCGATGCTGTTGGCCAGCCCCGGCTGACCGAAGACGGTGGAGTAGGCCAGCATCGACATCAGCGCGATCGTCACGAACGACACGACGGCGAAGGTCGAGCCCTGCTCGATGTTGGCGAAGCGCCACCAGGCCCGCCACCTGGCCAGGTTCTCCTTCGTCGGAGAGAACTGGAAGCCGGTGGAGGAGACCGCCTCCTCCTGCCCGGTGACCGGGCTGACCAGCCGCGGCACGTAGGCGCCCATGCCCAGGCCCTTGTCGCGGATCCAGTTGCTCTGGCACAGGTTCTGCCCGCCGCCCGCACCGGCGTAGGCGATGGCGCCCATCAGCACCGCGAACTCCAGCGGAGGAACAGGGAAGCTCGCGTCGACCGTGAGGCCCCTGCCCAGCGCCACCCACGCGTCGGCGTTGATCGCGAACAGCACGGCCACCACGATCAGGGTGAGCACCAGGCCGATCTTGATGAAGATCACCCGCTCGAGCGCGGTGTAGATGACGGGGGCCAGCGTCAGGCCGAGCGCGATCACGATCAGCATGCCGATCGCGATGTAGCGGACGGTGCCCTGCCCGCTGCCGGTCAGGTACGTCACCATCGTCGCCGACGTGGTCACCCAGCCAGGCCACAGGTTCGACAGCAGCGTCATGAGGACGAAGACCGCGCCCCAGTGCTTCCAGAAGCGGCTGAAACCGGTCAGCGCGGTCTCGCCGGTGGCCAGCGTGTAGCGCTCGATCTCCATGTTGAGGAACCACTGGGTCACGATGCCCACCAGCGCGCCCCAAATGAAGATCAGACCGACCTGGGAGGCGATGTAGGGCCAGAGGATGAACTCTCCGCTGGCCAGCCCGACGCCGGCGCCCACCAGCCCCGGGCCGATGAGCCGCCACCGGGAGGTGGGCGCGTCTGGCAGATCTCTGACGGTGACGGGGGGCAGGACGCGATGTGGAACCGTCGGCGTGAACACAGCCGGGACCTACCCGGCTGACACCACATAGTCACCCTTTTTGGTAAAGCCCGTCACTTGTCCGCCGCCCGCCATCAAACCGCCCAGCACCTCGCGCATCGCGTGCCTCCACGCCCTGCCCGCCCCTGGATCCCCCCTCCGCAGCGTCTCGATGTCCGCGGGCGTGCCGACCAGCACGACGGGCCCGTGCGCGGGCTCCCTCACCGGGCGTCCCCCCACCTCCACCAGAGCCGCCACCCCCTCGTCAGGGCGCCGCGCCACGACCTCCTCCTTGAGCAGCCACTCGACCACCAGGCGGTCGGACTCGTCGCCCTCGTTGATGGCGTCGGCCATCCGGCCGTAGAAGTTCTCCACGTACTCGAAGGGGCGGGCGCCGAGCTTGGCGATGTTGAAATAGGCGTTGCGGCGCACCAGCGGGTCGTAGGTCCAGGTGACGCGGTCGATGCCGCGCTCCAGGCACCACCGCCGCTGGTGCGACTTCAGCGCGTGGCCGACGCCCCTGCCGGGGACGGCCCCCGTGACGTGGGAGTGCAGGCTGTTGCCCGAGGCGAGCAGGCCCACGCAGGCGCCGACCAGCTCGCCGTCCTCGTAGGCTCCCGCGACGTAGCCGCCGGCGTGTGAGAAGACCCGCATCAGCTCGACGGTGACGGGCGGGTTGGCGGGGTCGGGGCGCCAGATGGCGTCGAACAGCCTGCGCACGTCGGCGAACTCGCCGATCTCGTGCAGCTCCCGCACCGTCACCCGGCCTCCCTCCACGCTCAGAAACCTATCCGAGCCCGCCCCCGCCGTCAGCGAAGGGCCTGGTCAGGGCGCCAGCACGGAGGCGACCAGCGCCCGCAGCAGCGCCGCCCTGCCAGGCATCTCCGCCACGATCACGTGCTCGTGGTCGGCGTGCGCGCCGCCGCCCACGGCTCCGAGCCCGTCCAGCGTCGCCACCCCGATGCCCGCGGTGAAGTTCCCGTCGGAGGCCCCGCCGACCGAGGCCTGCTCCAGCGCGCCGAGCCCCAGCCCCGCCGCGAGCGCCTGGGCCAGCCTGAACAGCTCCGCCGACATGGCCGCCTCCATGGGCGGGCGGTTCGGCCCTCCGTTGACCTCCAGCCTCGTCCCCTGCACCTGGGGCGACAGAGCGCGCATCAGCGTGTCGACCCTGGACTGGGCGGCCAGCGTCGGCACCCGCACGTCCACCCCCACCCGCGCGAGCGCAGGCACGGTGTTGAGCGTGGTGCCTCCCGCCAGGACGGTCGGCGTCACGGTGGTGCCGCCGGTGCCGGGGGAGTCCGTGGAGTCGGCCAGCGCCGCCATGCCGGCGATGGTGAGGATCTGGTGGGCCAGCTCGATGCCCGCGTTGGCGCCGTTCCACGGTTCGAGCCCCGCGTGCGCGGCCTTGCCGTACACCGTGACCGTGTAGTCGGAGGTGCCCTTGCGCGCGGTCTTGAGCGCGCCGCCGTCCGCGCTGCCCTCCAGCACGAACGCGGCCGACAGGCCGCGCGCGCACTCCTCGATCAGCGCGCGCGAGGTGGTCGAGCCGACCTCCTCGTCGCCGGTGACCAGCACGCAGATCCCGTCGAGGTCGCCGAGCCCGGCGAGGGCGTGGAACAGCTGCACCAGCCCCGCCTTCATGTCGAAGACGCCGGGGCCCCTCGCGACGCCGTCGATCACCGACCACGGGTGGGTGGCGAGCGTGCCGATCGGCCAGACGGTGTCGTGGTGGCCGAGCAGCAGCACCCGCGGGGTGCCGAAGCTCCAGCGCAGGTGCGTGACGCCGTCGACCACGATCGTCTCGGGCGGGGCGCCGAGGTGGCGGGCGCCCATCGCGGCCACCACCTTGGCGCTGCGCGCCACCGCCGCGAGGTCGCTGGAGAAGGACTCGCAGGTGACCAGTTCCTCGAGGTCGTCGATCATGCCAGCGCCTTTCCGAACAGGCGGTGCACGTTGCCGCCGAGGATCTTCCGCACGTCCGCCTCGGGCAGCCCGCGCGCCAGCAGCCCCTCGCCCACCAGCGGCAGGCCGCCAGGACCCGCCAGGCCGGGTATCACCGCGCGGTTGTCGATGCCGCTGGAGCTGACGCCCTCGCAGCACGGGGGCGTGAGGTCGCGCAGGACCTCGTCCATGAAGTCGGGGCCGAGCCCCACATGGTCGATGCCGGCGACGCCCACGATGTGCTCGATGTGGTCGAGCAGGTGGTCGAGGGTGGCCTCGCGGGCGTTCTCGGTGAGGAAGGCGGCCAGGAAGTTCACGCAGATCACCCCGCCCGTGCCCGCCACACCCCTGATCTGCTCGTCGGTGAGGTTGCGGTGGTGGTCGCGCAGGGCTCTGGCCGAGGAATGGGTGGCGATGACGGGCCTGGTGGCCAGCTCCAGCACGTGGGCGACGCCTGAGGCGCCGAGGTGGGAGACGTCGAACAGGATGCCGAGGCGTTCCA